>JBEKGC010000207.1:0-11050 GCA_050013055.1 Streptosporangiaceae bacterium
AGGCAGTGCACCGGAACACGGCTTGGCTCTCACGCGAGCCCCGGTCCACCCGCCCGCACGCCGAGCACCGCTGGCTCGTGAACGCGGGACTGATCTTCTCCACCCGGCCCGGAGCCTTGTCCTCCAGCCGGCGCACCAGCAAACCCCACCCCGAGGCCAGGATGCCCCGGTTCAGCCCGGCCTTGGCCCGGACGTTCCGGCCCGGGTTCTCCCGGGTCCCCTTCGCGGCCCGGGTCATGGTGGCGACCTGCAGGTCCTCGACCCGGATCAGGTCGAACCGCCGCGCGATGACAGTGGACACTTGCTCGGCCCAGTCCTTGCGCCGGTCCGCCTCCCGGGCCTTCAGCCGGGCGATCCCGTGCTTGACCCGGCCGCGGCGGTTCGATCCCCGCGTGGCGCGGGCGAGTTTGCGCTGCAGCCGCCGCGTCACGGGACCAGCGGAACCGGACCCACCCGGCCTTGGGCACCCAGACCTGGCCGACGTGGCGGGACAGGCGGCCCACGTCCCACTGCCGCCCGCGGCCGACGATCCGGAATCCCTCGTTCCGGCCGGCTTTGCGCACGACGGCCGCCCGGCCGCGTTCTTCGGGCCGAAGAATGCGGTCATGGCCTGGGTGAAGTCGCGCAGGGCTTGCTGCTGGACCGTCTGGGAGCCGGCCGCCAGCCATGGGCGCCCGGCCCTCGCCTGGGTGAGCTGCCGGCACTGTTCCAGGTAGCCCGGCGCGCTCGCCCGGCCGGGGTGCCAGTGGGAGTGCTGCTCGACGGCCAGGTTCCAGGTGTACCGGGCGTGGCCGCAGTGGTCCCGCAGCACCGCTTCCTGCGCGGGGGTGGGGTTGAGCCGGTACCTGGACATGCGAACAAACTATCGGGTACTGCTGACATTTCCGGGGAGGTGAAGCGGCGTTTCCTCCCCGGCCTGAAGGCCGGGGTCTCCACGCCGCGATTCCGATGAGCGTGCAGCTGCCTGCCGATGACCCGGTGCCAGCCCAGGACACCGGGCCGGCCCATGACGCGGTGCGGGTCCGGCTGGCTGGACCCGCCGGCGTCCGCCCGTTCGGCCAGCGGATCCGGGTGCCGAAGACCGCTGAGCTTGTCGCCGCGGAACTGCGGCGCAAGATCGTGCGCGGCGAGCTGGCCGAGGGTGACGCGCTGCCGTCCGAGGCGGCGCTGATGGCCGAGTTCGCCGTGTCCCGGCCCACGCTGCGGGAGGCCTACCGGGTGCTGGAGTCGGAGTCGCTGATCAGCATCCGGCGGGGCGCCCGTGGCGGCGCCCGCGTGCACGTGCCGAACGGGAACGTGGCGGCCAGCTACGCGGGTCTGGTGCTTGAGTACCGCGGCACGACCCTCCAGGACGTCTACGATGCCCGGACCTTTATCGAGGCCCCGTGCGCGGCGCTGCTGGCGCAGCGCCGGACCGAGCAGGACCTGACGCGTCTCCGGACCGCCGTGGCGCAGGCGGAGCGGCTGATGGATGACCCGCAGGCGTTCATCCGCGCGCACATGGAGTTTCACGCGCTCGTGGTGGAACTGGCAGGCAATGAGACGCTGACCGTGCTCAACGGCATGGTCAGGCACATCATCGAGCTGGCCAACTGGTCGCATGTGGACCTGGACGCCGGCAGCCCGGACAACGTGCGGGCGAACAAGCGGGGATTCCGCGCGCATGTCCGGCTGGTCGAGCTGGTGGCGGCCCGGCAGGCCGGCGAGGCCGAGGCGCTCTGGCGGGTGCACCTCGATGAGGCGGAGAACTACCTGCTGCTGAACAAGTCGATGACCACGGTGCTTGATCTCCTCGGCTGACCCGCGGGGCCCCCCGGTCAGGCTCCCTGGTGGCGCCCGTTCAAATCCTATGAGTATAATAAGTTACCTATATACTGACAGGTCCTCGTCTGCGGGCGAGGCGGGTTCCTGGGAGGGTGCATGCGGCTGCAGGGGAAAACAGCGATGGTCACCGGGGCCGGCCGGGGCATCGGCGCGGCGGTCGCGGCGGCCCTGGCCGCCGAGGGCGCGGCGGTCGCAGTATGCGACCTGGACGACACGGCCGCCGCGAAGACCGCGGCGGGCATCGCCGAGCGCCACGGCGCGCGAGCCGTGGGCGTGGCCGTGGACATCGCGGACGGCGCGGCGGTCCGGGCCGCGGTGAGCCGGGTGGCCGCTGAGCTAGCACCGCCGGACATCCTGGTCAACAACGCGGGCATCGACGTGATCGAGCTTTTCGTGGACTCCTCCGAGGAGACCTGGGACAAGATCATCGCGGTCAACTTGCGCGGCACCATCACCGTCACTCGCGCGGTCCTTGACGCGATGATCGAGCGGGGCAGCGGGCGGATCATCCACATCGCATCGGACGCCGGCCGGGTCGGCTCCTCAGGTGAGGTGGTGTATTCCGCCACCAAGGGCGGGATCATCGCCTTCGGGAAGGCGCTGGCCAGGGAAGTGGCCCGCCATGGCATCACGGTGAACAACGTCTGCCCCGGCCCGACCGACACGGCACTGCTCGGCCAGGTGGCCGCCTACAGCCAGAAGCTGCGGGACGGGCTGTCTCGGGCCATCCCGCTGCGCCGGGTCGGCCAGCCCGCCGACATCGCGCCCGCGGTCGCCTTCCTCGCTTCCGACCAGGCCGCCTACATCACCGGGCAGACACTGTCGGTCAGCGGCGGCCTCACCATGGCCTGAGGCCGCCGAAGGAGCCAGCACAGGCCGGGGCTTTAGCGCAGATAGGCCTGTCCGCCGTCGAGGGTAATCGTGGTGCCGGTGATGTAGGTCGCCGTGGGCCCGCACAGGAAGGCGACGGCCGGGCCGATCTCTGTCACGGGATCGCCGAGCCTGCGGAGCGGGATGCTGGACATACTGAGCACGTATTCAGCCGGATTGGCCTGCCGCCAGGCCTCCGCGGCCGGGCTGGTCGCGGCGGGCAGGACGGTGATGACCCGGATGCCGGCTGGCCCCCACTCCGTCGCGGCCACCCGGCTCAGTGTCTGGGTCGCCGCCTTGGCCGCGGCGTAGACCCCGCGGCCGGCGGGCAGCGGGTTCACCGTGGTTGAGCTGCCGAGGTTGATGACGACGCTGCCCGGGCGCAGGTGCGGATGGCAGGCTTTCATCAGCCGGAACGCGGCCAGCGGCCCGGATTCCCAGCATGCGCTGAAGGCTTCGTCGGAGACCTCGAGGATCGAGCCGAGTGCGGATATCTGCGCGTTGTTCACCAGGATGTCGATGCCCCCCAGTTCGGTGACGGTCCGTTCCACGCAGCGCTGGATGTCGGCGGGCCGGGTCACGTCCGCGACGAGGGGCAGCGCTGTGCCGCCGGGCTTGGAGATCTCCGCCTCCACCGCGAGCAGCTTGGACTCGGTGCGGCCGACCAGCGCGACAGCCGCGCCCTCGGCGGCCAGGGCGAGTGCGATGCCGCGGCCGATCCCCTGGCCGCCGCCGGTGACGATGGCCCGCTTGCCGTCCAGTGTCCCTGCCATGATTCCTCCTGCTCGAGCCAGTGAGCCACCCTCCCTCCGCCACCCCCATTGAGCATAATGATATTAAATAGTTAAATCAACTTTATTCCGAGGGCGTGAGCCTCATCCCAAGAGGAGCGTGGCGGGCCAGCGCCGCCTGGGCCGCCGGGTAGTCAATCTTCCCGTTGGGCATCCTGGGCACGTTGTCGACGAAGACGACCAGCCGGGGGACCTTGTAGCCGGCCAGGGACCGCCTGGCGGCGGCGGTCACGTCGCAGGCGTCCAGGTGGCGATCCGCCGCGGCCACGACCATGGCGGCGACCAGCTGGCCGAAGCGTTCATCGGGGACGGCCGCGACCAGGCATTCCTCGACGCCGGCCAGCTCGCTGATGGCCGCCTCCACCTCCGCCGGGTAGACCTTCTCGCCGCCCGTGTTAATCACGCTCGTGCCCCGGCCGATCAGCGTCACGGTGCCGTCGGCCTCGATCCGGCCAAGATCGCCGGGTACGGCAAGCTGCTCGCCGTCGACGGTGAAAAAGGTGGCGGCGCTCCGCTGCGGGTCCTTGTGGTAGCCCGAAGCGGGCGTCGGGCCGGCCAGCAGTCCGACCTCGCCGCGGGGCAGCTCCCGCCGATCCGGGCCGATCACCCGGAGACCGCGGGCCGCCTCGAAGTTGGCGGTGAAGGCCGGGCCTCCCCGCCGCGCTTGGCGGAAGCCGTAGGTGACCCCTTCGGTGGACCCGCAGAAGTCGAGCAGGACAGCTTGCGGCAGGTACTCGAGCAGGCGCTGCTTGACCCGGGCGCTCCACCCGGTGCCCGCTGAGCACAGGGCCAGAAGCGATGAGGTGTCGTAGCCGTCGGCCGACGCGCCGGCGTCGAGGGCCCGCAGCAGGGGGAGCGCGAACGCGTCGCCCACGATGGCCACTATCTGGGCCCGGACCGCACCGATCGTGGTGAGGAGCTCACCGGCGTCGAATGACTTGCTCTCGAGCGTGACCACCTGGCCTCCCGAGGTTAGCGTGGGGAGCGAGGCGAAGGTGAACCCGGTGCTATGCATGAGCGGCGACGCCGGGATCGCGACCACGCTATCGCCGTTACGTGCCTGCTCGACCGCGTAGTCCACGATGCCGAGCTCGGTGCTCGTGCCGAGGAAGAGCTCACGCAACTTCAGGGAGTTCGCCACGCCGCGGCCAATCGTGTAACGGACCCCCTTGGGCAGGCCAGTGGTCCCGCCCGTGTACGACAGGAAGACATCCTGATCGCTGCGGCTGACCCGGACGGCCGGCGCGGACGAGGCGATCAGCTCCTCATAGCCGCAGGTTCCGGGCAGGGGAGTGGCGCAGCCAGCCCCTTCGACCTCGGCGAGCAGCCGCACCCAGGGGATCTCGTGGCGGACCGACATGACCCGCTCGCGCAGCGACGAGTCGAAGAAGAGCGCCTCGGCCTCGCAGTTCTCGAGCAGCGCCCGCAGCTCGGCGCCGCTGTAGCGGTAGTTCACGTTCGCAGGCACCGCGCGGATCTTGAGAGCGGCCAGGAAGGTCTCGAAGTACGCGGGGCAGTTGTAGAGATAGCAGGCGACGGTGCTGCCGGGACCGAGGCCGTGTGCCCGGAGCGCGCCCGCCAGCCGGGCCGCCCGCTGCTCGAAGTCCCCCCACGCGATCGTCCTAGCCCCGTGGGTGAGGGCGGGGGCAGAAGGGATCGCGTCGGCGATGGCCTCCCATAGGGTGGCGAAATGCAGCGGCTCGTCGGTTGCGGGGGCTGCTGACGCCACTGATCCCGCCTTCACTGATCCGGTCCGCTCGTGTTCCACCAGCAGCACCCCAATGCTTCTTCGGTCGGCGAGCTGGCGGATGAGCGTCCACGGTTCCGCCGTCTCGGCGTCGTCGAGCCCCGGCCACAGGCTCGTCCAGAGCAGGATAGCCGGATCGGTAGCCACGGCCCTGGCGCTCCTCGGCTCGCCGTTCAGACGGACGTCATCTGTCTATAGACGCCGTCATCGTTAGATGATAACAATTAGGTAGACAATCTAGCTACTTCTTGTGGATCTAGCTTATGCCCGCTTACCGTCCACTCATCGTCTATGTGGCGTCCGCCACGCCGGCGCTCCCCGGAGCGAGGGCACCGGGCGGGCCCGTACCTCCCGACCGACTCTTGGGGGTCCAACCAGTAATGAACAAGGCACGCAGAAACGCTCTGCTGCGGGCGTCCGCGGTGAGCGTCGCGGTCGCGGCCCTCGCCGCAGGCTGTAGCAGCTCGACAAGCAGCAGCACGAGCGCGGCCAGCTCAAGCTCCGTCGTCGCCGCGTCCGGGTCGGACCTGCTCATCGGCACGATCGGTAACTTCTCCGGGCCGTCCGCCGAGCCTGAGCACCTGGCCGGGCTGCAGGCCTGGGTCGACTCGGTCAATGCCAGCGGCGGCATCAAGGGCCACCAGATCAAGCTGGTCGTCGAGGACGACCAGGGTGACGCCACCACGTCACAGGCGGACATCCGCCAACTCGTCCAGGTGGACCACGTGCTGGCCGTCGTCAGCCCGGAGGACTCGGGCACCGAGAGCGGCTGGGCCTCTTACGTTCAGCAGCAGCACGTCGCCGTGGTTGGCGGCGAGGACGACACCTCCGTGTGGTTCACTAACCCGTCGTTCTTCCCGTCGGCCGCCACGGTTCTCACCTCGCTGGAGATGCAGGCGTACGCGGTGAAGGCGGCGGGCAAGACATCCTTCGGCGCGGTCTACTGCGCCGAGGAGGCTGTGTGCAAGCAGGTCCTCCCCGCGCTGCAGGGATACGGGAAGGCCCTCGGCCTGGACATGTCCACCAGCGCGGCCATCGCCGTGTCGGCGCCGAGCTACACGGCGCAGTGCCTGGCCGCCAGGCAGGCCGGTGCGCAGGCCCTGATCATCGACGCTTCATATGCGGCCGGCTCCCGGTTCGCGCCAGCCTGCGCGCAGCAGGGCTACAGCCCCGTGTACGTGATCCCGTCGGGGGCGTTCGACAACAGCTACCTCCAGCTGTCCCAGATGAACGGCGCGTACGTGCCGACCACGAACGCGCTCTGGTTCGCCAGCACCCCTGCGGTGGACCAGTTCAAGCAGGCGATGGCCAAGTACGAGCCGAGTACCACGCTTGGCCCGAACGCGATGTCCGGCTGGAGCGGCGGCGCCCTGTTCGGGGCGGCCGCGGCCCTGCTGCCCGCCAAGGCGACCGCGGCGGACGTGTTCACTGCCCTGTACTCGCTGCCGAAGAACGACACGCTGAACGGCCTGACGCCGCCGCTGAACTTCCACTCCGGCGCCCCGGCTTCCCAGGTGACCTGCTTCTTCCTGGCCCAGATCAAGAACGGCGCGCTGACCGCCCCCAAGGGCACGGCGCCGGTCTGCCCGTAAGCCTGATCCCGGGGCGCCCGGCTCGCCGGGCGCCCCGGGGACCTTCGACCTACCGAGCGTGATGACCCGTTGAATGCACTGCTCCCGTTCGTGATCCTCGGCATCACCGCCGGATCGGTCTACGGCCTGACCGGAACCGGCCTGGTGCTTACCTACAAGACCTCGGGCATCTTCAACTTCGCCCAGGGCGCGGTGGCCACGACCGGCGCCTATGTCTTCTACATCCTGCACGACGACGTCTTGCACCTGCCCGCCGTGCCCACCGCGCTGATCTGCGTCTTCGTGGTCGGCCCGGTGCTCGGCCTGGGGTTGGAGGCGATGGCGCGCCGGCTCGCGGACGCGTCCGCGACGATGAAGGTGGTCGCCACGATCGGCCTCGTCCTCGTGGTCCAGGGCTTCTTCTCGGCGACGTTCGGCACGCTGGCGCGCACCTTCCCCGCGTGGCTGCCGCAGCGCGCGTTCGACATCGGCGGCGTGTTCATCGGCGAAGACCAGATGATCATCACCGGCATCGCGCTGGCCGCGACCGTGGCCCTGTTCTGGTTCTTCAGGAGAACCCGGCTCGGCCTGGCCATGCGGGGCGTGGTCGACAACCCGGAACTGCTCGACCTGGGCGGCACCAGCCCGGCGGCGGTGCGGCGGTGGGCCTGGATCATCGGTTCCAGCTTCGCCACCCTGGCCGGGATCCTGCTGGCGCCGTCGCTTGACCTGGACGCCACCGTGCTCACCCTGCTGATCGTCCAGGCCTTCGGCGCCGCCGCGATCGGCCGGTTCTCCAGCCTCCCGCTCACCTACGCCGGCGGCCTGGTGGTCGGCATCATCGCCTCGGTCGCGACCAAGTACGTCGTCACGGGAAGCGCCGCGCTGGCCGGGCTACCCGCCAGCATCCCGTTCATCGTGCTGTTCTGTGTGCTGATCTTCACCCCCCGGTCCAAGCTGGCCGACCGGCGGGTGTCGAGGCCCCGGCCGGTGCCGTCGTACGCGGCGCCCGCCCGGGTCCAGCTGGCCGGCGCCGCCGTGGTGGGCGTCGTCCTGCTGGCCGTCCCGCACCTGGTCAACGCCGGTCAGCTGCCCTACTGGTCCGATGGCCTGACCCAGGTCATCGGATTCCTGTCCCTCGGCCTGCTAGTACGCACGTCGGGGCAGGTGTCGCTGTGCCAGGCCGCGTTCGCGGCCATCGGCGCGACTACCATGGGGCACCTGACCGCGGGTTTCGGGCTGCCGTGGGGAGTGGCGCTGCTGATCGCCGGCCTCGCGGCGGTGCCGGTCGGCGCGTTCATCGCGATCCCCGCCATCCGCCTGCCCGGGGTGTTCCTGGCCCTGGCCACCTTCGGCTTCGGCGTCACGATGGAGCAGATGGGCTACCCGCTGTGGATCATGTTCGGCTCGAGCTCGCTCGGCCAGGCGGTGAACCGGCCCTCCTTCGCGCAGGGCGATATCGCCTATTACTACCTGATGCTCGCGTTCGTGGTGGCCGCGAGCCTGCTGGTGGTGTGGCTGGTGCGCAGCAGGCTCGGCCGGCTGCTGCGCGGCATGGCCGACTCGCCGGTCGCCCTGGCCACCCACGGGACGAGCGTGCTGGTGACCCGGGTGCTCGTCTTCTGCGTCGCGGCCTTCCTGGCCGGCCTCTCCGGAGCCCTGTTCGGCGGCGTGGTGCACACCGTCACCAGCTCAGACTTCGCCTCGTTCAGCTCGCTGACCCTGCTCGCGCTGCTGGTCATGATGCCGGGCCGCGAACCCTGGTACGCGCTCGGCGCGGGCTTCGCGCTGGTGGTCATCCCCTCCTGGATTTCCACCGGAGCGACCGTCGGTGACTGGCTCAACGTGCTGTTCGGCGCGGCCGCGGTCCAGGTGGCGCTCGCCTACACGCCGCGCAACCAGCGGCTGCACCGGTTCGTCGACCGTATCGGCGGCCGCCGGGTCCCGGCACCGGCGAGCCTGCCGCCAGAACCGCAAGCCCCCGCGCGGCCCGTTCCGGCGGCCCCCGCCCAGGCTGCCGCCCACGGGGCCAGCGCCGCGGCGAACGGGCGCGCCCGGCCCGGCCCGTCCGCGGCGGCCGGCCTCGACCTGGCCCGGGTCACCGTGAGGTACGGTGGCCACGTCGCGCTCAACGACGTGAGCCTGACCGCTCCGGTCGGCCGGATCACCGGCCTGATCGGGCCGAACGGCGCCGGCAAGACGACCCTGTTCAACGTGGCCTCCGGCCTGGTCCGGCCCGCGGCCGGCGCGCTGCGGCTGCATGGCGCGGACATGTCCGGCCTCGACCCGGCGGCACGGGCCCGGCGCGGCCTCGGCCGGACCTTCCAGAAGATCGAGCTCTTCGACTCGCTGACCGCACGGGAGAACGTGTCCCTCGGCCGGGAGGCTGCGCAGGCCGGCCGGCGCCCGTGGCGGCACCTGGCCGAGACCGGCAAGGAGCAGCGCCACCGAGGCGAGGCCACCGAGCAGGCGATGGCGCTGGCCGGGATCGCCGATCTGGCCGACCGCCCGGTGGCGGCGCTGTCCACCGGGCAGCGGCGGCTGGTCGAGCTCGCCCGCTGCCTGTCCGGCGAGTTCGATGTGCTGCTGCTCGACGAGCCGTCCTCCGGCCTGGACGGGGCGGAGACCGAGCGGTTCGGCGCGATCCTCACCCGGGTCGTCGCGGAGCGGGGCGTCGGCATCTTGCTGGTGGAGCACGACATGGCGCTGGTGATGAACGTCTGCGACTACGTTCACGTGCTCGACTTCGGGACGAAGATCTTCGAGGGCAGCACGGCGGACGTGAGCTCGAGCGAGACGGTCCGGGCCGCGTACCTCGGCACCGAGCCTGCCGGGCCGCAACCGAAGATAGCGAGGTAACCGCGATGCTGGAACTGCGCGGGATCGAGGCCGGCTACGGCGAGCACACCGTGCTGCGCGATGTCTCGCTGACCGTGGAACCGGGGACCGTAGTGGCCGTCCTCGGACCCAACGGGGCCGGCAAGACCACCTTGCTGCGGGTAGCCTCCGGCCTGCTCAGGCCCTCGGCCGGGACGGTCCTCCTAGCAGGCGAGGACGTCACGCGGGCCCGCCCGCACGTCCGCGCCCGCCGCGGGCTGTGCCATATCCCCGAGGGCCGCGGCATCTACCCGACGCTGACCGTGCGGGAGAACCTCGTGCTGCACTCGCGCAAGGGCGAGGAGGCCATCGCGCTGGACCGGGCCGCCTCGGCCTTCCCGGCGCTCGGGGCCAAGCTGCGCCAGCCCGCCGGGCAGCTGTCCGGCGGCCAGCAGCAGATGCTGTCGCTAGTCCGCGCCTACCTCACCAACCCCAAGCTGGTCCTGGTCGACGAGGCCTCGATGGGGCTCGCCCCGGTCATCGTGGATAAGGTCTTCGAGTTCCTCGGCCAGATCGCCGCGTCCGGCACCGCCCTGCTCATCGTGGAGCAGTACGTCAGCCGTGCCCTGGCCCTCGCCGACTGCGTGTATCTGCTGAACAAGGGCGCCGTGGTGTTCAGCGGCCCGCCGCAGGAGATCGGCGACGATCTCTACCTGCACTACCTCGGCGCCGCCGCGGGCGCGCACTGACCAGGATGGCGCATCGCGTGATGCTGCCCTCCTGTGGTGCTGCCCGCCGTGGTGCCCGTGCCGTGCCGTGCCGGTCCACACTGGTCGTGCGGCGGCCAGGCTGGCCCCTGCCACCAGCGCCGACGCGTCATGCATGCCCGTGAATACCGGGTTGTCCTCGGGCTTGACTTTCAGCGGCGGGGCGCGTTCGTGACCGCTCGACGGTGGCGGGCATCCTGTCGTGGCCGGCGGCCCGACCCGGCGCCGCTGGCTAGGCGACTGCCCGCTTTCTCAATCAGCTTCGCGGCACGGCCGGTGACGCCGCGTGGTAGGAACAGCCGGTCCAGGGACTCCTCGTAACAGCGCGGCATCCATGGCGCGCCCCAGACGCTCAGCCCGATCTGCTGCCGGCTGTAGAACTCGGGATTCGCCAGCATGCCGCTGAGCTGCGGGTGCCCGGTCAGCGCCGCCGCTGCCATGGGGCGCCTCAGACCTGAATCACATCGCGCATCGCTATTTGCAGCTATTATTGCTGCATAACATGCTCTAAACTGAGAAGCAGATTATGTATCATCACGCAAAAGGGGATCTGCCATGACGGTGTCCCGGCTCACGGAACCAGCCAAGACCCGCAAGAGCCTCCCGCTCACCGAGAAGGATCTGGCCGACGTCGCCCGCCTGCGCCAGGACACGCCGGAACGG
>JBEKGC010000208.1:0-11007 GCA_050013055.1 Streptosporangiaceae bacterium
GACAGCTGAGTGTCGTCGATCGCGGCGCCGGTGACCAGGATCAGGTTGGGCGCGGGCGCACCGCCGGGACCGGGCAGCGTCTGCAGCGGCATGACGATGAAGGCGCCGCTGGTCTCCGCGGGGGTGCTGGCGACCTGGCCGGCCACCCGCACGTCGACCGGGCCCATCGCGTCCAGCGAGGTCAGCTGGGCGGTGCCGGTGCCGAGCAGGGTGACCGCGTCCGGCGAGGCGATGACGTTGATCACCGGGCCAGGGGACGCGATCCCGCTGCCCGCGCCCGCGCCGGTTCCCTTACCTGCGCCGAGCCTGGCCGCGGGGAAGGCCGGGAACGGGGTGCCCGCGACCACCGCCTGGTAGCTGGCGGGCTCGACGGCGGCCACAGAAAGCGGCTGGCCGCCCGGCGTGCTCCAGCTGGTGATCCAGACCGCGGTGACCGCCCGGACGCCGCGGACCGCCGCGATCGCCCGGACCGTCGCGGAGGTGACAGGGATTTCAGCGCCGGGCCTGATGGCCACGTCGGCTCCGGTGGCCTGCCAGGACGCGGCCGTCTCGCCGCGGTCGATGCCGCCGCTGACCATGCCGGCGAAGGTGGCCAGGGACAGCGCGAGGACAAGCCCGAACGCGGGCAGCACCCCGGTCAGCGAGGACCGGGCCGCCCGGGACAGCGCGACGAAGCCGGTGGCGCCCGCGCCGCGGGCGCTGGCGGCCAGCAGGCCGCGCATGACCCAGGGGTACAGCCGCAGCATGACCACGACGACCGGGATGGTCAGCAGCACCGGCGTGGCCGCCAGGTACAGGTCGGTCCCGCCGGCCGCCGGCAGGCCCTGGTCGTGCAGGACAAGCAGCCCGGCCACGGCGGCGGCGCAGGCCGTGACCTCGGCGACCGGCCGGCGCCAGGCGACGCGGGGGCGGCCGGTGTCGGCGCCGGTGATCCGGGCCGGGTTGGCGGCCGGGGCCGGCCTGCGGTACTGCCACGCCGCGATCAGCGGCGGCCCGGCCAGCGCGGCCGCGACCGCGACGGCGGCCAGCGACCAGCCCAGCGACGACGAGGCCGGATGGCCGGGAATCAGCGCGATGGCCAGGCCGGCCCCGACCACGGTCCCGGGCAGGGCCGCGACCGCCGCGGCCCGCGCCATCAGCGCCGCCAGCTGGCGCAGCGACCCGCCGCGGGCCCGCAGCAGGCTCAGCTCGGCCGCCCGGCGCAGGACGATCATCCGGGCGGCCAGCACGATGACCGCCGCGCCGACCACGATCAGGCTCACGAACAGCAGCAGCAGCACCGTTTCTATGGCCGCCTGGGTGGCCAGGAACAGCGTCAGGTCCGGCAGCAGCGGAGCGGTCGCGGTCAGCGTCTGCGCGGCCGGCGTCAGCAGCCCGGTCAGCGGGAAGGTGAGGACAGTGGCCTGGGTGAGCTGGTTCGCGAGCCGTTGCACCTGGTCCGCGCCGAGACCGCCGACGGCGAGCGGGAAGTCCCAGGACATGTTCAGGCCGGGCCCGCTAAACGTGGTCTGCATCGCGGCGAACTGGCTGGGGTCGGCGAAGAGGCCGCCCACCCAGTACGGGAAGCCGCGGCCCCTGGGCGGCGTGTTGATGCTGGGCGCCCCCACGGTGGAGTCCTGCGTCCAGAAGGTGGAGCTTGGGCCGAGCTGGCGCACGATCGCGGTGACGAACAACACGGTCGGGCCGTCCGGGCCGGTCAGCGTCAGGCGGCTGCCCGGGTGCAGGGCGAACCGGGCCGCGGTCTGGGTGGTGGCCGCCACCGGCAGCGTCCCGTGCGGCGCCGCGGTGCCCGTGTAGCTGCCCGCCACCAGCGTGGCGTGGCCCGGCAGCACGTTACGGTAGGTCACCTCGAGCTTGGGCGGCACGCCGTCGAGCGTCGCGCTTGGGGCCGCGCCCAGGACGCCGAGCAGGGGGGTACTCAGGCCGGCCCAGGCCCCGGCGGCCAGCGGCAGGCCGACGCCCCGCAGTCCGTTGGCGATCTCGTCTTGGGACTGGGTGAGCGTCCCGTCGGGCAGCACCGGGCCGACCCGTTCCCCGGCGTCTTGCAGGCTGCTGAAGAACTCGGTCCAGGTCCCGCTCACCTGGATGGCCTTGGTCGTGCTGATCAGGCCGGCCAGCGTCTGGCTCAGCGCCTGCGACCTGGTGTGCAGGCTCAGCCCGGGTCCGGCGAGGGCGGCGAACACGCACCCGCAGACCAGCAGGACAAGCGCCAGCGTGCTGCCCACGGCCGCGCCCACCGCCCGCCTCATGCTGTGTTTCCCGCCCTCATGCTGACTCCGCGGCGCGCAGGGCGGCGGCGGCGTCCGGGCGGCGGACGATGGTCAGGCCCGCGGCCAGCACCGGCAGCACCGCCACGGCCAGGGCCAGCGGGAGCGTCTGGGCCCAGCTGAACGTGACGAGCACCGGCGGCACCGGCGTGGTCGCGGCCGAGGTGAGCGTGATGGCGGGCACGAGCAGCTCGGCCAGCACGACGCCGAGCACCACCCCGGCCACCGCGGCGGGCAGGCTCAGCATGAGCTTTTCCAGGCAGAGCTGGGCCGCGGCGGCGCGGGGCGGCACGCCAAGCGCGGCCAGCAGCGCGTCTTCCGCGCGCCGCTGGCGCACTCCGGCCGCGATGCTCACGCAGAAGCCGGTGACGGCCAGGATCGCGGCCGCGACGGCGACGGCCAGCAGCGCCTGCTGCGGGATCGTCGACAGCGGGTTGCCGAGCAGCCGCGCGGCCAGGTCACCCGTGCTGGTCACCGCGGCGCCGGGCGGCGCGCTGGCGGCCAGCCCGGGCGGCAGCCCGGTGACCCCGGCGGAGGTGGCCAGCCACCACTGGGTGGCCTGAGCGGGCGGCAGCGAGTTTGCGGTCAGGGTGTTCTGCAGCGTGCCGAGGTCGATGATCAGGGCCCCGCCGCCACCCGGCACGGTGGGGAAGCTGGCCAGCGCCGCGACGATGCGCACGCCGACGGTGGCGCCGTTGATGGATGTCTGGACGATGGAGCCGACGCGGGCGTTGGTCGCGGCGAGGAAACGCTGGGTGGCCAGGCCGGGCACGACCGTGCCCCGGGCCGGGACGGCGAGCGTCAGCTGGGCCGTGATCGGGCCGGGCGGCGCCCCGGTCAGCGCGCCTGAGTCCTGCCCGTAGCCGGTGGCGAACGTCACCACCAGCGGACCGTGCTGCCCCCGAACCGAGGAGACCGCGGGTGCGGCGGCCGGGCCGGCCGTACCCTCGCCCTGGCGGATGCCGCCCAGCTCGGGCGACGAGGCGACGGTCAGCCAGCTGGCCAGGGTCGCGCCGGGGAGCTGCGCCGGGCCAGGTCCGGCGGGTCCGCCGGCCGCGGAGATGCCGTCCACGGTGAAGGTGGCCGAGGCCGGCGGCCGCTTGGCGGGCATCGTGTAGGTCAGGCCGACCGCGGTCAGCCGGACCGGGTACAACGCCCCGCGGGCCCCTCCGCTCAGGCTGACGGCCAGCGTGCGGGCCTGGCCGTCGGCGGGCAGGGTGCCCGCGCTGAGCTGGTAGGCGTTCCCGTCGGCGTCCTGGACGGTCACCGTGACCAGGACCGGCGCCAGGCCCAGGGTGGCCGGCCCGAGCTTGGCGGTGAGCCGGAGACCGGCCGGGTGACCCGGCAGTATCACCCCGGCGGCCGGTCCGGCCGGGCGGATCTGGCCGAAGAGCTCAGGCTCGCTCAGCGCGGACTGGTCCGGACGCATCAGCACGGTGTCCGCGGCCTGGGCGGCATCGATGGCCAGGGTCTGCGCGCCGAGGGAGGACTGCGCGAAGGCCGCCACCGGCATCGCGTGCCTGACTCCCGGGGCCTGGGCCAGCGCGCCGGCCTGGGCGGCGGACAGCGGCGCGCCGAGCTGCACCCGGACGTCCGCGCCCGTGTTGAACGCGGCCTGGTCGTGATCGGAACCCGTCCAGCTGTCCCGCTGGGCCAGCGCCAGCGTGCCGGTCGCGGTGGCCAGCACGATCAGCAGCGCCGCGCCGCCCTGCCTGATCGGCTGACGGCTGATCTGCCAGCTGGCCATGGCCGTGGTCAGCCGCCGCCCGCGGGCCGCCAGCCGGTCGCCGGCCTTGCCCCCGGCCGGCAGCAGCCGCAGCGCGGCGACGGTCCCGCCGGCCAGGGCCAGGGCGGGCGCGGCCACGATGACCGGGTCCACGCTGTAGCTGCCGTTCGCGCCGGCCGACACCGCCGAGTAGTGGCGTAGCTGCCAGCCCGCCACCACGGCCAGCAGCACCAGGGCCAGGTCTCCGCCGGCCCGGGTGACGCCGGAGACGGCCGCCTGGCGGCCGCGCCTGGCCCGGGCCGTGCCCGGCGTGAGGATGCTGACGGCGGGCACGGCCATGATCACGACCGCCCCGGCGGCGACCGCGGCCGCGGCCGGCCAGGCCGCGCCGACCGGGACCCCGCCGGTGCTGGTCAGCAGCCGGGCCAGCAGCACCCCGAGCACCGCGCCTGCCGCGGCGGAGACGAACGCCAGCGGTACCGCCTCGGTCACCGTCAGCGCGAGCAGCTGCCGGCGGGTGGCACCGCGCGCGGTCAGCATCGCGGACTCGCCCTCCCGCTGGCTGGCGAGCAGCCGCGCGACGGCGAGCAGCGCCGCCGCGGCCAGCAGGAAGATCAGCACGGAGCAGATGGCCAGCAGCGACCGGGCCACGTCCAGGTTGCTCGCGGTCCCGTTGAGCACCGAGGGCAGGCTGGTGCTGACCGCCAGGCTGGGCAGGTCCTCCGCGTCCTGCAGTGACTGCTGCAGCAGTTGCACGCGGCCGGCCACGGCGGTGAGCTCACCGGCGGGCACGCTGGCCGTTTGCGGCTGGGCCAGCCAGGAGCCCGCGTCGACGGCCAGCGGCCCGGCGAACGCCGCGGCCGGCACGACCAGCGGGCCGTAGGTGGTGAAGCCGCCGACCGTGCTCGACCCGGACAGCGCGACGTCGTCCAGGCCCCAGTAGTCCGACGACACCTGCCGCGGCCGGAACAGGCCGGTGACGACGAACCGGTCGTAGTGGCCGGGAGTCAGCCGGTCCTGCATCCGGAGGGTGTCGCCCACGCCGAGGCGCAGCAGCGCGGCGGTCGTGGCGGGCAGCGCGGCGGGGATGGGCTGGCCCGGTCCCGGCGTGCCCGGCCAGGTCCCGGCGACCAGGCTCGCCTGCCCGGTGATGTCATCAAGCGCGGCCGCCACGGCGATCAGCGTGTTGCCTGTGTGCGCCGGAGCGGCCGGCTTGGCGCCGGGCACGAATCCCAGCGGGTCGGACCAGCTGGCCCGGTAGAGCCGGAACGGCGTGCCGTCGAGCGCGGTGGAGATCTGGCCAGGCAGCTGGGCGTTGTACTGCGCCGTCTGGCTGGCGTTGACGCTGCCGCTGATGGTCACCGAGGTGCCGCTGGCCACGCTCAGGTCGTGCCGGATGGCGTGCGGCAGCCCCTGGCCGCTGACCGTGGCCAGGGCGGTGGCTAGCGCGGCGGCCACCAGCGTGGTCAGCGCGGCCGCAATGATCACCAGGCGGTGCGCCTTCATTCTGGGCACCGCCAGCGAACCCCGTGTCCAGCCCATTAGCTCAGCAGCCTACGAGTCGCCCAGGTGCGATAAAAAGGGTGCGTAGGTGAGCTGGTACCCGTCTGTAACCTGCCCGAGTCCGGGCGGCCAGCTCCCTCGAAGGGGGCGCACGCCGTGCCGGTCATCCTCATCACCGGGGCCGCTGGCCTGGTCGGGTCCATGCTCAGGCCCAGGCTGTCCCGGCCGGGGCGGACACTGCGGCTGCTCGACATCGCCCCGCTGCAGGCCGGGCCGGGGGAGGAGGCGATCCAGGCCTCGGTCACCGACCTGGCGGCCATGACGGCCGCCTGCGCCGGGGCGGACGCCGTCATCCACCTGGCCGGGATTCCCGGCGAAGCCTCCTGGGCCCGCATCCTGGAGCTGAACATCAACGGCGGTTACGTGGCGTTCGAGGCGGCCCGGCGGGCCGGGACGCCGCGGGTGATCTTCGCCTCGTCCAATCACGCGGTGGGCTTCAGCCCGCGCGAGGACTTCCCGGTACCCGACTACGCCTTTCCCGCCCCGGACACCTACTACGGCGTGTCCAAGGTGACCACCGAGGCGCTGGCCGCGATGTAGCACCACAGGTACGGCCTGGACGCGGTCTGCGTGCGGATCCTGTCCTGCTTCCCGCGCCCGGCGAACCTCCGGATGCTGTCCACCTGGCTGTCGCCCGACGACGCGGGGCGGCTCTTCGAGGCGTGCCTGACCGTGCCCGGCCCCGGGTTCCGTGTCGTCTTCGGCGTCTCCGCCAACACCCGCGGCGGCTGGGTCAGCCTGGACGAGGCCCGGGCGCTCGGCTACTCCCCGGCCGACGACGCGGAGGCCTTCGCCGCCGAGCTCATCGCCGCGCACGGCGAGCCCGATCCCGGGCACGATCCGGTGCTGCGCTACCTGGGCGGCGAGTTCACCCTCGAAGACGCGCGGGTGCCCCGGGCCTGACCGGCCTAGTGGTTGCGCTGCTCGTCGTGGTGAATGCGGTCCAGGCAGATCGCGACGCAGATCATCAGGGCGTCGTTCTCGCCCGGCGCGACTTCCACGCCGTAGGTGTCGCGGACCCGGAACCACGACCTGGAGATGCGCGCGACGGCCCGGCCGCCGTCGAGGATCTCGAAGTCCTTGTCGATGAGGTTCCCGACCGCCTCGAGCCGCCTGCCGTCGGATAGGTCGATGACGGAGCGGTGCCGCAGCGGCGAGAACACCGCCTTGTGCACCGTGGCCGCCACCGCCCCGTCGTGCTCGATCTCCATCGTGTCGGTGAACGCGAGGAACCGTTTGTGGATGGTGGCGAGCGTGACCCCCGAGGCGTCCTTGAGCTCGAAGGTCTCGCGCAGGCTGAGCGCCTTGCCGTCGACGAGGAAGACATCGTTGCCTCGCTCGTCGGTCACCCAGAAGTCGTTGGTGATGGAGAAGATCCGTTCCCGGACGAGATAGCGCATGCCGACGAGGGTACGCCGGACGCGACCGGGGGTCGCCGGGTCGAGCCACGGGACGTTCCCCGAATCCGGGGATCGCACTTTGCATACAGCCGCCGTTAATCTCGCTATCGCCTGGTCTCAGGCAGCTGGACGACACCGCTGGGGGGACGATGACAGTGATGATGATCCGGCCTCTGCAACGGCCGGTGCCGCTGCGGCAGTCGGTATACGACGCGCTGATCGACCTGATCGTCGGGGGTGACATGCCGCCGGGCCAGCACATGGTGGAGACCGACCTGGCCCGCCAGCTCGGGGTCAGCAGGCAGCCGATCCGCGAGGCGCTGCACCGGATGGAGGCCGAGGGCTGGGTCGACCTGCGGCCCAGCCAGGGCGCCTTCGTGCACGTGCCGACCGACTCCGAGGTCGACGAGCTGCTCGACGTGCGCACGCTGCTCGAGGCCGAGACGGCCAGGCTCGCGGCCAGGACCGCCACCGGTGCCGACACGGCCCGGCTGCGGGACATCTGCCGGGAGGGCGAGGCGGCGGCCGACGCCGGCGACTTCGGCGCCGCGGTGACGGCGAACAACGCCTTCCACGCCGAGATCGCGGCCATCGCCGGAAACGCGGTGCTGGCCGAGCTGGCCGACATCGTCGGCCGCCGGGTGCAGTGGTACTACCGGATGGTGGCGCCAAAGCGCGGCCAGGGTTCGTGGAGCGAGCACGGCGAGCTGATCGAGGCGATCCAGGCCCGGGACGCCGACCGGGCCGAATCGCTCGCCCGCAAGCACACCGAACGGACCCGGGCCGCCTATCACGCCCCGCGCCCGTCCTGACGCCCCGCGCCCGTCCTGACGCCCCGCGCCCGAGGAAAATTTCTGGTATCGGTTTGACCGCTAATGGGTTACGCACACCTGGTGTGATATGTCGATTACCCTGGGCAAACATGCAGGGTAGCGACTGGCCGTAAAGCCCGGAATGCATGATGTCGGGCGTGGTCTCGCAGTACCGTGGGTCTTCGTATCACGGGCCCTCTGCGCCGCAAATGATCCAAGTAGGTAGCAGAGTGTCTCGTTTGTCGCAATGATGCTAGTGATCATTGACCTGCTGTACGCCAGACAGGGGAGTGACCCGGTATATGAGGAGCGGTTCGTCGGCTCAAGGTGGCAGTGACTGGCCATCCGTGCAACGTCCCTACTCGGATGAGGCAACGAGCGGCCCGGCCCCGTACGGACCTGGGCCACGAAGCGACCCGCAGGAAGACCCCGGGCGACGGCGCGAAGCCCCGTTCGGCCCCGAGATCTCCTGGCCGAACGGTTTCCGCCAGCTCGACCAGAGGTCCCGTGACGTGCTCGAGTCGGCCTACGGCCCCGAGCCCGTCTACCAGCAGCCGGCCATCAACGACTACGGCTACGGCGACCCGGGCTATGCGGACCCTGCCTATGACGGACCAAGGACCCAGGGCGGCCCGGCCCCCTTGGCCCCCTTGGCCCCCCCGGGCGGTCGCGGCTACCGCCAGCCGGACGCTCCGGTGCCCGGCTACCAGGTCCCCGAGATCCGGGCCTACTCCCGGCCCGGTTACCCGGCCGCGGCCCCGAGCCCGGCCGCTGGCTCCCCGGCCGCTGGCTACCCGGCCGCCGGGGCCCAGGCGGCGCGCCCTAGCACCGGCCCCCAGCCGATCGCCCGGCCCAGGCCGGCCCACGATCCGGCCGCCCGTCCTGCGCCCGGCGGGCCCGCCTACCCGGAGCAGTGGTACGACCACCCCCGCCTCGCCGACCCCCGCCCGGCCGACCCGCGCCCGGCTGACCCGCCGCGCCCGGCCGACCCGCGCTTGCAGGGCATGCGCTATGACGAACTGCGGTACGACGAGCCGGCCGCCGATGCTTTCCGGCCCGAGGAGTCGCTGGACGACGACGAGTCGTGGTATCAGGAGCTGCGGCGGAACGCTCCTGCGTTTCCCCAGACTCCGGCCGATCAGCCCCTTCCCGGCGGGCCGGCGGCCCGAAGCCGCCAGGCCGAGCCGCCGCGATCCGGCTACGGTCCGCCGTCCGGCTACCCGCAGGCGCCCGAACGGCCCGGCGGCTTCGCGGCCGGCCGCTCCGGCTCGGGGTGGCCGGACCGGAGTGGTTCCGGCCCCGCGCTGAACGCGGGGAACCCGGACCGCGCCGCCGGGCGCGCCGCCGTCCTGCCGCCTGCCCCCGGCCGTGATCCGTGGCCGGGCACTCCGGCGGCTTTCCTCAGTGCCCCGGCCGCGCAGGTCGGCGTGCTGACCCCGCCCGCGGGCAGTCGGATCGATGACCTGACGGGCAGCGGCCCGCAGCTGACCAGCCCGTTCGCGGCTCCGTCGGCCAGGGCCGCGGCGGCGGTGCGGCCCGGGCATGGTCTGGACGGACCGGAGATCACCTCGTCCTGGCCCGTTCAGCCGCCGGTCGAAGACGCCGAATCGTTCGCGGAGTTCTGGGCCGAAGACAACGACGAGGCCGAGTACTCGGGCCTGTTCGGGGACCGGGACATCACCCCGGACGGGGCGGCGGCCAAACGCCGCATCGGACGGCGCCGCGGCCGCAGTAACGACCACCGGCTCTGGCTGGGCCTGGGCGGGGTGGTGATCGTGGCCGCGGCCGCGATCACCGGCATCATCAAGTTCGAGTTCCCGGCGCACAGCGGTCCCGCGCACACGATGAATCCCCCGGCCAAGATCGGGGCCTACATGCGCACGGTGGACCTGGAGCGTCAGACCAACGTGGCCCAGCTGCGCGATGAGGTCATCAAGATGAGCGCGGGCCAGGCCAGCCAGGTCGTGTCGGCGGTGTACGAATCAGGGAATTCGGCCGCGGGCAACAACGAGCAGATCATCATGTTCATCGGCGGTCACCTGGCCAACGCCGCTCCGGCCACCTCGGTGGCCAGCTTCACCCAGAAGTTCCCTGGCGCTCACGTAGTCAGCGCGGGTGCGCTGGGCGGCAAGGCCGCCTGCGTGGAAGAGGGCGGCACGGCGAACAGCGTGTCCATGTGCGCCTGGTTCGACAACGACAGCTTTGGCGAGATCGTCTCGCCCACGATGAACGCCTCGGCCCTAGCCCAGCAGATGCTCACCGTCCGCCCCGCCGTCGAGACGGTGGTCAAAAGGTAGCTGTCAGCGGCCCGGCTTCTGTGCGCGGGACCTCTTGCGCACCGAGAGCCGCGTTACGGTGAGCGCGAGCGCCAGCGCGAGCACGACCAGCCCGGCGACCTGAGCGCTGAGCACGGGCGCGAGGGTGGACGAATAAGCGTCTGGCTCGGCGTTCCGCCTGTCGGCCGCGGCGCGCACCCCGGGAGACGGGGACGGGCTGGTGGTGGCGGCCGGGCTGATCGCGGGGAACAGGCCGGACGCGTTGCCCGCCCCGATGAGCGAGCTTGACCCGATGAGCGAGCTCGCGGCGCCGTTCAGGCTTGGCAGCGGGCCGAGCGGCACCGTGGTGGCGCCGACCGTCGTGGTCCCGGAGGAGGACGACGACGAGGCGGGCGAGGTGGCAGCCGCGGTGACCGCGACGGTCTCGCCCGCCGCGGGCGCCGTCCACTTCGCCGTCGTGGTGATGCCGGCGGTGGCCGTCAGCGTCACCGAGCTGACCGAGGTGGCGCCGGCCGCGACCGGTATCTGGGCGTCCAGGGTGACCGTCTTGGTGTCGGACACGGTGCCGATCGCGCACGCCGCCGGGCGGCCCCCCTGGGCGCAGCCGCTGGTGAACGCGGGTTGCTGGCTGGACGGCGCGGCATTAAGCGTGACCGATACCCCGGCCGCCGAGCCGTTCTCGGCCGACACCGTGACGACGAACGCGGCGTCGTGCCCGCGCGGCACGCTGGCCTGCGCCCGCTGGACGCCGACGCAAAGTTCGGCCTGGGCACTCGCGCTGGTGGTGAGGTAGGCGCTGAGCGCGGCGGAAACGGTCGCCGAGGGGCTGACCGCGCTGGTGGTCGGGCTGGCCGAAGCCGACGAGGCGCTGGCCGAGGCCGACGCGGTCGCCGAAGCCGAGGCGCTGGCCGACGGCGAGACGGTCGGCGAAGGAGACGAGGCGGTCGGCGAAGGAGACGTGGC
>JBEKGC010000209.1:0-20157 GCA_050013055.1 Streptosporangiaceae bacterium
AGCCCCTCGTAGCGGGTGATCCGGCCCGCCCCGCGGGCCCGCTTGAAGATGCTCGCGGCGTTGTAGCGCCGCTGCACAGGCTGCGCGATCCGGCCCTGCGTGACGGCCTGCGCCCAGGCGGCGAACAGGTCGGCGTCGCACGCGTAGTTCATCACGTCGACGGTGCGGGCCCCGGGCGGCCGGGCGCCGATCTCACCAAAGACCACCTCGCCGTCGGCCTTGCGGTACCACTCCATGTGGGTGAACCCGTCGGTGAACCCGAGCGCCCGCAGCACCGCGGCGCCCAGCTGCCTGCCGCCTTGCAGCCCGGGCTCGTCCAGGTCGCGCAGCGCCATCGTGATCGGGCTTATCCACTCGTGCATCTTGGTCATCAGCGGGCGGGGACGGTACTGGCAGATGTTCTCGAACAGCACCTGGCCGCCCGCGCAGATCGTGTCGTAGGTGAACTCCTGCCCGTCGATGAACTCCTCGACGCTCACCCGCGGCAGGTGCCGCAGGCTGGGCAGGATGACGTCAAGCTCGGCGGCGGAATCGGCCCGGTAGGTGTCCGCCGAGCCTGCCCCGTCGATCGGCTTGACGATGAGGGGGTAGCCGGTCCGCTCGGCCGCCGCCCAGACCTCCGCGACGGTCTGCGCGGCCACGTGCCAGGGCGTCCGCAGGCCCGCCGCGTCGAGCAGCTGCTTCATCTGCTCCTTGTCCCGGAACGGCAGCGTCTGCGCGACGGTCAGGCCGGGCCGGCCGAGCTGCTCGCGCAGCCGCGCGGCCAGCACCATGTAGGGCTCCCACAGGCACTGCACCTGGTCGATGCTGACCCGGGCGGCCAGCTCCGCCACCGTCGCGGCGACCTGGTCACCGGCGGCCAGCGAGCCGACCTGGACGTAGTGCGCCAGCGCGTCCCGCGCGGTGGCGGGCAGGGCGTCCGGCGCCTGGTCGCCCAGGCCGATGACGTCGGCGCCCGCGTCCCGCAGGCCCCGGGTGAAAAAGGCCATCTCGGCCGGATAGCCGGGCGAGATCATCAGCACGTTCACCGGGTCACCCCCATCTCAACCTCAGCCCAGCTCGACGCGGACGGTGCTGACCAGCTGCTTGAGCGCCGCCGTGACCACGGCCGTGTCCTGGTGCCTGATGGTGATGTAGCCGTCGCCCTCGTAGCTGCCCGAGGACAGCTGGCCGGGCGGCGGCAGCCGCGAGTCGACCACCAGCGACGTCACCTCGGGCGGCAGCGTGTCCAGGCCGTGGGTCGCGATCACCCGGCCCGCGCCCTGGCCGCGCAGGTAGACCGTGCCGGCCGACCAGCGGCGCGGCGGCGGGTCAAAGGTGCCGTCGATCATCAGCGCGGCCCAGGCGGTGTAGAGGTCGAAGTCGTGCGCGTAGCACAGCATCGAGGTGAGCTGGGAGCCCGGCGGCCGCGCCGCGACCTCGGACACCGCGACCGTGCCGTCGGGACGGCGGAACCACTCCATGTGGGTCAGTCCCGAGCGCAGCCCGAGAGCGCGCAGCGCGACCGGCGCGACCTGCCTGATGCCGGCGTACTCCGGGCCGCTGATCTCGCGGGGCAGCCGCACCACCCACTGCATCCACGGGTGCCGCAGCACCTCAAGCGGGGTCGGCAGGTAGTCAGACACCGACTCCCAGACGACCTGCCCGTCGACCGTCACGCTGTCGTAGGACCCTTCCTCGCCGGTGAGGAACTCCTCGATCAGCGCGGGCCGGTCCGGGGTCGGCGCCGCGGCGGCGAGCCAGCCGGCCAGGTCGCCGGCGTCGTCGAGGCGGAAGGTGCTCTTGGCCCCGGCCCCGGCCGGTGGCTTGACCACAAGCGGGAAGCCGGCCAGCCGGGCGAAGTCGTCCGCGTCGGTGGCCGAGAAGGCCAGCCGGTGCCGGGCGCACGGCACCCCCGCGGCGCGCAGCACCGTCTTCATCTGGGCCTTGTCCCTGAAGTTAGCCGCCGTGACCACGTCCATGCCGGGGATGCGCAGCTGCTGGCGGGCCTGCGCCAGCGGCACCTGAAGCTGCTCGAGCACGGCCAGCAGCCGCTGCACCGGGCCGAGCTGGGCCCCCAGGCCCCGGGCCGCGGCGGTGATCTGCCCGGCGTCGAGCGCGTCGTCGATCCGCCAGTGCCCGGCCAGGGCGTCCCTGAGCTCGGGCGGCAGCCGGTCGGCGGGCTCGCAGGTGATCAGGCCCAGCCGGACGCCGGGGAGCAGCGCGGCGGCGCGGACGAACCGCGTCGTGGTGTCCAGCAGATAGGGCGCGACGAACCCGGCGACGATCATGACAGCACCGTACCCAGTTAACATTCCGGATATGAACATCGTCTTGGTCGAGCCGTTCTTCCCGGCCAACCAGCGCCAGTTCGCCCGCGCGCTGGCGCAGGCGGGCGCGACCGTGATCGGCATCGGCGAATACGGTGCCGACGTGCTCGACGACCAGCTGAAGGGCTGGCTGCACCACTACGAGCAGGTGTCGTCGGTCACCGACGTCGACGCGATGACACGGGCGGTCCGCTGGGTCCAGGACAAGCTGTGGGTGGACAGGCTCGAGGCCACCGTCGAGGCGCACACCATGCCCGCCGCGCAGGTCCGCGAGGCCTGCACGATCCCGGGCACGTCGGTGCGGACGGCCTGGCTGTGCCGGGACAAGCCGTCGATGAAAGAGGCGCTGCGGACCGCGGGCGTGCCCACCGCGGCCTCGGCCGCGGTGAGCAACGCCGCGCAGGCGCACGCGTTCGCCGGGCAGACCGGGTTCCCGCTGATCCTCAAGCCGCGCGCCGGGGCCGGGGCGTCGGGCACGGTACGGGTCGACGACGCCGCGAGCCTGGATCACGCGCTCGGTGCCTTCGGCGCCGAAGGCGTCTCCTCGATCGCGGTCGAGGAGTTCATCGAGGGGCACGAGGGCTTCTACGACACGATCACGGTGAACGGCGCGGTCGCGCTTGACTTCGTCTCGCACTACTACCCGAACGTGCTCGAGGCGATGCGGACCCGGTGGATCTCACCGCAGTTCGTCGCGACCAACCGGATCGATACCGCGGCGGAGTACGCCGAGCTGCGGGACATGGGCGCCCGGGTCGTCACCGCGCTCGGGATCGAGACGTCGGCGACGCACATGGAGTGGTTCTTCGGGCCGAAGGGGCTGAGGTTCTCCGAGATCGGCTGCCGGCCGCCGGGCGTGGGGGCCTGGGACCTGTACTCGGCGGGCAACGAGATCGACCTGTACCGCGAGTGGGCCAACGCGATCGTGGCCGGCGGCGTGGCGGGCACGCCGTCGCGGCGGTACGCCAGCGGGATCGTGGCGCTGCGGCCGTCGCAGGACGGGGTCATCTCCGGCTACGACGGGGTGGATGAGCTGCAGCGGCAGTACGGCGAGTGGGTCATCGACGCGCACCTGCCGCCGCCGGGCACGGCCACCCAGGGCGTGGCGGCCGGGTACATGGCCAACGCGTACGTGCGGATGCGGCACCCCGACTACGACACGCTGCGCGGCATGCTCGACGCGGTGGGCCGCACCCTGCGCGTCTACGCCTCGTGAAGGTCATCCTGCTCGGCCCGCAGCGCAGGCCCACGCTTGACGCGGTGGTGCGGTCGCTGGACCTGAGCGGTCGCTCCGGGGCGGTCGCCACGATCACCGCCGGGTGGCAGGACCGGGAGTCCGACGACGGCGAGCTGAGCGGACTGCTCGGCGGCCGGGACGTCAACCTGGAGCTGTACCGGCGCTGGCTCGAGGTGGCCGAGCTTGATCCCGACTACGCCGCCGCCGAACGACGGCTGGCCGATGAGCTGGCCGAACGGCAAGACAGCTACCTGCTGCGGCTCGACCACGCGCTGCGGGCGGTCTACGCGCTCCAGCGTCGCTCGGGCTCGGGCCGCTCCGGCTCAGCCGGTCAGCGCGGCCGGGAGCGGCTCCGGGCGGAGGCGGTGGACGAGGCCCTGGCCGCGGTGCGCGAGCTCGACGCGGCGCACCTGCGCCGGGTCGACGCTGCCCGCGGTGAGTTCTTCGCCGACCTGCGCCCGCACGACCGGCCGGTGATCGCCCGGCACCGCGACCAGGTGGCGGACATGCTCGGCGAGGCGGCCGCGCTGGTCCTCGCGGGCGGGCACGTGGGCGTGCTGGCCGATGTGCTGCACCTGTTCAACCTGGCGCCGGTGCTGGGTTCCGGGGGACCGGTGATCGCCTGGTCCGCGGGGGCGATGGCGCTGACGGACCGGATCGTGCTCTTCGGCGACCGGTCGCCGCAGGGGCCCGGCCACCCCGAGGTCTACGGCGCCGGGCTGAGCGTGCTGCGCGACGTCGTGCTGCTGCCGCACGCCAGGTCCCGGCTGCGGCTCGAGGATGCGGCGCGGATGGAGGTGTTCGCCCGCAGGTTCGCCCCGGCCCGCTGCGTGCTGCTTGACCAGGGCACCCGGATCGAGCTCGGCGGGGACGGCGGGTGGCCGCCGGGCACCCGGGTGCTGGCCGCGGACGGCCACGCGACCGCCCTGGAGGCCGCTTGACCACCCCGGCCGGGCCGGGCGTCCGCCGCAAGCTCGCCATCAACCGGCTCCGCGACCGGCGGCCGGTGGATACGGCCGCCGTCGACCGCTTCCTGGCCCGGCACCAGGTGCCCATCGTCGAGGGGGCCCGCTGCACGTTCCTGTACCGGGGCGAGGCCGACGAGGTGTTTCTCATCCACCGGATCTTCGGGCTGCCTGACCATCTGCCGCTGCGGCGGCTGCACGGCACCGACCTGTGGTCCGTCGTGCTCGAGCTGCCCGACGGATCGCGGGTGGAGTACCAGCTGGAAGTGGTGCGCGACGGCCACCGGATGCGGATCAACGACCCGCTGAACCCCAACCTCGCGCACAGCCCGATGGGCAGCTCCTCGGTCTGCTACGCGCACGGGCACTCGGTGCCCGGCTGGGCGCTCTTCGATCCCGACGCGCGGCCCGGGTCGCTGGCCGACATCGTGGTGCCGAGCCGGGCGCTGCGGCGCGACTGCCCGGTCACCTTGTACCGGCCGGCCAGGTTCCGCCGCACCGGCCGGTACCCGCTGCTGATCGTGCACGACGGCGGGGACTACCTGCGGTACGCGGCGGCCAAGACCGTGCTCGACAACCTCATCCACACCCTCGACGTGGCGCCGCTGGTGGCGGCTTTCGTCTCCCCCGGCGACCGGCTGGCCGAGTACGCCAACTCCGCGGCGCACGCCCGCTACCTGACCGCCGAGCTGCTGCCCCGGCTGGAGGCGGAGCTGCCGCTGGCCGGCACGCCGTCCGGGCGCTGCCTGATGGGCTCGAGCTTCGGCGCGGTGGCCGCGCTGTCGACCGCGTACCGGTACCCGGAGGTCTACGGGTCGCTGCTGTTGCAGTCCGGTTCGTTCGTCTTCACCGACATCGGTCATGACCACGGCGGCGGGCCGCCGTTCGAGCCGGTGGTGCGGTTTGTCAACAGGTACCGCGCGGCGCCGCGGCGGGTCGCCGACCGGATCTTCATCAGCTGCGGCGTCTACGAGCCGCTGATCGTGCCGAACCGGTCGATGGTGCCGGTGTTCGAGGCGGCCGGGATGGCCGTGCGTTACGTCGAGGCCAGGGACGGGCACAGCTGGGAAAACTGGCGTGACCGCAGCAGGGAAGGACTGTCATGGATTTTCCCCGGACCACAGAAGTACGTCTATGAGTAGGGTCGCGGAACGGTGGTACTCGCACCGGGTCGAGCAAGAGGTCGCGGTGGTGCGGTGGGGCACGTTCGGCACGCCGGTGCTCGTCTTCCCTTCGGCGGGCGGCGACGCCTGGGAGATCGAGCGCAACGGCCTGGTCGACGCCTGCGGGCCGCTGCTGGCGCAGGGCCGGGTCAAGCTGTACTCGGTGGACAGCGTGGCCGGGCAGGCCATGGTGACCAAGACGAGCCAGGTGGAGCACCGGATGTGGCTGCTCAACCAGTTTCACGAATTCGTCAGGTGGGAGGTGGTGCCGGCCATCCACGCGGACCTGGGCGGTCAGGCCATCGACGTGATCACCAGCGGCGCCTCGATCGGCGCGTTCAACGCCGTGGCCGTGCTGTGCCGTTACCCGGACGTGTTCGGCGCGGCCATCGGGATGAGCGGCAGCTACCGGATCGAGCGTTTCTACGACGAAGCCTGGAGCCAGGACCTGTACTACGCCGCGCCGCTGCAGTTCCTGCCCGGCCTGGCGGGCCCGCAGCTAGACCGGCTCAGGCAGCGGCGGGTGGTGCTCGCCTCCGGGGCGGGTGAGTGGGAGGACGTGGGCGAGTCCTGGCGGATGGCCGACGCGCTCGGCGCCCGGGGCATCCCCAACCGGGTGGACGACTGGGGCCCGGGCTGGGACCATCAGTGGCCGACCTGGCGGCAGATGCTGCCGCAGTACCTGCACGAGCTCACCGGCGGCTAGCCCTCGCGGAACTGGACGCCGAAGCCGCCCCTGGGGTAGTGCCACTTCAGGGCGCCGGGGGCGGCTACCGCCAGGCAGGTGCCGCACTCCAGGCAGGCGGCGTACTCGACCGAGATGGTCCCGTCTGGTTCCTCGGTGTAGACGTGGGCCGGGCAGCAGGCGACGATGGCCTTGCCGGTGCCTGTCGCCTTGGCGATCGCCTGGTTGACCTCGATGTGGGACTCCTCCTCATCGAGGTTGAAGCGGTTCTTGGTCAGCCGGTCGGTGACGGACAGGGGTTTCATAGCGCCCTCGCCCCGGCGATGCCGTCCTTGACGAGCTGCCTCATCTTCAGCGGGGACTTGGCCAGCGACGTGCGGGCCACCTTGAGCAGATGCCGGCGCGGCTGGGTATCCAGGCTGAACGTGCCGTACAGGACGTTGGCGAAAAGCTCGCCGTACTGCTTGTACATCCGCTCCACCTCCAGGAACGACGGTGCCTTGGCGTAGGTTTTCATGTCCTGGCCGACGTAGGAGGCGAACAGGCGCTGCCGGTATCCGGCCAGGGCGGCCTTGGAGGTGTCCTTGCGGTCCAGGGCGGAGCCGATGGTCTGCGCCGCGGCGACCGCGGAGCCGACCGCGAGGTCCATGCCCCGCACGGTCAGGCCGGTGTTCAGGGTGAGCCCGGCGGCGTCACCGACCACGAGCATGCCGTCCATGGCGATCTCGCCGATCATCGCCATGCCGCCCTCGGCGACCAGGTGGCAGCCGTACTCGAGCAGCTCGCCGCCGTCGAGGTAAGGCGCGATGAACTGGTGCGCCAGGAAATGGTCGAAGATGTCGGTCACGACCTTCTTCTTCGCGGTGAGATCGTCCAGCCGGACGACGATGCCGACGGACAGGGAGTCGATGTTGGTGTAGAGGAAACCGCCGCCGCCCACGCCCTGGGTGCAGTCGCCGACCACGGCGACGGCCGCGCCCTCGTCGCCGGTCAGGTTGAACCGGGCCTCGATCGTCTCCCTGGGCAGCTTGACCACCGACTTCACGCCGACGGCAAGGTGGTGCTGCGGGTCCTGGTGGCGCAGCCCGGCCTCCTTGGCGATGAAGGAGTTCACGCCGTCGGCGGCGATGACCACCTGGGCCCGCAGCTCGTCGTCGCCGGCCTGGACGCCGACGACTCGCTTGCCGTCGGGGCCGTCCTGCGTCAGCACCCGGTCCACCCGGACGCCCGGCATGATGAGGGCGCCTGCTTCCTCGCACTTGGCGGCCAGCCACGCGTCCAGCTTGGCGCGCAGCACCGTGACGGCGTTGACCGGGTCGGCCAGCCTGGCGTCCTTGTAGTCGATGGCGACCGAACTGTCGGGGTTGAGGAAGTTGATGTAGTTGCGGGTGATCCGGCGCTCGACCGGGGCCTCGGTCAGGAAGTCGGGGAAGACCTGCTGCATGCCGCGGGAGTACAGGACGCCGCCCGACAGGTTCTTCGACCCGGGCGCCTCACCCCGCTCGATCAGCAGCACGGACCGTCCCTGCCGGGCCAGCTGGTAGGCCGCGACGCAGCCGGCGATGCCGGCCCCGATGACGATGACCTCGAAGTCGGGCTCAGCTGTTTCTGTCGCTGTTTGCGTCATGGGGACACCGTCATTTCAGCGCGGCAGTGATCGCGGGCACGAGCTGGTAGAGGTCGCCGACGAGGCCATAGTCGACCTGGCTGAAGACCGCGGCGTTCGGGTCGGAGTTGATCGCCACGATGATCTCCGCGCCCTGCACGCCGACCATGTGCTGCAGCTGGCCGGAGACGCCGATCGCGAGGTAGAGCCGAGGCGCGATATGCGCGCCCGAGCTGCCGATGTAGCGGTCCTTGCCCATCCAGTTCAGGCCCTCGGCCACCGGCCGGGAACAGGCGACCTCGGCGCCGATCGCGGTGGCCAGCGCCTCGATGAGGGCGAGGTCCTCCTGGGCCTTCAGGCCGCGGCCGACGCCGATCACCCGGTGCGCGGAGTTGAGGTCCACCTCGTCGAAGCCGGACGTCCTGGTCTCGATCACCTTCAGGCCAAGCGGCGTGGCGGCCACCTCTTCAATGGGCACGGCGGGGCTGCCGGGGTCGGCGGGCGGCACGGAGCCGCCGTCGATCTGCAGGGCCACCGGGCCGGAGACGGCGACGGTCTCCTCGGAGATGCCGCCGAAGACGGCGTTGGCCACGACCACGCCGTCGCCGTCGGCCGATACCGAACGAGCGCCGGTCAGCACGGCCGCCCTGAGCGCGGCCGCCGCGGCGCCCAGGAGCACCCGGTCGCCTGGGTTGCGGCCGCCCAGCACCACCCGGGGCGGATCGGCGGCGACGGTCTGCGCCACGGCCGGAGCGTTCGCTTCCGCGGGTACGTCATCAGGCGTGCCGCACCAGACCACCTTGTCCACGCCGCTGGCCGCGACCGTCTCGGCCACCGCGCGGGGCCCGGCCACCACGGCCCCGACCGGGCCGCCCAGGGATCGGGCGACCGTGATGAGGTTGCCGATGGCCGGCTGATCACCGACGACAATCCAGGCGGTGATGCTCACTGTCAGTTCCTTTCTAGCGGGCCGGCCTCGCGCAGGGCGGAGACCAGCTCGGCGGCGGCCGCGGCCGGGTCGGTGGTGTCGATGAGCAGGCCCTTGCGGGCCTTGCGCTCCGGCCGTGACCGGCCGGTCACGGTCATCACCGCGCTGGACGGAGGCACCTTGAGCGCGGTGAGATCGAGCCGCTCCACCGGCTTCTTGGCCGCCGCGAGGAGCTCTTTCATGCCGGGCACGCGGGGCACCGCGGCGTCGGCGGAGGCGGCCAGCACCGCGGGCCCCGAGATTTCGAGTACTTGCACGCCGCCCGGGATGGCCCGCTCCACGCGCAGCGCGCCTGCCTTGCCCGACACGGCCGCGACCTCGGCCACGGCCGGCCAGCCGAGCTCGCCGGCCAGCACGGTCGGGACCATCTTGGCCGCCACGTCCACCGACGAGTCGCCGGTGATGACCAGGTCGACGTCGCCGATGTGCCTGATCATCGCGGCCAGCACCGCGGCCAGCTCGCCCCGGCCCGCGTCGGCCAGCGCCTCGTCCTCGACGACCACCACCCGGTCAAGTCCGCGGGACAGGGCGGCCTTGGACGCGATCGGCGCCGCGATGCCCTTACCTCCGGCGCTGACGCCGATCAGCTCGGCGCCGGCCGCCTCGGCGAGCTGGCGGGCCAGCTCGAGGGCCACCGGGTCGTAGGTGGACAGGCCGGGCTTGGCCCGGCTCCAGTCCACCGTGCCGTCGGCACCTACCGTGGCCTCCTCCGGGTCGCGAGTCCACTTGTAGGCGACCACAATCCTCATGACGATCCTCTCCTACCGCAGGCAGCTTCGCGCGATGACCATGCGCTGCACTTCGGAAGTTCCCTCGTAGATTTCGGTGATCTTGGCGTCGCGCCAGTTCCGCTCGACCGGGTAGCTCTCCGTGTAGCCGTACCCGCCGTGGATCTGGATGGCCTTGCCCGCCACCCGGGTGGCGGTTTCCGAGGCGAAAAGCTTGGCCATGGCCCCTTCCGTGGAGTACGGGCGCTGGTTGTCCACGCACGAAGCGGCCCGGTAGACCAGCAGCCTGGCCGCGTCGATCTCGGTGGCCATGTCGGCGATCATCCACTGAATCGCCTGCAGGGCCGCGATCGGCTTGCCGAACTGGACGCGCTCCTTAGCGTAGGCCACCGACGCGTCGAGGGCGGCCTGGGCGATGCCAAGCGCCTGCGCGGCGATGCCGATCCGGCCGCCGTCGAGGGTCTGCATGGCGACCTTGAAGCCGTTGCCCTCGCCGCCGAGCAGCGCGTCGGCGGGAATATGGCAGTCGGAGAAGTACAGCGGCGGCGTACTCGACCCGCGGATGCCCAGCTTGTGCTCGGCCTCGCCGACGGAGAACCCGGGGGTGTCCCGTTCCACGATGAAGGCGCTGATCCCCTTGGTGCCCTTGGTGGTGTCGGTCTTGGCGAAGACGATGTAGATCTCGGCGAACGGGGCGTTCGAGATGAAGATCTTCGACCCGTTGAGGATGTACTCATCTCCGCTGCGCACCGCCGTGGTGGTGCCCGCGGCCGCGTCGGTGCCCGCACCGGGCTCGGTCAGGGCGAAGGCGCCCAGGCGGCGGCCCGAGGTCATGTCGGGCAGGTACTTGTCGTGCTGCGCCGGGGTGCCGAACTTGAAGATCGGCCAGGTGGCCAGCGAGCTGTGCGCCGACACGATGACGCTGGTGGTCGCGCAGGCCCGGGACAGCTCCTCGATCATGATCACGTAGCTGAGGTAATCCGCGCCCGCGCCGCCCAGCTTCTCCGGATAGGGCATGCCCATGAGGTTCAGGTCGGCCAGCTTTGGCAGCAGCTCGGCGGGGAAACGGTGATCACGGTCGACTTCGGCGGCGATCGGTACTAGCTCAGTGTCGGCGAATTCCCTGACCGCCTCGCGGATCAGCTCTTGCTCATCGGTCAACTCGAAATCCATGGTGCGAACATCTCCCTGATGTCGGCCAGGGTACGCGGCAGCTCCCTTCTGGGGCTGCCGCGTACTCTGGTTCCCCGTCGCCTTGACGGGGTAATGGCTTACTTGGCGGCTGCCGCCGCCGGCTGCGCTGGCCACGACTTCTTCGGGCTTGGGCGCCTGGACGCCCGCCGGCAGCTGGATAGAGGGCATCGGGGGGACGGCGGACTGGACGGTATCGACCCAGCTCTTGATGGCGTCGATCACGGTGTCCTGGCTCTTGCGGATGGCCGTCAGGAACTCGTCCTGCAGCTCGCTGGTGGGGTCGTTCGGCATGGTCTTTCTCCTTATAGGTGTTCGTTAGATGCGTTCGAAGATCGCGGCGATGCCCTGGCCGCCGCCGATACACATCGTGACTAGGGCGTACCTGCCGCCGGTGCGCTTGAGCTCGTACAGGGACTTGACGGTGAGGATGGCCCCGGTGGCGGCCACGGGGTGGCCGAGGGAGATGCCGCTGCCGTTCGGGTTGGTGCGCTCGGGCGGCAGGCCCAGTTCCCTGGCCACGGCCAGCGCCTGGGCGGCGAAGGCCTCGTTCACCTCGAACACGTCGATCTCGTCGACCTTGATGCCGGTCTTGTCCAGCAGGTGGCGGACCGCGGGCACCGGGCCCATGCCCATGATGCGCGGCTCGACGCCCGCGTGCGCGTACCCGATCAGCTTGCCCATCGGGACCCGGCCGCTGCTCCGGACGAACGACTCCGACGCGAGTACCACGGCCGCCGCGGCATCGTTGACGCCGGACGCGTTGCCCGCGGTGACCGTGCCGTCCTTGGCGAACGCGGGCCTCAGCTTCGCCATGTCCTCGAGCCTGACCTCGGGCCGCACGTGCTCGTCGGTGTCGACGATGGTGACCTGGCCCTTCCGGCCGGGGACCTCGATCGGCAGGATCTGCTCCCTGAAGTAGCCCGCCGCCTGCGCGGCGGCGGCCCGGCGGTGGCTCTCCGCGGCCAGCGCGTCCTGGTCGGCCCGGGACACGTGGAATTCGGTGGCGACGTTCTCCGCCGTCACGCCCATGTGGCACCCGTCGAACGGATCGGACAGCGCCCCGGTCATGGCGTCGATAGCGACGCCGTCGCCCATCCGCTGGCCCCAGCGCATGCCGGACAGCCAGTACGGGGTGCGGCTCATCGACTCGGCGCCGCCGGCCACCGCGACCTCGCAGTCACCCAGCATGATGGCCTGCGAGGCGGACACGATGGCCTGCAGGCCACTGCCGCACAGCCGGTTCAGGGTGAACGCGGGCGTCCCGACTTCCAGGCCGCCGTTGATGGCCGCCACCCGGGACAGGTACATGTCCCTCTTCTCGGTGTGCAGCACATTGCCGAACACGACGTGGCCCACCTGGGCCGGCTCGACGCCGGACCGGCTGACCGCCTCACGCACCACCTGCGCGGCCAGGTCACAAGGCGGAACGGAGGCAAGGCCGCCGCCAAACTTGCCGATCGCGGTCCTGACGCCGGATAGGACGAATACGTCTTCCATGGTTCTTCCTCTTCCCACATGTCCAGGCCGCCATTGGTGGTCCAGATCTGTGCTGCGGCTTGCTCGATGACCCGTGGCCCGGGACAGCTATCACATACCCGCCACGTTACGGTCATCTGATCCGGGCGGCCACCGGCCGTATGGCCCCGGATTAGGGTCATTGGTCCCTTCCTCCCGGGCTATTTGGACGTACTCCCGGGCTAGCTGGACGAGACGGTAGCTGACAGTAATCGTAACAGCACCGTTACTTAAGGTCGAGCCGGCGTTTTCCCCGCGGCCCTAGGCCTTGCGGGCGAGCAGCAGGGTGATGTCGTCCTCGCCGTGCTCACGCATCAGCTGAGTCACCGTCTGGCAGGCGCGGTCCAGCGTGCTGCCCGGCTCGGCCAGCGCGGAGCTGAGCACGCGGCGGAGCGCGGCCAGGCCGTCGTCGACGGGCCGGGTGCGGCTTTCCACCAGCCCGTCGGTGTACAGCGCGAGGGTGGCTCCGGGCGGCAGGCTGAACTTGGTCACCTGGAAGGACCCGGCCCCCAGGCCCAGCGGGAGCCCGGGCGGGAGGTCAAGCACCTCGGTGGTCCCGTCGGGCAGCACGAGCACCGGCGGCAGGTGGCCCGCCTGGACGATCTTGCTGGCGCCGCCGGACGGGTCGATCACGGCGTAGACGCAGGTAGCGAACGACGCCGCGCCCATTCCCGCGGCCAGCGTGTCAAGCCCGGCCGCCATCGCGTCCAGCTTGCGCAGTATCTGCGCGGGCGCCAGGCCAAGCTCGGCCAGCGTGTGCGCGGCGGTACGCAGCTGCACCATGACCGCGGCGGCCTCCGGGCCGTGGCCCATCGCGTCGCCGACGATGAGCGCGGCCCGGCCGCCGGGCAGCGGGACGATGTCATGCCAGTCCCCGCCCACCACATGGTCCCCGACGGGGAGGTAGACGTGCGCGACCTCCATGCCCGCCGGGATAGCGGGCCGGCCGGGCAGCAGGCCCCGCTGCAGCGCCTGCGCGGTCCGCCGCTCCCGGTCATACAGGCGGGCGTTGTCGATGCCCACCGCGGCGCGTGAGGCCAGTGAGGCGGCCAGCGTCACGTCGGCTGAGGTGAAGGCCGGGCTGGCCGCCGCCCGCCCGAACACCGCGCAGCCCACCACGACGCCGCGGGCGATCAGCGGCACGGCCAGCATCGAGGTACAGCCCGCGGTGATCTCGCTGGCGGGCTCGCTGGCCAGTACCGGCTGCCCGGTCGCCAACGCCCGCCAGCGAAGAGTGTCCGCACCCAGGACGACCACCTCGCCGATGGGCCAGGCCGGGGCGGTGGCCGCCTCACCTTTGACGGCCAGCCGGGCCGCCAGCCGCCGCACCGCCGCATCCTGCCCGGCCCGGGGCGAGACGAGCTCATCGGCGGCGAGCAGTCGTTCCAGCGCGTAGATGACGGCCCCGTCGGCGAACCAGGGCACCGCCGCATCGGCCACCTCGGCCGCGGTCTGGGCCAGGTCCAGGCTGCTGCCGATCCGGCCCGCGGCCTCGGTCAGCCAGTTCGGCGCCTGCTGCGGCCAGGCCCGCTGGACGAGCACGAGCACGGTGCCGCCCGGCCCGGTCATCGGCTCCCAGCGCAGCGCGAACCGGCCCTCGCCGAGCGAGCCGCCGCACACGGTCGCGGCCCACACCCGCCCGGCGGCGACCTCGGCCAGCGCATGGCCGACCAGTTCGTGCTGGCCCGGGCCGGTCATCAGCACGTCGCACACGTCATACCCGACCGCGGCGCACGCCTGCGGCCCGAACAGCGCCGTGGCGCTCCCCGGCCAGGACACGACCCGGCCCGCGGGATCCAGGGTGAACGCGGCCAGGCCCGCCAGATCCGCCTCGTGCCGCCGCGGCAGCATGGGCTGATAATCCTCGGACCTGTGTGATTCCACCAGTATCGGCACCCACCCTGGGACACGATCATCGGGACCGGCGAACGTCCTACCGTGGCGCTGACCCCTACGCCCCGTGGCGGCTCGGTACGACAGCCGTTACTATTGCCCGGAGGTATCGCGTAAACAGGAAATCTATCGCATGTCGGGCGTCTCACCGAACCCGCGAAAGGCCGGCGAGTCGTTCTGCCCGGACGCTGGCCGCGGTGACTGGCGCCTGGTCCACCCTGGGGGCGAGCCAAGGAGGCAGGCGTGACGGCTGGCGAGTCGGACTGGGTACCGCCGGGGGTCGATACCAGGCGGGCGAACATCGCCCGGGTCTACGACTACCTGCTCGGCGGCAGCCACAATTTCCTGGCCGATCAGGACGTGGGCCGGGCGCTCGCGGCGGTCGAACCCGCCGTCCGGGCGATCGCCCGGGCCAACCGCGCCTTCCTCGGCCGGGCGGTGCGGTTTGTCAGCGACGCCGGGATCCGCCAGTTCCTCGACATCGGCTCGGGCATACCGACCGGGGACAACGTGCACGAGGTGGCGCAGCGAGCCGACCGCGGCAGCCGGGTGGTCTACGCCGATATCGACCCGGTCGCGATCGCGCACAGCCGGACCATCCTGGCGGGCCGCCAGAACGCCGCCATCATCAAGGCCGACCTGCGCGAGCCGGAGAAGATCCTGCACCATGCCGACACCAGGCGGCTGATCGACTTCGGCCGCCCGGCCGGGTTGCTGCTCGTCTCCGTCCTGCATTACATCGCCGACGCGGACAACCCCAGGGGGATCATGGCGACACTGCGCGACGCGCTGGCGCCCGGCAGCTACCTGGTGCTGTGCCACGGCACGGCGGAGGGCCAGCCGACCGTGGTCAAGGCCGTGGGCAAGGTGTTCAACCGCAACGTCGCCACCCAGAGTCACGTGCGGTCGCGGGCGGAGATCATGCGGCTGTTCGGCGACTTCGAGCTGGTGGACCCCGGTCTTGTGCACCTGCCCCTGTGGCGCCCCGACTCCCCGGCCGACGTGCCCAGCGATCCGAGCACGTTCTGGTGCCTGGCCGGGGTGGCCAGGAAACCCTGATCCGCCGCCGCGCGGGCCGGCCGGCGCGCCGAGACCGAGGAGAAAGAGCCCAGCCGGTCCGGTACGGCCGCAGCACCTAAGAATACTTACGGTAGGATAAAGAGTATGAGTGAGCCTACTGGAAAGTATTCGATCACCATGCCACGCGACATCGCGGAAGCGGCCCGCGCCCGTAGCGGTCCGTCGGGCCTGTCAGCCTACGTCGCCGCGGCTGTCGCCAGGCAGATTGAGCGGGACAACCTGAACGAGCTGATCGCCGTGGCAGAGGCCGAGCACGGTCCGGTCACTGAGGAAGAGGTGCGAGCCCGGCGGGAAGAACTGCGGCGGGCTCGCACCGAGCAAGACCACCCCCGGTCCGGGGCCGCGTGACCCGGGTTTCCGCCACTCCGGCGGGCACGCTTGTGCTGGACAGCGAGGGGCTGGCGAAGGCGGTCCTGCGGACGCGGGAGGTCACCCAGTGGCTGGCACTGGCACGGGCTGACGATCTGCGGGTGATCACTAGCGCCGCCACCGTGGTGGAAGTGGCGCATCCGCGGCTCAGCCGGCCGGCGCTGGAGTGGACGCTGTCCCGCGTCGTCGTGGAACCAGTGACCGAACCGATCGCCCGCCGTGCCACGGCGGTTCTCGCCGAGGCCGGCTGGCAAGGTCACCGGCATGCGATCGATGCGATGCTCAGCGCGACAGCCTTGGCCGCGACTGGCCCGGTGAGCGTCCTCACGTCGGACCCCGAAGACATCGCCACCCTGTGCGGCCGGAATGTGACCGTCATCAAGGTCTTACCTGACGGTCCCGGTAATATGGCAGGCGTTCGCTGAGCGGGGCGGTGAGACCGAGTTCGGTGCGCAGCCATTCGGTGTCGATCGGTCGTCCGCCGCGCGCGGCGGCGAGCCCCGCCTGGTATTCGAGCTGGCGCAGCAGGCTCTCCAGCCGGAGTGCCTCGGCCGTGCTGGCCTCAGCGGCGCTCGCCGCGCAGTGCCGCGGGGAACGGAAGTCCAGCACGGCCACGGACTGGTCCAGCCACGCTTTCTCCCACGCCCGGGCCGGCCAGGCGCCATCGGGCACTGGTCCCCAGGCGAAGTCCAGCGACGGCTCGGACTGCGCCTGCCCGGCCACCTCCGGCTCCGCCCCGATATCCGCGAGGATCCGCAGTAGCCTGGTCAGCCGGGGATGTGAGTTCACCTGGACCCGCACCCTGTCCCTGTCCGGCGTTAGCCGGCCGAGCACCAGGCGCTCCGTGTCCTCGGCCGGGTCCAGCAGGTGGGCGGATCCGTCCTGGTGGACGTGCATCACGATGGGGTCGTCGGACGGGCCCGTGACCTGGTCGCCCCACCAGACGAGCTGGCCGTCCTGACCCCCTTCTTCCTCCCCGAAGTCCGAACGCGCGGACAACCGCTCGGTCACGTCGCCGCCGACCGTGACCGTCGCGTCGATGAGCATCATGGGTTCACCGTCGGTATTCGTCAGCGCCACCGGCACCGACCGCTTCCACCAGACCAGGGAAGCCAGCACGGTCGTGAGCCGCGCGATGACGGGACTGATGTTCTCCCCGAACTCAGGCTCCTCGCCGGTTTCCCAGCGTACGCAGTACGGCTCGGCCTGCCCGAACCTGATCTCACCGGGCTCGGGGAGCCGGTCGCGCGGCACGCCCGACAACTCATCGAGCACGTGCCACACGGCCTGCTCCGCGTACTCCGCGACCGCGTCGCCTTCGATGGGACTGAGCCAGATCCCGTTCCCTGTGCTGCGCCAGATCCCGTCCGTCGGCACTAGCGCGCCCAGCCAGACCGACCATGGCGCCGCGCCAGCTAGCGCCGGCGCCGGGAACTGCGTGTACCGGCGCAGGCCAGAAACCAGCTCGGTGCACCACACGCCCGGGGTCGTCCCCGGCTCCGGCACCTGCCAGATCCCGAACCGCACGTACCGGTCCCACTCCGACGCCCGCGCCGCCAGTTCCCCCGGCGTCGCCGGGTCCGCCGCGAACGCCCGCAGCGGGGTGTTCACCGGATCGTCGCCGCAAGCAGCTCCGTCGGCTGCTGGGGATCCGGAAACATCGGCCACGGGATGGGCGACCGCAACCTCGACGGCTAGCGCGTCGAATTGGTCGCGTTCGGCGGCTTGCCAGTAGTCAGCCTCCAATCTGGACCGTTCCGCGTCCGCCCATGTCCTGACGGTCGTGCCCCACTGCGTCCGGCCCAGGAAGGCATCGATCGCCTCGCGCAGCGCCTCGCGGCCTGACCGGTCACCGTACCTGGTCAGAGCGGCTCGCTCCCGCTCACCGGGCGCGGCTTCCGAGTGCGCCGCGGCCAGCGCCTCGGCGTAGATTCCGGCCGCCAGCTCGTCGTCGGGGTCCTCGCGCAGGTATGGCTCGATCAGTTCGCACGCCTCGCCAGAATGCCCCCTGACCGACACCGCGCGGATCACCTCAAGCCACAGCTCCAGGTCGTCGCCGGCATCCGCGCGGGCGAGCAGCTCGCTGGTATACCCGCGCTCGGCATCCTCGTCTCCGGTGACATGCGCCGCCCACGCGGCCACCGCGAGCGTACCGATCTGGGGCGTCCCCGTCGCGGACGCCAGCATCAGCTGCGCCGTCTGGGCTATCTCCTCGCCCGGAACTCCGAAACTCAGCCGGATCTGCATCATCGTGCCAGCTACAAGCGAGTCCGGCAGCTCCGCCGCAAGGATTCCAGCCACCTCAGCCGGGCTGGTCCGCGGATCGAGCAGGCACCGGTAGCGTTCGGCTGCCTGCTGCGCGCGCTCGGCCTTCGCGCGGCGCCGCGTCTGTTCGGCGCGCCTGGCCCCGGCCCTGACGCGGTCCTGCCTCTTGCGGGCATTGCTCTTGGCCACGACCATCCTTCCGTTCCGACCGGGACACAGGCTAGCCGCCTGTGTCCCGTCAGGCCCGCCGATCGCCGAGGCTCGGCCTAAGAGCTGTCACCACGGCTCGTTCGGCCAAAAAAAATCAGGCGCGGAACGGGCTGGGTGGCGGCAGCGGTCCACGGGCCGTGGGCAGGACGTTCGGCCAGGTCATGCCGGGGCCCTTCGGCCCTGCCGCGGGAGGAACGCTGGAGTCAGCATCGGTGCCAAAATCCTCAACGATGCGGAGCTAGTCATGCGAGCACTTGTCTACCACGGACCAGGCCCGCTTCCGGCCGGCGCGTCCGACGAGGACATCTTGATGCTGTCCGACATCCTGCCCACCGGCTATGAGGTCGGCGTGCTCAACGGCCGGGTCCGGCCGGGCGATGTGGTGGCGGTTGTCGGGGCCGGCCCGGTCGGCCTGGCCGTGATCCGGGAGCTGACCGGCGGGCTTGGTGCCCACGTGGCGATCGAAGCGGTCGGCATGCCTGCCGCCTTCGAGCTCGCGGCCACGCTGGTGCGGCCCTGCGGTCACGTCGCCATCACGACCGGGCTGGTCGACGCGTACTCCACGGCGACGCTGCTTGAACTGCTGGCCGCCCACCAGATCGACGCAGGAAGGTTCATCACCCACCACTTCGCGTTTGACGAGTTCGACGCGGCCTACGACATGTTCGGCCGGGCCACCGACACCGGCGCCCTCAAGGTCGTCCTAACCCGCAAGCCCTAACCGAGCCCCGGCGTGCGCCCCGCCGCTGCGCCCTGCGCTCCGCGCTCCGCTCCATGAAAATCTACCCGGCGGACTCGTTGCTGGTTTTGGCCACCGTGTCGTGCGGGAGTCGCTGGTAGACGCGAGCCGCGTTCTTGGCCAGCTTGGCCTCGATTTCTGCTTGCAGCTGGACGCCGGTCATCTCGGCCAGGCCGAGCAGGTAGATCGCCGCATCAGCGAGTTCTTCCGCCAGGTCGCCGCGGCCCTGGCGCCAGGCGTCGAACGCTTCGGCTAGCGCCCTCTGAAGCAGGCAGAACTCCAGCGGCACATTGGTCGTATTAAAACCTTTACCGACCTTATTCTCCCAGACAAGCTCCTGGCTCGACCGGATATCCATATTCCAGTATGACACCAATCGGCGTCCCGAAAGACCCGGCAGCCGCGCTTTTTCGGCGACTTTTGCGACGGACATAAGAACACAGATAAATCAGTCTGCCTATGGCCGTAAAGAAGGTAACTTTATCCGCGTTTAGCGGTCAGACGACACCAGGAACTCCCTGCGCTGCGTGTACGCCGCACCGACCGCGTCGCTGGTGCTGACGCAGTTCACGGCCCGGTTCGATATCGAGGCGTTCGCCGACGCCTTCGGGCTCACAGAAGCGTGCGCGCCCATCCTCTCTCGCCGTGCGGCGAGATCCGCCCGACCGGCGCGGCCGGCCTGGTCGCCTCGGACTGGTTCGAGATCAGGCTGGTGGACCCGGACACCGACCGCGAGGTGCCGACGGGAGAGATCGGCGAACTCCGTCGTGCGGTACAAGCACCCATGGACGTGCAGCATCGGCTACTACGGCATGCCAGCCAAGACCGTAGCGGTTCTCGAGGTCATCCGCATGTCTGCGTCGAGGACGGCGTCGTCTCGGCCGGACGACGCGTCAGAAGCAAGGCCGGCCCGCGTCGGTGCCTGAACGTGCGGTGATGTAAACGGACTGCTCCGGGCAGTCGTGCGCGGCACGCCTGACCCAGGAGCAGATGACCGCGACGTCCACGGGGTCGAGCAACTGAGCGAGCCGTGCGATGAGCTGGCGATCGTAGCCGCCGAGCTGAACGTCAAAGACGTGGATGGAGTCAGCGAGGGCGTCGGCCAGGAACTGGCTGGCGGGCCCGTAGGTGCCCTGCTCGGCGCCGCGGCGGAAATGGGCGAACACGGCCTCAGCCTGCTGGCGGGTGTGGAACGGGCTGTCGGTGGGATC
>JBEKGC010000210.1:0-10876 GCA_050013055.1 Streptosporangiaceae bacterium
AATGAGTGAAACGCTCACGCTGCCGGTGCTGCCGCTGGACGACGACGTGGTGCTGCCGGGGATGGTGGTGCCGCTAGAGACATCACAAGCAGAGGTCGGTGCCGCCATTGACGCGGCCCGGCTGCCATCCCGGCAGGTTCCCGGCGTGCGTTCAGAAGTTAAGGCGCGGGTCCTGCTCGTGCCCCGGTTGCCCGACCGCGGGCTGGCCGGCGTCGGCACGCTGGCTGAGGTCGAGCAGGTCGGACGCCTGCCCGGCGGACAGCCCGGCGCGGTGCTCCGCGGCACCGCCCGGGTCAAGATCGGCTCAGGTACCACCGGCCCAGGCGCGGCGCTTTGGGTACAGGGAACCGTGATCGAGGAGACCAGCCGCGGGCCGAAGGCCGACGAACTGGCCCAGCAGTACAAGTCCCTGCTGACTTCGATCTTGCAGCAGCGCGGTGCGTGGCAGGTCGTCGACATGATCCAGCAGCTCGACGACGCGTCCGTCATCGCGGACCGGGCCGGGTACGCCAGCTATCTCACTCCGGGGCAGAAGCTGCAGCTGCTCGAGACCTCGGATCTGGTCGAGCGCCTTGAGCTCGTCATCGGCTGGACCCGTGAGCATCTCGCCGAGCTGGACGTGGCCGAGTCCATCCGCAAGGACGTGGCGGAGGGCATGGAGAAGCAGCAGAAGGAATTCCTGCTGCGCCAGCAGCTCGCCGCCGTCCGCAAGGAACTCGCCGACCTCAATGGCGACGCGGCCACCGAGGAGGACGACTACCGGGCTCGGGTGGAAGCTGCCGACCTTCCTGAGCCGGTCCGGGACGCCGCGCTGAAGGAAGTGGCCAAGCTCGAACGGACCCCCGACGCGTCGCCCGAGACCGGCTGGATCAGGACCTGGCTGGACACCGTCCTTGACATCCCGTGGAACGCACGGACCGAGGACGCCTACGACATCTCCGGCGCACGGCGCGTCCTGGACGAGGACCACACCGGGCTTGACGACGTCAAGGAACGCATCATCGAGTACCTCGCGGTGCGCAAGCGCCGCGCGGACCGCGGCCTGGGCATCGTCGGCGGCCGCCGCTCCGGCGCCGTGCTCGCGCTGGTCGGGCCGCCCGGCGTCGGCAAGACGTCGCTGGGTGAATCGGTGGCCCGGGCCATGGACCGCAAGTTCGTCCGGGTGTCCCTGGGCGGCGTCAGGGATGAAGCGGAAATCCGCGGTCACCGGCGCACCTACGTGGGGGCACTGCCCGGCCGGATCGTTCGCGCCATCCGCGAAGCGGGCTCGATGAACCCGGTTGTGCTGCTCGACGAGGTGGACAAGATCGGGGCCGACTACCGCGGTGACCCCGCGTCGGCGCTGCTCGAGGTGCTCGACCCGGCGCAGAACCACACGTTCCGCGACCACTACCTGGAGGTCGAGCTCGACCTGTCCGACGTGGTGTTCCTGGCCACGGCGAACGTGCTCGACTCGATACCCGGCCCGCTGCTCGACCGGATGGAACTGGTCTCACTCGACGGGTACACCGAGGACGAGAAGGTCCTCATCGCCCGGGATCATCTGCTGCCCAGGCAGCTGTCCAAGGCGGGCCTGAGCGCCGAGGAGGTGTCGGTCAGCGAGGACGCGCTGCGGCTGGTCGCCGCCGAGTACACCAGGGAGGCGGGGGTGCGTTCGCTGGAACGGGCCGTCGCGCGCATCCTGCGCAAGGTCGCGGCGCGGGTGGCGCTGGCGGAGACTACGCTGCCCATCACGGTCGGCGTGGCCGAGCTGGGAGACTACCTGGGCCGTCCCCGGTTCACGCCGGAGACGAGCCTGGCCGGGCCCGACCGCAGGACCGCGGTGCCCGGGGTGGCGACCGGGCTCGCGGTGACCGGCGCGGGCGGGGACGTGCTGTTCATCGAGGCATCCCTGGCGGGCCGGGAAACCGGTGAGACCGGAGTCACGCTGACCGGCCAGCTCGGCGACGTGATGAAGGAATCGGCCCGGATCGCGCTGTCCTACCTGCGCTCGCACGGCGACGAGCTCGGCCTTCCCGTCGGCGAGCTGAAGGACCGCGGCGTGCATGTGCACGTGCCGGCCGGCGCAGTGCCCAAGGACGGACCGAGCGCGGGTGTCACGATGACGACCGCGCTGGCGTCGCTGCTCTCCGGCCGCCCCGTGCGGGCGGATGTGGCGATGACCGGTGAGGTGTCCCTGACCGGCCGGGTGCTGCCGATCGGCGGCGTCAAGCAGAAGCTGCTCGCCGCGCACCGGGCCGGGATGTCCACCGTGCTTATCCCGCAGCGGAACGAGCCTGACCTGGACGATGTTCCGGCCGAGGTGCTCGCCAAGCTCGACGTGCATACGGTGGGCGATGTCCGCGAGGTGCTGCGGCTCGCGCTCGAGCCGGCCGTCGGCTCCGCCTCGGCGGTGGCCGAGGCGGCCTAGCCATGGCCGGCTGAGCCTCGCGATGCGACGCTCCCGGGGTCAGCTGCCGCTGGCGCCGGGAGCGTCGTCTGGGCCGGGCGGCGGTTCGGACGAGGCTACCGGGAAGACGTCCGTGGCGGTCAGATCCCAGATGAAGCTGGAATTGACCTCGGGGCCTTGGCCGTCCAGGGCCGGTGCGTCCACCCTGCGGTACCTGGCCGAGATGTCCCGGACTGGGAAACCGGTTGCTACCGGGGCCGCGGCGAAACCAAGACTCCGCTTGGACAGCGGGTCAGCGCCCGGGATCGGCCTCGTGACGTCCAGGTCCGCGGCTTCCGGCCCGGTGTCCAGGTCGGCGCCCGACGGCGGGGAGGCCTGTGCCGACGGCGGGGAAGCTGGTCCCGGGGGCGGGGAGGCCTGGGCTGGCGGCGGGAAAACCGGGGGTGGCGGGGGGAACGCCGGCGGGGCGGCCGGGAAGTTGACGACGGGCGGCCGGGTGGCGCGGTCGGGCGCGGCCGGATGGCCGGCCGGGTGAAAACCGGCCGGGTCGAAGGCGGCCGGCCCGGGACCGGTCATGGTGGCGGGTATCGCCGCCATGTCCGGGGGGACCCGGATGCTGCTGCCAGGAGTCGGCGTGAAGGAGCCAGGCGGCGCGACGGGAAGCAGGCCGAACGTGCGCTCGGGTTCCGGCGCGGGCGCCCAGGGCGGGCGGGCGGCCGGGCCGGCGCCGCGGTCGCTCCGGGGCCGCGGGGTGGTTCTGGGTGCCGGGGCGGTGGCTGGGCGGTGCGGTGCCGCCGGGGGGCGGGCAATCTCGCCGATGCTGCCGCCCTGCCAGCCACCCGGGGCCGGCCAGACGGACGCCGGCGCGGCGGGTACGGCTGGGTCCGGCTGGGGCCGGGCGGGCCGGGCCGTCTCCTGATCCGGCCGGTGCTGCCCGTGCTGCCCCCGGGCGTTCCTTGACCGTGGTCCGGGTCCGGCCAGGGCTCGTTTGCGGCGCGAGCTCATGATCAGCAGCAGCACGACGACCAGCACGATGAGGGCACCCAGGGCGGCCACGATGTCGCGGAGCAGCGACCCGGCGAACGCGCTGGCGCTCCCCTGCGGGGCCGCCTGCACCCGCCGGGCCGGCGAGGGCGAGGGCGGCGCGGGCGATGTGGCCGAGGGCGATATGGCCGAGGGCGATGCGGCCAGCCGGGCCGACCCGGTGGCGGCGCTGATGTCAGCGGCCAGGGTGACCGCCCGGGCCGCGTCCAGGGTGCCGTAGCCGGTGCCCGGCCCGGCCGCGCCGTCGGTGACCGAGGTGGCGCCGGTGCTCATGGTCAGCGCCTGGGTGACCTGGGCCACGGTCAGCTGCGGATACCTGGACAGCAGCAGGGCGGCGACGCCGGCCACGATTCCGCTCGCGGCGCTTGTGCTGCTGACCGTGGCGTAGCCGGCGGGCGTGGTGGCGGCGGTCAGGTCTACTCCCGGCGCGGTCAGCGACACGTAGGAGCGCTTGCTGCTGAACGGGGCCAGCCGCCCGCCGCGGCTGACCGCGCCGACCGCGATCACGCCGGTGTAGGCGGCCGGGTAGTTGACCAGGCCGGGGCCTGCGCCGTCGTCGCCCGCGGGCGCCACAAGCACGACGCTCTTGCGCAGCGCGTAGGAGACCGCGGCCTGCTCGGCGTGGCTGCCGCCGGCCGCGGCCGGGTCTGCGTCTCCCGTCAGCCCGAACGTCCCCGGGTCCAGCGGCAGGTCGATGACCCTGGCGCCGTGGTTGACCGCGTACGTGATGCCGTCGGCAATGGCGCCGGGCAGCCGCCGGGTGATGGCCTGGTCCGCGTTGAGCGGATCGTTGAATTCCAGGGTTACCCGGATGGACAGGATTTTCGCGGCGGGGGCGACCCCGACGACGCCGGACTGGCGGGCAGGGCCGTGCCCGTGGCCGGCGATGATGGCCGCCACCTGGGTGCCGTCGATGCCCCAGTACGGTCCGCCGGCCCGGCGGCCGGAATCGGTGTAGTCGGGCCCGGTGAGCACGTCGCCGGCCAGGTCCGGGTGGCCGGCCGCGACCCCGGTGCCGAGCACCGCGACGGTGACTCCGGCGCCCCGCGTCTGCGGCCACGTCTGGGGCACGTTCAGCCCGGCCAGCCACCACTCCTGGGCGCGCACGGCGTCGGCGGCCGCCGACGTGCTGACGCCGGCGCCGAAGGCAGGCGCCGACCCGGCGACTGCGAGAACGGCAATGGCCGCAGCTAGCCCTGTGGTGAAAGGCACCAGGGGGCTGCGGAGTGATCGGTGTGACACTTGGTCAGAAATCTCCTCCGAGGCTGGCCGAGCGGGCCGACGGCCACAAATGTCCGATCAGGCCTATGCCATCGTGCCATGCGACCGTCGTGGGCGGAATGCGTCACTGCGGAATAGTTTGCGGTATAGCACTAATTGGTACCCGCGCGACTAGGCGAGCCGCTCGGCGGCGCTCACCGCGAGGCATTCAGGTACGGTCGGCACTAGCCGGGTCGCAGGGCGCCGGGAGGAGGTGCGTATGTCCGGGTTGACGGAGGCAGACATGCGGATCCTGGCGTTTGAGCGGCGCGGGTGGCGCTCGCCCGGAGTGAAGGAGCAAGCTATCGCCGAGGTCCTCGACATGCCGGCCACCCGGTACTACCAGCGGCTGAACGAGCTGATCGACCGGCCAGAAGCGCTCGCGTTCGACCCGGTGCTGGTCAAGCGGCTGCGCGCCCAGCGGGCCCGCCGCCAGCGGATGCGCTCGCCGCGGCCGAAGGGCGGCCAGGGGCAGCCGCGGTGACCGCCCTGCCGCCTCGGCTGCCCCTGGCCGCCACCGCCGCAGGCCAGGCCGGGCTCGACGCGCTGCTGGCGGACCCGGAACACGCGCTGATCGCCACCGACTTCGACGGCACGCTGGCGCCGATCGTGCCGCGCCCGGCCGACGCCAGGCCCCATCCCGGGGCGGTGCCGGCCCTGATCGCCCTGGCCAAGGTCGTCGGCTCGGTCGCGGTCATCACCGGCCGGGGCCCGGCGGACGTGGTCCGGCTCGGTGGCCTTGACGCGGTCCCCGGTCTCATCGTGCTCGGCCACTACGGCTTGCAGCGCTGGCAGGACGGCGAGCTGACCGAGCCCGAGCCCGGGCCGGCCGTGGCCGCCGCCCGGGCCGCGCTGCCTGGCCTGCTCCGCGAGGCGGGCGCGCCGGAGGGCACCTCGATCGAGGACAAGACGCACGCGGTGGCCGTGCACACCCGCGGCACCGCCGATCCGGAAGCCGCGCTGCGCGGGCTCCGCGGGCCGATCGGCGAGCTGGCCGGCCGGCTGGGGCTGGCGGCGGAGCCTGGCCGGTTCGTCATCGAGCTGCGGCCGCCGGGTGTGGACAAGGGCACCGCGCTGACTCACCTGGTCGCCGAGCGTGCGGCCACCTCGGTCCTGTTCTGCGGCGATGACCTGGGCGACCTGCCGGCCTTCGCGGCGATCCTGGCGCTGCGCGCGGACGGCATAGGCGGCTGCGCGGTGGCCAGCGCCAGCCTTGAGTCACCGCAGGTCGCGGTCGCGGCCGACCTGGTGGTGGAGGGTCCCGCGGGGGTGGTGGCACTGCTCGCCGCGATCGCAGGCCAGCTGGGCGGGTGACCGGGACCGCGGCACGCAGGCAGGTCCGTTCGGCCGAAATTTATTTATTCCGAACGGACCGTGGTCTTTCCGGCCAGGCCCGGCGTCCGCGCGGGCGGTGCGGTGCGGTGCGGCGGTGCGGTGCGGCGGTGCGGTGCGGCGGTAAGGTCCGCAGGCAGGCCAGCTGATCGGCCAGCCAGCGCGCGGGCCGGGCCATGGTGGCGGTGGCGGCCAGGGCGGCGCTGCGGCGGCGGCGTTCGGCGTCGGGCATGGTGAGCGCCCGGTGGATGGCGTCGGCGGTCTCGGCGACGTCGTAGGGGTTGACCAGCAGCGCGTCGGCGGCGAGCGTCGCGGCCGCGCCTGCCTCCCGGGAGAGCACGAGCGCGCAGCCGTGTGCTGACAGGATCGGGCCTTCCTGCGCGACCAGGTTCATGCCGTCCCTGATCGGGTTCACCACCAGCACGTCGGCCAGCGTGCACGCCGCCAGCGACCGGGGATAGTCGTCCTTGACCTCCAGGATCAGCGGATTCCAGTCCGCCGTGCCGAATTCCTCGATGATCTCGGCGGCCAGCTGCCTGACCCGTTCGGTGTAGGTGCGGTACTCAGGCACGGCCGACCGGGACGGGTAGGCGAAGGCCAGGTGCATGACGCGGCCCCGCCACTGCGGCCTGGTCACCAGCAGCTCGCGGTAGGCGGCCAGGCCCCGCACGATGTTCTTGGACAGCTCGGTCCTGTCCACTCTGACGATCAGCTTCCTGCCGCCCGCCGCCCGCCCGAGCGTGCTCACGTGAGCCCGCACGTCCTGCGCCAGGGCGCGGGTCCGCAGCGCGGCGGCATCCACGCCGAGCGGGTGCACGGCCACCTCGGTGACGTGGCCGCGGTACCGGACCCGGCCCACGTCCGGGGGGTTCGAGGACGGCGTGCGGTTCACCTCCGCGCCGGGCATCGCCGCGCAGCAGTCGAGAAACGCGGCGGCCCACCGCCCGTCGTGAAAGCCGGCCCGGTCCGCGCCGAGGATGCCGGCGATCAGCGCGTGGCCCACTTCCCTGGGCAGTATCCGGTAGTAGTCGAGGGGCGCCCACGGCGTGTGCCAGAAGTACGCGATGCCGGTGTCGCGCATGTCGCCGAGCCTTTCCCGCAGCAGCCGGGGCGCCAGGCTCAGGTGGTAGTCCTGGATCAGGACCCGGGTCTGCGTGCCCGCGGGCCCGGCCGCGCCGGTCCTGACCTCGTCCGCGAGAGCGTCGGAGAAGGCCTGGTTGTAGGCCAGGTAAGCGTCCCAGTCCCGGCCGAACTCGGCGCCGAACTTCGGCTCGTTCGGGGTGTCGAACAGCAGGTGGTGCAGGAACCACAAGGTGGAGTTGGCCACGTGGTTGTAGGCCCGGTCGAAGATGTCGGGCGGGATGTCGAGCATCCGCACAGGCACGCTGCCGTGCTGGCCGGCGCCGGTGGCCTGCAGCCGCGCGACCGCGCGGTCCGCGTCGCTGAGCGCCGCGCAGATCCAGATGACCTCGGCCTCGGACGCGACGGCCGCCAGTCCCGACAGCACCCCGGCGATCATGCCGCCGCCGCCGCGCTGCCCGGTTAGCGAGCCGTCGGAGGCGAACTGGTACGAGATCGGCCCGCGGTTAGACGCCACCAGCACCCGTTGCTTCATACCCCGGCAGGCTAGTGCCCCCCCGAGGCAACGATGTCCAGCGGGGCATCCTGGATAGGCCAGTAGTGTCTGGCTAGGCCAGTACTGTCCGGTCAGGCCGGCACCTCGCCAACCCTGATACGATGATTCCGATTGAGACACAACTGAATAACGCTCATCCAGAGGGGTGGAGGGATCGGCCCTGCGAAGCCCCGGCAACCTAGCGCGCATGCAGTACCCGTCGTAAAGCGGCGAGGCGCGCGACATGGTGCCAAGTCCGGCCCGTGGTCAAAGTGACCACTGGGAAAGATGGGGAAGGGAAGCCTCGCCGGTGACGACAGCAACGACACAAACCACCACGACCTCGGCCGGGTTCGGCTATGCCACCGGGCTGTCCTGCCGTGAGTGCGGCCGGGTGTACTCACTCGGTCCGTACTACGCGTGCGAGGAGTGTTTCGGGCCGCTGGAGGTCCAGTACGACTACCCGCAGCTCACCCGGTCCGGCATCGAGGCCGGCCCGCCGAACATGTGGCGGTACGCGGCGCTGCTGCCGGTGCCGCCCGATATCGCCAGCCGGCCCACCACCGAGCCCGGCTTCACCCGGCTGATCCGCGCCGACAACCTGGCGCGCGCGCTGGGCATGCGCAGGCTCTGGATCAAGGACGACCGGGGCAACCCGACGCATTCGTTCAAGGACCGGGTCGTCGCGGTGGCGCTGGCCGCCGCGACCGAGATGGGCTTCAAGGTGCTGGCCTGCCCGTCGACCGGCAACCTGGCCAACGCGGTCGCCGCCGCGGCGGCGCGGGCCGGCATCCGTTCTGTCGTGCTCGTGCCCGCCGACCTGGAACTGCCGAAGATCATCACCACCGCGGTCTACGGCGGCACGTTCGTCACCGTGGACGGCACCTACGACGACGTGAACCGGCTGGCGTCCGAGCTGGCCGGCGACCATCCGGACTGGGCGTTCGTGAACGTGAACGTGCGGCCCTACTACGCCGAGGGGTCCAAGACGCTCGGCTTCGAGATCGCCGAGCAGCTGGGCTGGCGGCTGCCTGAGCAGGTCGTGGTGCCGATCGCCTCGGGTGCGCAGCTGGTGAAGGTGGACAAGGGCTTCACCGAGCTGACCTCGCTCGGCCTGGTGCCGCAGGCACCGTGGCGGATCTTCGGGGCCCAGGCGACGGGCTGCGCGCCGGTATCGGCCGCGTTCGCCGCCGGGTACGACGTGGTGCGCCCGGTCCGGCCGTCCACCATCGCCAAGTCGCTGGCCATCGGCAACCCCGCCGACGGGCCGTACGTGCTCGACGTGGTCCGGCGCACCGGCGGGGCCATCGCCGATGTCAGCGACGACGAGATCGTCGACTCGATCCGGCTGCTGGCCGAGTGCGAGGGCATCTTCGGCGAGACCGCGGGCGGCGTCACCCTGGGCGTGCTGCGCAAGCTGCTGGCCGGCGGGCAGCTCGACCCGGAGGCCGAGACCGTGATCATAAACTCGGGCGACGGGCTGAAGACCCTCGATGCCGTCGCCGCGGCGATGCGGGTACCAGCCGCGATCAAGCCCACCCTCGAAGCGTTCCAGGAGGCAGTGCCGTGACCGTCAACGTTCGCATCCCCACCATCCTGCGTTCCTATACCGGCGGCGCGGCGGAGGTGACGGCGTCAGCAGGCACGCTTCGCGACATCATCACCGGCCTGGACGCCAGCTACCCGGGCCTGGGCGGCCGGATCATCGACGACGGCGGCAAGCTGCGCCGGTTCGTCAACGTGTACGTGGGGGACGAGGACGTCCGTTTCGCGCAGGGGCTTGATACGCAGGTAGCGGCCGGGACGAGAGTTTCCGTGATTCCCGCGGTCGCCGGCGGCGCGCCCGGACTGTGACCGAGGTAGGTCAGATGGCGTGATTGGTGGGTAAGTGGCGTCAGGCGCACTCGGCACAAGGTAAGGTCAATTCCGGTCGCCGTCGGACGGGGATTGGTTTCGTACGTATAACGTGCGCAGCCGTTCTCACCCGGTGCGATCGACGGGTTCCGCGGTGACAAGGGCGGGGCTCGAGGCCCGAGCGCAGTTAGGGAGTTGTTTGGAATGGCTCAGGGCACCGTCAAATGGTTTAACCCGGACAAGGGATACGGCTTCATCGCCGTCGACGGTGGCAAGGACGTGTTCGTCCACTTCTCCGCGATCCAGTCGGATGGCTATCGCACTTTGGAAGAGGGACAACGGGTCGAGTTCGAGATCACGCAGAGCGATCGGGGCGCGCAGGCCGACAAGGTTCACGTGGTCTCTTAGGTTCGCTAGCGGCTCCGGGTTCGCCCCGGGTCGCCGTTCGGCCCGGCCCCACCCCGGGGCCGGGCCGGATTGATTTCGCCGCGTCGGTGAGCCTGCTGGCCTGCTGGCCAGGGGCTGGACGCGAGCCGTCAGGTAGGCGTCAGCCTGCCCGGGGCGGTGACCTGGCCGGCCCCGGAGGCCGGGCTTTTTAGCTCGCGCGTTTGCACTCTCCCTATGAGAGTGCTAAACATAGTGCTGGCACTCTCCTCATGCGAGTGCCAGCATGATGGCGGGATCGAGCGATGAGGTACCGACCTCGCGGCAGGAAAGGACTGACCGCGGGAGGCACCGTCCGTCGCGGGCGTCGGCTCGATCCGCGCGTTACGCCACGGAGGACTGGAGCCTATGGCAGCGAAGATGATCGCGTTTGACGAGGAAGCCCGGCGCGGCCTCGAACGCGGTATGAACCAGCTCGCCGACGCCGTGAAGGTAACTCTCGGCCCTAAGGGCCGCAACGTGGTTCTCGAGAAGAAGTGGGGAGCCCCCACGATCACCAACGATGGTGTATCCATCGCCAAGGAGATCGAGCTCGAGGACCCGTGGGAGAAGATCGGCGCCGAGCTTGTCAAAGAAGTAGCGAAGAAGACCGACGACGTGGCCGGAGACGGCACGACGACGGCCACCGTCCTGGCCCAGGCGCTGGTGCGCGAGGGCCTGCGCAACGTCGCGGCGGGCGCCAACCCGATGTCGCTCAAGCGCGGCATCGAGGCGGCGGTCGAGCGGGTGAGCGAGGAGCTTTCCAAGCTCGCCAAGGACGTGGAGACCAAGGAGCAGATCGCCTCCACCGCCTCCATTTCGGCCGGTGACACGGCTATCGGCGAGATGATCGCCGAGGCCATGGACAAGGTCGGCAAGGAAGGCGTCATCACCGTCGAGGAGTCCAACACCTTCGGCCTCGAGCTTGAGCTCACCGAGGGCATGCGCTTCGACAAGGG
>JBEKGC010000211.1:0-15502 GCA_050013055.1 Streptosporangiaceae bacterium
ACGGATGAAGGGGGATGGAGTACTCAGATGGCTACCGACTACGACAGCCCGCGGAAGACGGACGACGACCTGACTGAGGACAGTCTTCAGGAGCTTCAGGCGCGCCGGATGGACAAGTCATCAAGCACCATCGATCTTGATCCTGACGACGTTGCCGAGTCTCTGGAGTTGCCCGGGGCTGACTTGTCGAACGAGGAACTCTCGTTCCGGGTGATCCCCCGTCAGGCTGATGAGTTCACGTGTTCGCGGTGTTTCCTTGTGCACCACCGGAGTCAGCTTGCCGAAGACCGTAATGGCCAGCTTGTCTGCCGGGAGTGCGCGGCTTAACTGTCCGTGGCTCAACTGTCCGCGGATATGACAGGCTCGCCGTCCGGGCCGCTGTACGTTCTGCGTGCCGCAGCCCGGGTAGCGAGCAGTCTCGCCGCCTCGACGGTGATGCCGGTCAGCATGGACCAGCCAAGCGCCTCGGGCAGGCCCACTTGCGGATCCTCGGGATGCGTTGGTGGTTCTTTACCGACCACCTTGGTCCAGGCAAAGGTGATCACCTTGCGCGCGACGAAGGCGGCCGCCATGGCCGCCACGGCGCTGATGATCTTGGTGCTGAGATCTACTTTCCTGTCGGCCATCCCGCTCCTCCTGCTAGCTCGCCCCGTCCGCCGGCCTTAACCACTGGCCTCATCCGCGTAATCATGCCACTGGTTCGTGGCCGGCCTGCGCCCGGCACCTTTCGATGACGGCCGCAAGCTCCGCCGGGTGCCTGGTCCCGATCAGCCAGTAGGGCACGGTGGGGTCGGCCGCCGGATCGACGGCCAGATATACGGACCTCTTCAGGTAGGGTCGCGAGTACAGCCGGGCGGCCGGATCCGCTCGCGGACCGCGCAGTAGCGTGGTTTGCTTCTCGTTGAGGGTGACGACCTCGGTGATGGCCCTCACCGGCAGCACCGCACGCCCGGCCCGCAGGGTCCCGCCGCCGATCTCAAGCCGGGCACTGCTCAAGGAGATCAGCGCCGCGACGCAGCCCGCGGTGAGCCCGGCCATGATGATGATCGGCCAGGGCTCGGGCAGCCCGGCGTAGAGCGTGGCGCCGAAGATGAGGACGGTTGGCACGGCGAGCAGCCACCAGGCAATCGGTACGCGGAGCTGTTCGCGGTAATCATCCATGCAGTCGAGAGTAGTAGGTCAGATGCAATCGTGGCGGGGGCTCAGGCAGTGGGCCGGCCGGGTGACACCCGGACGGCTCGCGAGCCGGCGAATCGACCCTGAGCCAACTGCTGACCCCAGCGGCCTCGCCCCCCCAGCCCCCCCAGCCCCCCCAGCCCCTCTGGACCCCCCAGCCCCCCCGGTGAGTGTGCCGGAACGGCGCGTGAACGTGCCGGAGTACAACCGCGTTCCCAGCTGGCTGCAGACGGGAGCCGCGTGGTCGTGGCGGCTGCTGCTGCTCGCCGTCGCCATCTACCTGATCGCGCGCATCCTTGGCGTCCTGTACATCGTGGTCGTGCCGTGCATCGCGGCGATGCTGCTCACCGCCTTGCTGCAGCCGCTGACGGCCCGGCTGCGCCGCGCCGGGCTGCCGGGGCTCGCCGCGACCTGGGCCACCTTGCTCATCGCCGCCGTCGTACTCGGCGGCCTGGGCCTGCTGATCACCGCCCGGGTGACCGCGGACTACCCGAGCCTGGTGGCCGAGGCCAAGCACACGACCACGCAGGTGGAGTCGCTGCTGTCCGGCCCGCCCTTCCACCTGAAGACCACCCGTTTCAAGAACCTCCTGAACAACATCCCCAGCTACCTCAGCAAGCACAAGAGCCTCGTCGAGGGCACCGTGGTTACCGGCGGCAAGATCGCGGCCGAGTTCTTCGGCGGTTTGGTGCTGATGCTCTTCGTGACGTTCTTCCTGATCAAAGACGGGGAGCGGATCTGGAACTGGCTGCTCGGCGCGATGCGGCCCGCTACCGCGCGGCGCATCGACCGCGCCGGTCATGCCTCCTGGCTGGCGGTGGTGTACTACATGCGCGGCACGGTGGCGGTGGCGGCCATCCACGCGGTCGTGGTCGGCACGGCCCTGTGGATCATGGGGGTCCCGCTGGCCTTCCCGCTGGCCGTGCTGGTCTTCCTGGCCGCATTCGTGCCGCTGGTGGGGCTGCTGGTGGCGGGGATGCTCGCGATCTTGGTCACGCTGGCCACCAAAGGCTGGGTTGATGCGATCATCTTGCTCGGCGTGCTGGTCATCGAGGACCAGCTGGAGGCTCATCTGCTCCAGCCGCAAGTGGTCGGCCGGGTGATTCGGCTCCATCCGCTCGCGGTCATCCTCTCCCTCGCGATCGGCGGGGTGCTGGCCGGCATCCCGGGCGCCGTGGTCGCGATCCCGGTGGTCGCCGTGATCACCCGCGCGGTGCCCGAGCTGCGGCGCCGGGACCCAGGTCCAGACGAGCCCGGCGACCCATAAGATGCGACAGTGTCCCGATGTCGCGCTATCCTCACCGTGCGTGCCAGCAGGAGGGAGTCTTCGTTGTCGCGCTCAGAACCCGATGTGCTGATCAAGCGTCTTGACCCGAGCATGCCGCTGCCGTCGTACTCTCATCCGGGGGACGCGGGCGCGGACCTGGCCGTGGCCGAGGACGTCGAGCTAGGACCCGGAGAGCGGGCCCTGGTGCGGACCGGGCTGGCGATCGCCCTGCCGGCCGGCTACGCGGCGTTCGTGCATCCCCGCTCCGGCCTGGCGGCCAGGCACGGGGTGACGATCGTGAACGCGCCGGGGACCGTCGACGCGGGCTACCGCGGCGAGATCATGGTGATCTTGCTGAACACCGACCGGGATCGGGCGGTCCGCTTCGTCCGAGGCGACCGGATCGCGCAGCTGGTCATCCAGCGGGTGGAGCGAGCGTTGTTCCACGAAGTAGAGGTGCTACCCGGGTCAAGCCGAGGCGATGGCGGCCATGGCTCGACCGGCGGGCACAGCGGTGAGGGCACTGAAGGTGAGCGCACAGAACTGGTGTCGCGGAGCGACCAAGGTTAGCGATGCGGGCCTGATGTCGCCAGAGGAAGAAGTCGAGAAGGAGCGTGCGGAGTGTTTCGTCGGCGTCGTTCAGCAGACGCGGGCCAGGCCGACCCCCGGGAGTCGCAGGACATGGACCCGGGACAGGTCAGCGACGAGTTCGAAGATGAGCCGTTCGATGGCGAGTCGCCTGGTCCGCAGCCCGCGGCAACCCCGCGTGCGGAGGGAGGCCCGTGGGACGCCGCGGAGTCTTACCCCGCCCAGGAACGAGTTGACCTCGGCAGCCTGCATGTGCCGGTTGGTCCCGAGCACGAGATCCAGCTCGTCATGGCCGAGCAGCACGGTGCCTGGGTAACGGTCAGGTACCGGGAGAGCGAGTTGCAGATCCAGGCGTTCGCCGCGGCGCGCAGGGACGCGCTGTGGGACGACGTCCGGGCCGAGATCGCCGCCGAGGTGCTGACGGCGGGCGGGCAGAGCGAGGAATCGGAAGGATCGTTCGGGGTCGAGCTGATCGCTCAGGTGCCCACCGAACCCGGCCAGCCGGCTTCGGGCCTGCGGCAGGTCAGGTTTATCGGCGTCGACGGCCCGCGCTGGTTCCTGCGAGGCCTGTTCACCGGCCCGGCCGCGGCCGGTGACGAGCAGGCCGACCTGCTCGAGGAAGTCTTCCAGGACACCGTGGTGGTCCGGGGCGAGCACCCGGTGCCGCCGCGGGAGATACTCGAGCTCCGGCTGCCGCCCGAGGCACGTCAGGCGCTCGAGGAGCAGGCCGCCGCGGCGGCCGCGGAGGAGGAGGAGAACAAGTTCCGTACCGACCTGAACCCCTTCGACCGCGGTCCCGAGTTCACCGAGACACGCTAGCTGGCCCCGGGGGTCAGCTAGCCCCGGTTAGCTGACCCCGGTTACAGAGACTGAAGGCTCGGGTCCTGAGTTAAGCGGTTCAGGCTGGATGCGGCTGTTCCATCGGAACAGCGTCCGCCCGGTGGCCAGGCACGCTCAGCAGACGGGCTATCCGGCACAGAGACGGGCCATCCGGCACAGACGGCGGTCCGGCGGTCTCGCGGACCCGTCCCTGCCCGGCCCGCTGTCCCGCGGACCTCACCCGCCCGCCCGGTACGCCCGCCCCGCCCTGCTCCCGCTCGCGAGCAACGACGATGTCCCATCGTGGTGGTCTCAGCAACAACAGCGGACCATCGTTGTGGTCAGCCCGCAATGCCAGGACCTATAAGGAAGCGTTCCCGGCTCTGCCTTTTTCATGATCTCAGTCGTCGTGGGCAGTTCGGGTCGCAGACCCCGACGATTCAATCTGTAGCTGCCCCGGTTAGCTGGCCCCGGTTAGCTGGCCCCGGTTAGCTGGCCCCGGTTAGCTGGCCCCGGTTAGCTGGCACTGAGCAGGCGGGCGAGTTCCTCCTCGACGTCCTCGCTGGTCACGAAGAACAGTTCGTCGCCGGCCTGGAGCGGATCGTCGGCCTGGGGCACCAGGACCCGGCTCTCGCGCAAGATGGCCACGAGTGAGGTGTCCGCGGGCCACTCGATCCCGCCGACCCGCTGACCGACCAGCGGGGCATCGTCCGGCATGGTCAGCTCGACCAAGCTCGCTTCGCTTTGCCCGAAGGTCATCAGCCGCACCAGGTCACCGACGCTGACCGCCTCTTCCACCAGCGCGGAAAGCAATCTCGGCGTGGAGACCGCGACGTCCACTCCCCAGGATTCGTTATACAGCCACTCGTTGTCCGGGTGATTCACCCTGGCCACCACGCGGGGCACGCCGTACTCGGTCTTGGCGAGCAGCGAGATCACCAGGTTCGCCTTGTCGTCGCCGGTGGCGGCGATCACCACCTGGCACCTGATCTCGCAGGCGTCGGCGAGCAGCCATTCCGCCCGGGGCACGCTGTCGACCTTGATCGCCCTGGGGGAATGATCGATCAGCAGCACCTCGTGCCCGTTCTCGAGCAGTTCGCCCGCGATCGAGCGGCCGACCGCCCCGGCTCCCGCGATCGCTACCCGCATCAGTGCTCGCCTCCCCGGGCCGCGAAGGTCGCGGCGATCCGGTCCAGGTCGTCCTCTTTGGCTATCACGTGCAGTACATCCCCTTCCTGCAGGACGGTCCCCGGATCAGGTACGAAAGCCTGGCCGAGCCGGTCCACGAAGGCAATCCTGGTCATCGTGCTTGACTCGAGCGCCTTGGCCTGCTCGCCGATCCAGCGGGGGGAGAAGGCGATCTCGGCCAGCACGATCTTTCCGGTCGGATCCCGCCAGAGCGGCTCGCCTCCCTCAGGGAGCAACTTGCGCAGCATCTGGTCGGCGGTCCAGAGCACCGTGGCCACGGTGGGAATGCCGAGCCGTTCGTAGACCTCGGCTCGGCGCGGGTCATAGATGCGTGCCGCCACCCGCTGCACGCCGAACGTCTCGCGGGCCACCCGGGCGGCGATGATGTTGGAGTTGTCGCCGCTACTGACCGCCGCGAAGGCGTCCGCGCGCTCGATGCCCGATTGGGTGAGCACGGCCCGGTCGAAGCCGATCCCGGTCACCCGATCGCCCTTGAACGCCGAGCCAAGCCGGCGGAATGCCTCGGGGTCCCTGTCGATGACCGAGACGGTGTTGCCCCGGGCCTCAAGGATGTGAGCGAGCGTCGAGCCAACCCGTCCGCAACCCATGATCACGATGTGCACGGCCGTCCCCTCCACGAGTGAGCGGGGTCCCCGGTGCAGGGACGTCTCGCCTAAGGTATGCCCTCACTTGGCATCTTGCCCGCCTAGGGCGGAGGAATGCCACCTCAGCCCGGAACGACGGATGCGTGCTGAGGCCATCGTGTCACCCCTACCGCACAATGGCGTCCTGGTCTGGCAGTACCATTTCGTGGGCGGGCGTGGGAACAGCCGGTACCTCACATCGGAACACCATAGCGAGCAGCACCAACATTCTGGGGAGGTGAAGCGGCGTTCCCTCCGGCCTGGCGCCGGGACCACGTCGTCGCATCCATGGTGGAATACCGGGCTGGTCAGGTCGTCAAGCTGACGATGAGGGACGTGGCTCACGGCGGCTGGTGCGTGGCGCGGCCCGAGGACGGACCGGTCGTTTTCGTCCGGCACACGCTGCCCGGCGAGACCGTTCTCGCCCGGATCACCGAGGTGACGTCGCATCTGGCCCGCGCCGATGCGGTCGACATCCTGATGCCGTCACCAGAGCGCGTCGGCCCGCCCTGCCAGCACGCGCATCCCGGCGGCTGCGGCGGGTGTGACTGGCAGCACGCGACCCTGCCCGCGCAGCGGGCGCTGAAGGCCGCCGTCGTCCGCCAGCAGCTCAAGCGGCTGGCCGGCGTCGACTGCGACGTCACGGTTGAGCCACTTCCCGGTGACCAGGAGCCCGCTGACCAGCAGCCCGGTGACCAGCGGGCTGCGGGCCTGGGGTGGCGCACGCGGGTACAGTTCGCGGTCAGGGCGGACGGGACGGCCGGATTGCGCGCGCATCGTTCCCATGACGTGATCGATGTCGGCCAGTGCCTGATCGCCCATCCCGGCATTACCGATCTCGGTATCACCGGCCGACGCTGGCCCGGTACCGTCTCGGTCGAGGGCTTGGTCGCGACGGAATCGGGCGAACGGGCCGTCGTCATCACGCCGGGCCGGGCGCGGCCCAAGGGACGGCGCCCGCACGCCTCCCGATCACGACAGGGCGCCACCTCCCCAGATCTCTCTGGCCCCTTGGACACCTCTGGCTCCCTGGACCTCACGGAGGCGGATTCGGTCCTGCGCCGGATCGGATCCTCAAACCGCGGGCTGACGCCCCTGCGCGGCCACTCCTACCTGAGCCAGCGGGCCGCAGGGCGGGACTGGCGGGTCAGCGTGGGCGCGTTCTGGCAGGTACACCCCGCCGCGGCCGACGTGCTGACCGGCGCAGTCCTGGCCGCGCTCACCCCCGAGCCCGGTGACGTGGCGCTCGACCTGTACTGCGGCGCGGGGCTGTTCGCCGGGTCGCTGGCCCAGGCGGTCGGGCCGGGCGGAATGGTGATCGGGGTCGAGGCCGACAGCGCCGCCGTCCGGGACGCCCGGCATAATCTGCGCGAATGGCCCTGGGCGCGAGTGCACAAAGGCGACGTGGCCGCGGTGCTGAGCCGCGGCGACCAGCCGGGGGCCCTACCAGGGGCACTGCCGGGAGCCCTACCAGGGGCACTGCCGGCCGCCCGCCTGATGGTGGCCGACCCGCCGCGCGCCGGGCTGGCCCGCGAGGTCATCAATTATCTCGGTCAGGCCGGAAACGGGGTGGCCAAGTTCGCCTACGTGTCCTGCGACCCGGCCACCCTGGCCCGCGACATCTGCCTGCTTGGCGCGCGAGGCTGGACGCTGGACGGCCTGCGTGCGTTCGACGCGTTCCCGATGACCCACCACGTGGAATGCGTGGCCACCCTCTCCGCCCCGCCCGCGGCACCCTAAGCGCACCCCACCAGGATCATCATTCGATCACCAGTCTGATAACAGCAATATTCTCGCGGAAGATTCGTCCTTAGCGGCGGATCTGGTGCCCTAGCTATCGTGTTGCGTGACTCCTGGGTGCCCTGGATCAAAAGTGGAGCCGTGGCGGTCCTCTCGCCTCCATACCGGGCCGCCCGGACCAGGCCCGGGGGCCACAGGCCAGGGATCGTGGATAATTAGCTTCTTATTTCGACGGTAACGATCCACAATCGCTGCCGGGGGCGGCGGGGCCGGGGCGGGAGGTCCTGGTGGAGCGGGCGGGGCGTGCGTGAACGGGACTGCCGGTGGCGGGCCGCTGGATAGGTCTGCGACAGCCTCGATAAAGTACTAAAACCCTCCACGGGAGCCGAGTCTTACAAGATCTTCCCGGCTACGGCGCATCATGGGGCGCTGGCGAACCACAAACCACAAACCACGGTCACGGGACCAGGTCACCGCCACAGCGGGATGTACCCAGGCCGCAGGCCCGGGCAGATGTTGGCTAACGGGGCACTGGCTTCTTCTGGCGACAGGAGCAGGCCGCGAAAAGCCAGGCCCGCGCCTCCAGGGCTGCTGTCCAGCGCCGCCCGGAGCTACTGGCTGGGCGCGGCTGGGCCGGCCCCGGCGGTTACGTAGTAGCCCAAGCCGGGAATGCGGGTCAGCAAGCCCTCGTCCTCCAGGGTGCGCAGCGCCTTGGCGCACGTCTGCCTGGCGTGCCCGTACTGCTGGCTGAGGGTGGTGATGGACGGCGTCGGCATGCCGGGCGCGAGGGTCCCCTCTGCGATCTCCCGCCGTAGCCGCGCGGCCAGTCTTACGTAGGCTCTTGGGTCCGATTCGTCACTTATCGACACTCTCGTACCGTACTCGATTGGCAATATTGCCAATCGCAACGCTTCGACACTAGTCGAGATTAGACGAGGAACCTAATGGTGCGTTACGGTCGGAAATCGTCAGGGCCGCCACGGCCACGCGGAGCCAGATCCCAGGGCAGGTCATGATCTTTTACGCTTGGACCGCACTGAGCGGCGGGACCCCAGAAAGCCCGGAAACCCCGGAGGCCTCTGTCGCCATGGGTATTACCGACAATCGTGTGAAGGCCATGCGAGCGGGTGAGGAGAGTCTCGGCTCGGGCCGGGCCATCATCGTGATCATCGAGGCGGTGCGCCCGGCGATGGCCACGCCCACCTTTGCTCCGTGCTACACCCGAACCGGCGTGCGCTGGCTGGGCCGTCGTACCGGCGCGGGCGAGGTGGCCTGGGACAGGCTTTTCGTGCTGGGCGATCCAGGTGACTTCCCTGGCCCTGGCAGTATGGAGCCATGAAACTGAGGATCTTCACTGAGCCGCAGCAAGGAGCCGACTACCAGACGCTGCGCAGGGTCGCGCTGGCCACGGAGGAGCTCGGGTTCGATGCCTTCTTCCGATCCGACCACTACCTGAACATGGGCGATGGCCCGGGGTTTCCCGGGCCGACAGACTCGTGGGTCATGCTGGCCGGCCTGGCCGTGGAGACCAGCCGGATCCGGCTCGGGACGCTGGTGAGTGCGGCGACGTTCCGGCTGCCCGGCCCGCTGGCCATCAGCGTGGCCCAGGTCGACCAGATGAGCGGCGGCCGGGTCGAGCTCGGTCTTGGCGCCGGCTGGTTCGAGGCCGAGCACACGGCGTACGGGATACCTTTCCCGCCGCTGGGCGAGCGGTTTGGCCGGCTCGAGGAGCAACTCGCCATCATCACCGGTCTGTGGGCTACCGGGGAAGGCGAGACATTCTCTTTCGACGGGACGTACTACCGGCTGACCGATTCGCCCGCGCTGCCCAAGCCAGCCCAGCGCCCCCGCCCGCCGGTCCTGGTCGGCGGCACCGGGCCCCGGCGCACGCCGCGGCTAGCCGCCAGGTTCGCCGACGAATACAACGCGCAGTTCCATTCCGTGCCGGATTCGGCGGCGGCGTTCGCGCGTACCCGTGAGGCCTGCGAGGCCGTCGGCCGCTATCCCGATTCGATGACCTACTCGGTGGCCCAGACGGTGTGCTGCGGCAAGGACGAAGCCGAGTTCCGCCGGCGGGCGGCCGCCATCGGCCGAGACCCGGAAGACCTGCGGGAAAACGCGATCGGCGGGACGCCTGGTGAGGTGGCAGCCAAGATCGCCGAGTACGCCGGGATCGGAGCGGAACGTGTCTACCTCCAGGTGCTCGACCTCGAGGACCTCGATCACCTGGAGTTGATCGCCTCCGACGTATCACCGCAGGTGTAGGGGGGCGAGCGCGGCCCGGCCCGGGTGGTACCGTGCCGGGCGCAGGCGCGACGGTTCGTTCGGGAAAAGGGGTTTTAGCCGAACGCGCGGCGGACGGCTGACCGGCCCAGCGTGCTGGCCGGCTGGAAGCCGTAGGTGCCCTGGTCGCGCAGTTCGGTGGCGGCCGCGACGAGCGCGCCTAGGGCCGCGAACGCGAACGAGCCGCCCACCGAGACCCGGCTGACCCCGGCCTCCGCCAGCGCGGGCACGGGGGGCGCTCCCTCCAGGGCGAGCACGTTGACCGGGCGGTCGACCTCGCGGATCAGCTGCCGGATGTCCTGGAGACTGTGCAGGCCGGGGGCGAAGAGGACGTCGGCGCCCGCCTCGGCGTAGGCCTGCAGCCTGGCGATCGTGTCGGCCAGGTCGGGCCGGCCGTGCAGGAAATTCTCGGCGCGGGCGGTGAGCACGAAAGGGACGGGGCCCGCGTGCGCGACCTCGGCCGCCGCCGCAACCCGCTCGGCGGCGAGCTTGGTGTCGTAGATGGGATCCTTGTCCCGCCTGGTGGAGTCTTCCACCGATCCGCCCGCCAGGCCGACTTCGATCGCTAGCCTGATGGTTTCCGCGACGCCAGCGGGCTCATCCGCGAAGGCATTCTCCAGGTCGGCGGACACGGGCAGATCCGTGGCCGCGACCATGACCGCGGCGTGCACCAGCGCTTCTTCCCGGCTTACTGAGCCGTCGAGGCGGCCCAAGGAGGCCGCGAAACCGGAACTCGTGGTGGCCAGGGCCTTGAAGCCAAGCGATGCAAGCATCTTGGCCGACCCGAGATCCCATGGGTTCGGCAGCAGGAGGGGCTGGCCGGCCCGGTGCAGGGCCAGGAACTCTCGTGCTTTGTCCGCCTGAGTTGTCATCTACATAACGTATCGCCAGGGAACGGCGGCAGTAGGCCGACTATGCCCAGAACGGCCCAAAATACCAGCTCAGCGGCCATAGTGGTAGGCTCGTCCGGATGAAGACCGCCACCGCCGGGCGGTAACGCTCAGCAATAACGGCCGTAATGGTTGCACCTGGCCATATGGCTTGCGGGGCGGTAACCGCGATGCGATGGTTGAGCAGTGCGCTCTGATAACCCCACCGGCAGAAGGATGCGAGCTGTCGTCGTCCTGTCGGTCGCGGGCGCCGCGACGGTCACGCTCGGCCCGACCCTGATGACCCAGGCCTGGCCATCCGGTCCCCGACGAGGCCGCCGGGGGGCGACATGAGCCGCCTGGAACTGGATGCGGGCGCGGCGGGTATCGCGTTCGGCCTGATCGTGCTGGTGGTCTCCGTACTCATCCGCAGGCGCGGCCAGCGACGCCGCAAGGTGCCCGGGGCGGACCATGACAGCGCCCGTCGCGGCCGCGGGCCAGGGAGACGTTCGGCCCGGTCGCATGTCCTGAATCCGACCAGCGTGTACTCGCCGGGCGGCCTGCTCGACGTGCCCAGGGATGTCCGCGGGCCGGAAGAGCCGCCGGCCCAGGGACAGCCGGCTCAGGGACAGGGAGCCAAGGGGAACCCGCGCGGTCCTCATCACCCGGCCGCCTTCGCCAGCCCGGGGACCTACGGTGCCCCGGACAGCGTCAGGACGGGAGAGGCTCCGCGAGGCCCGCAGTCCGCCCGGATCCCGGATCCGTACCCCGGCTCACGGACCCATGAGGCGCCCGCGCCCCCGGTGCCCGCTGGTGCGCCCGGTAGCGGATGGACCCAGGACCGGCCCCGGGCAAGTCGCCCCGGAGCCCAGCCGCCGCGCCCTGCGCACCACGCGGGGATGAATTCCGCGGGTCCCGGCCGGGTACCCCATCCGCCGAGAGACGGCCAGCCCATACCGCCCGGCGATCGCCTGCGCGCCGCTGAGGCACCGCGGCCCGCACCGGCCATGCCCCCCCGCGAAGCCATGCCCCCCCGCGAAGCCATGCCGCGCCATGCTCCCCCTCCGCCCCATGGGCCCGCACCGTCCTACGCCCCCCCTTCGCCCCACATGGCCCCGCCGCACCCCGGACCCCTGCCGCACCCCGGACCCCTGCCGCACCCCGGACCCCTGCCGCACCCCGGACCCCCTCCGCACCCCGGACCCCCTCCGCCTTACAGGTCCGCTCCGTCCTACGGCCCCCCCGCGCCTCACGGACCTGCTCCCCATCACGGGCCAGCCTCTCAGCATGGACCCCTCCCGGCTCAGGGCCCCGCCGCGTCCTACGGAGCCGCCGCGTTTCCCGGTCCCACCCCCCCTCGTGGCCCCGCCTCGACACCCGAAGGTCCGCGACCTGCTGGTCCGGCGCACCCGGGTGGCCCTAGGTCGGCCCGCGAGCCGGTTGACCCGCTGCACCCGGGTTCGTCCGCCCGGCGTCCGGAGGGCGCAGCCGGGCGTCCGGAGGGCGCAGCCGGGCGTCCGGCGGGTGGCCCCGGTTACCCGCCCCCGGGCCGGGCCCGTCCCGCTGATCCCGGTGGCCCTGCCGGGCAGTTCGACGGCGGGTACGCACCCGTGATTCGCGCGGCCGATACCCCGGTCCGGCCGGGTAGCCGGGCCAGCGCGAAGAACCCCGGCCAGGTCAGCGGCGCCACGCGTCCCGCCGTGAACGAGCCGGCCGAGATGTATGTCGTCCGGGACACCAGCGAAGCGCCGGCTACGGCCGCACCGGGGCAGGGACCGGACGAGCGCGACGCCTCCTACTGGTACGACCTGTCCGGCGCAGGCAACCCGCCCGGCGCAGACGACCCGCCCAGAGCGCGCGGCCCGGTCGAAACGCGCGGCCCGTTCGAGCCGCTGGTGTCGTCCAGCGGTCCTCAGCGGATGACACCAGCCCCGGACTCCTCCACCGCCCAGGCCGGAGCGGATCACGATGGTGCCGTCACGCCGGACCATCCCGGCGTGCCTGGGTCAGCCGGCGGCGAGCCGGGGGCCACGCACGAGGCGAGCGTCCTCGCCGAGCAACCGCGCGTATGGTGACCCAGGACGTTCCCACGCTGGTCATCGCGGTCCTCGGCCTAGGGGAGGCTGGCTCGGCGATCGCACACGACCTGGTCCGGGCGGGAGTCCGGGTCCGGGCCTATGACCCGGCGGTCAGCGCGGCTGACGGCATCACCGGCATCACCGGCATCACCGGCACGGCCAGCGAGGCTGAGGCCGCCTGCGGGGCCGACCTGGTGCTAAGCGTCAACAGCGCGAAAGCCGCCGTGGGCGCCTTTGCGGCCGGCCTGCCCGGCCTGCGTCCGGACGCGCTGTGGGCCGACTTGAACACCGCCTCGCCGGGGACCAAACGACAGCTGGCGGACATCGCCGCAGCGGCTCGTGTCTCCTTGGCCGATGTCGCGATGATGGCCCCGGTACCGGGCCGCGGCCTGCGTGTCCCCATGCTGGCCAGCGGCGAGGCCGCGGCGCGCTATGCGGCCCTGCTGAGGCCGCTGGGCGCGGACATCGAGGTTCTCGACGGGCCGGCCGGCCTCGCGGCCAGCAAGAAGCTCCTGCGTAGCGTGTTCTACAAGGGCATGGCGGCGGCGGTGGTCGAGGCCCTGGACGCCGCCCGGGCCGCCGGGGATGAGCCGTGGTTGCGGGCGCATATCGCGGCCGAGCTCGCCGCGGCCGACACCGGAACGATGGAGCGGATCATCGACGGCACCCGCAGGCACGCGGTGCGCCGTAGCGCCGAAATGGAGGCGGCCGCGGGCATGCTCACCGACCTCGGGGTGCCGCCGCTGATGGCCGACGCCAGCCGCGCTCTGCACGAGCGCCTGGCCCGCAACCCGGCCGCGTCCCCGAACCCCCCTACGTCACAGAGCTGAGCGCCTCGGCCAGCAGCGGGAGGAAATCGGGCTTGGCGTGCGGCGGCAGGTTCACGATCACCAGGTCGACCCCGGCGTCGTTGTAAGCGGCGGCCGCCGCCACGATCGGTTCGAGGTCTTCCTTGACCACTAGGTTGACCGAGCAGGTGATCTCGTTCACATCGCGGCCAAGCTCGGCACAGTGACCGGCGAGCACGGCCTTCAGCTCAAGCCAGTGCTGCGGGCCGTCGACGAGGGCGTTCCATTGCTGAGCCCACCGTGCCACGGTCCGCAGCGTGCGCTTCTTGCCGGAGCCGCCGATCGTGACCGGCGGGTGCGGGCGCTGTACCGGCTTCGGCTCACACCTGGCCTCGGTGAGCTGGACGTACCGGCCCGCGAACGTGGTGGTGGTCTGGCTCAGCAGGCTGATGATGGCCTCGACGCCCTCGTCGAAGCGGTCGAACCGCTCCCGCAGGGGCGGCAGCGTGATGCCGTACGCGTCGCATTCCTGCTGGTTCCACCCGGCGCCGAGGCCGAGTTCCAGCCGGCCGCCTGAGATGATGTCGACGGTGGCGGCCATGTTGGCCAGCACCGCGGGATGACGGTAGATCATGCCGGTCACCTGGCAGCCGAGCCGGATCCGCCTGGTGGCCTGGGCCATGGCGGCCAGCATCGTCCAGGCCTCGAAGTTCGGGCCGGTCAGGTCGCCGGTCAACGGGTAGAAGTGATCCCAGTTCCACGCCGACTCAAACAGCGGGATCTCGTCCGCCGCGATCCACGCGTCACGTATTTCCTCCCACGCCTGGTGCTCAGGCCGTGTCTTGATCGCGAAGCGCATGGGCGGTGCGTCCCTTCTGGCCGGACGGCAGGACCGTAGCGTTATCTTAACGAGCGAGGGCATGGCCTCCAGAGCGACCCCATCACCCCCTTCGCTAAGTACCTTGATGTCGAGATACTGTAAGTTAGACCGTACGGTACGAGCGAGGAGGCTCAGCACGATGACGGTGAACAGCTTCGGCAGTCGGGCGACGCTAGAGGTCGCAGGCGAGCAGTACGAGATCTACCGGCTGGACGCGGTGGACGGATCGGACAGCCTCCCGTTCAGCCTGAAGATCCTGCTGGAGAACCTGCTGCGTAACGAGGACGGCGTCAACGTCACCGCCGACCACGCCCGCGCGCTGGCTCGCTGGGATCCGCGTTCCGAACCCGACACCGAGATCCAGTTCACCCCGGCCCGGGTCATCCTGCAGGACCTGACCGGCGTACCGGCCGTCGTGGACCTGGCCGCGATGCGAGAGGCCATGCGGGCCCTGGGCGGTGACCCAACGAAGATCAACCCGCTCATCCCGGCCGAGCTGGTCATCGACCACTCGGTGGTGGCCGACGTGTTCGGCAGCCCGGACGCCTTCTCCAGGAACGTGGAGATCGAGTTCGAGCGCAACCACGAGCGGTTCCAGTTCCTGCGCTGGGGTCAGGATGCGTTCAGCCAGTTCAAGGTGGTCCCGCCGGGTACCGGCATCGTGCACCAGGTGAACATCGAGTACCTGGCCCGGGTCGTGATGAACTCGGGCGGCGTCGCCTACCCCGACACCTGCGTGGGCACCGATTCGCACACCACCATGCAGAACGGTCTCGGCATCCTCGGCTGGGGGGTCGGCGGCATCGAGGCGGAGGCGGCGATGCTGGGACAGCCCATCTCCATGCTCATCCCCAAGGTGGTCGGGTTCCGGCTCACCGGAGCGCTGCCGAGCGGCGCCACCGCCACCGACCTGGTGCTCACCATCACCGAACTGCTGCGCAAGCACGGCGTGGTGGGCAAGTTCGTCGAGTTCTACGGCGACGGCGTGGCCACGGTCCCGGTGGCTAACCGCGCGACCATCGGCAACATGTCGCCGGAGTTCGGCTCAACCTGCGCGATTTTCCCCATCGACCAGCACACGCTGGACTACCTCACGCTCACCGGCCGCCCGCGCGAGCAGCTTGACCTGGTCGAGGCGTACGCCAGGGAACAGGGGCTGTGGCACGACCCGCAGGCCAAGCA
>JBEKGC010000212.1:0-12456 GCA_050013055.1 Streptosporangiaceae bacterium
GGACCAGCGAGCCCGTGGAAGTACCACCACGGGATCCCGTTCTGCGCGGCCACCACGCCGGTGTGACGCGCCAGCAGCGGAGCGATGAGCGGGCCGGCACCGGCGTAGCTGTACGCCTTGAGCCCGAGGAACACGATGTCGACCGGGCCGATCGCGGCGGGGTCATCGGTGACGTCCGGGTGGGCGCGGAAGCCGCCGCGAGGACTCAGCACCGTGACCCCTTCGCGCCGCATGACCTCCAGGTGCTCACCACGCGCAATCAGGTGCACGTCAGCCCCGCCCCGGTGCAGCGCGGCCCCGACATACCCGCCGATCGCGCCGGCGCCGACGACCGCGATCTTCATTCCGCCACCACGGCCGCGAGGTTGCGGCGCTGTACCTTGCCGGTCGGCCCGGTCGGGATCCCGGGCAGGATCGTCAGCCGGGCGGGCCGCTTGAACGCGGCCAGCCGCTCCGCGCAGTGCGCGGCGAGCTCAGCCGGGGTCGCCTCCCCCCGCAGCACCACGACCACCCCGACCAGCTCGCCGTACTCCTCATCGGGCACCGGGTACGCGGCCGCATCGGCGACGGCGGGATGAGACAGCAGCACATCCTCGATCTCATAAGGAGAGATCTTCTCCCCAGCCCGGTTGATGAACTCCTTAACCCGGCCGGCCAACGTCAGGTAGCCATCCGCGCTGAACGTGCCGACATCGCCCGTGCGGAACCAGCCATCGCGGAACGAGGCTGCCGTCGCGTCCGGGTCGCCCAGGTAATGGTCGACCACGGACCGGCCGCGCACGCAGACCTCACCCTGCCGGCCCGGCGGCACCCGCCGCCAGTCCTCATCCACGGCGGCCAGCTCGACCCCCGTAGCCCGCCCGACCGTCCCCGGCCGGCGCTCTCCCGGCGGCAGCGGATTCGACGCCATCTGGTGAGCCGCCTCGGTCATGCCATAGGCCTCCACCAGCGGGACGCCGATCGCGTCCTCATACCGCTGCCACAGCGCCGCGTGCAGCGGCGCCGAGCAGGACCGGACGAAGCGGAGCCGGCCCGCACCGGGTACCGGGCCCTCCAGGGCCCGCGCGAGCAGACGCGAGTGGATAGTCGGGACGGCGGTATACCAGGTCGCCCCGTGCCGGGCCACGCCGTCCCAGAAGGCGGACGGCCGGAACCGCGTCACCACCACGGTACCGCCGGTCGACAGCGTGGCCAGCACCGCGGCCACCAGCCCGTGGACATGGAACAACGGCATCACGCACATGGTCACATCATCTGCACTGAGCCCGTAAGTCGCCGCCACCGCAGAAGTCGAGGCGACCAGGTGACGCTGCCGGATCGGCACCGTCTTCGGTTTGCTGGTCGTCCCGCTGGTATGCAGCAGCAGACCGAACGCGTCCGGGTCCCCAGCGGCGTCGAGCGGATCGCCGGCCTGGCCGTCGACGTGCAGGAGCGCGCCGGTAAAGCCGATCACGCTCGCCGGAACCCGGGCTGACGCCGCGGCCGTGACGGCCTTGACCGCCCCGTCATGAAGGAGGCGGGATACCCGCAGGTCACCGAGCTCGGCTATCAGCTCCGCCGGCCCGAGCGCCGGATTCAGCGGAGCGGCCGCGGCCCCCACAGCACCGACGGCGAGGAAGGCTGTGATCAACGCCGGGCCACTAGCGGCGACAACCGCCACCCGGTCGCCCTGGCCCACGCCCAGCGCGGCCAGCCGGCCCGCCGCACGGTCCAGCGACCGTTGCAGCGCGGCATAGGAAAGCGACGTCCCCGACTCGGGCATCACCAGCGCAGGGTGATCATCGGACCGCACGACCAGCGCGCGCACGGTAGCCGGCTCGGTCCAATGCCTGGACGATCGCTTCTCGCCCGGCATCAGCGCGCCGGGAAGCAGGGCTCCGGGAAGCAGGGCTCCGGTCCCGGGCCGAGTGGCTCGGGGAGAGCGGCTCAGGCCGAGCGGCTCAGGCGGAGCCGGGCACGGCCATCTCGCCGAGCAGGGACCAGTCGTCCTGCGGGACGGTCACGTTGACGATCCGGGGCGTCTGAACCAGGTGCGGCGGCAGCGTCTGCTGTGCCTGCTTGAAATGGTCGGAGTTCACGTGCGCGACTCCGGCCTCCTGGTCACGGAACGCCTCGATCAGGACGTACTCCTCCGGGTCGGCCAGGCTGCGGGACCAGTCGAACCACAGGCAGCCCGGCTCGTTCCTGGTCGCCTCGGTGAAGTCGGCAGCGATCTGCGGCCACTGGCCGGCATCTTCGGGCCGGATCTTGAACTTGGCCGTAATAAAGATCATTCAGTCCTCCTTGGCTGGCCGCATCGGTACCCATGATCCCGGCAGCCCCGTCGCGGCGGTGTCTCACCTCCAGACACGGGCGTCTGGAGGCCGCGGACGTTACAGGTCGGCCTGGTAGTGCGCGACGGCGTCTTCGTCCCAGGTCAGGCCGTTGCCCGGCACGTCGGGCAGGTGCAGCAGGCCCGCGCGGACCTCGAATGGCCGCGCTAGCACGGGGTGGGCCCAGTCCTGCCACTCCAGCCAGTGCCGGGTCGGGGTGACCCGCAGCAGGTGCCCGGACACCTCCGGGTACAGGTGCGAGGACATCGGCATCCCGGTGACGTCGGCGATCGCGGCGGCCTGCAGCCAGCCCGTCACCCCGCCGATCCGCATCAGGTCCGGCATGACCAGATCGCAGGCCCGGGCCCGGATAGCGTCGTACATGGCCCGCGGCCCGTAGAAGTTCTCCCCGAGCATCACCGGCGTGGCCAGGTCGGACGCGAGCCTGGCGTGCCCGTCCAGGTCGTCGTAGCGCAGCGGTTCCTCGATCCACGTCAGGCCCTCGCCGTCCAGCGCCCGGCAGCGGTCAAGCGCCTCGGCCAGGCTGAGGCCCTGGTTGTAGTCCGCGACCAGCGTCACCTGATCACCGACCGCGTCGGCGACCCGGCGGATCGCGGCGATGTCGTCGGCGGCGCGGGGCCGCCCGACCCGGACCTTCAGCGCCGTGAACCCGCCCTCGGCGAGCAGTTCGAGCGCTTCGTCGGCGACCCGGTCCGGCGGGATGAGCCCGAGGCCGTTGCTGTTGTACGCGGGCACCGGGGCCGTCGTCCCGCCCAGCAGCACGGCCAGCGGCAGGCCCGCCGCCTGGGCCAGCGCGTCCCACAGCGCGATGTCGAGTCCGGCCACCGCGGCCAGGGCCAGGCCCTGGTACCCGGCCAGGCCGAGCCAGCCCCGGGTTCCGGCGTAGGCCGCCGCGGGCGAGACCGGCTGCCCGCGCAGCGCGGCCCCGAGATCGCCGAGGATCGTCCGCAGGCCCGCGGTCGCCCCGGTCAGGTAGGGAGCCAGGTACCCGCGGCCGGTGATGCCCTCCTCGGTCGCCACGTCGATGAGCAGCAGCGGCCACTGGGAGAAATCCCCCACCCTGGTGGCCAGCGGCCGCCGCAACGGCACCACCACCGCCCGCACCCGCACGTCCCGCACCACCAGCCCCGCACCCGGATCAACCATGCCCGCCTCCAGCCGTCGCTTCCGCCAGCTTTTCATGATTGTGGATAGTTAGCTTGTTATTTCGAAGGTAATGATCCACGTTCATGGCGGCTTGGGTGTGGTGGGGCGGTTGGGGTGAGCGTGCCCACGGCGGCCTGCCGGCCGGGCGGCGGCCTGCCGGCGGGGTTGGGCGGGGCGGCCTGCCGGCGGGGTTGGGCGGGGCGGGGCCCTGCGGGGTTGGGCCCGGCGGGGCGGGGCGGGGCGGGGGCCTGCCACAATTGGGCGGTGACTGATGCACGCGAACCTGAGGGCGAGTCGGTGGGCGCCATGATGGCGCGGGTGCGGGCTAGCTTTGAGCGGCAGGGGCTGATGGCCACGCTCGGCGTCGACGTGCTCAACGTCGAGCCTGGCCGGGTGGAACTGCTGCTTCGCCATGACGCCCGGTTCACTCAGCAGCACGGGTTCCTGCACGCCGGGGCGGTCGCCTCGGTGCTCGACACCGCGTGCGGGTACGCCGCCTACACGGTCATACCGGCGGAGGCCGCCGCGCTGACCGCGACGTACACGGTGAACCTGCTCGCGCCCGCGGCCGGGCAGCGGTTCGCGATCATCGGCGAGGTGGTCCGGGCCGGCCGGACCACGGTGGTCTGCCGGGGGGACGCGTTCGCCGACGGTGACAAGCGCCCGTTCGCCATCATGCAAGCCACCATGAGCGTGCTGCACAACCGGCCGGACATCAGCGGGTAGCCGCCGGTCAGGGGCCGGGGTCACCAGGCAGACGGCCCAGCCGCAGGGCGGTGGCGACCAGGCGGGCGGCGCGCTGCGCGGCGGCGGGCTCCGCCCGGATGGTATCGGCCAGGAACTGGCCGGGGTCGAGCCCGAGCCGGGCGGCGTCCTGGTCGCCGCCCGCGTCCAGCCAGCGCTTGAGCTGCGAGCCGTCGACCTCGGGATGGAACTGCACGGCTAGGTGGCGGCCAAGGCGAAAAGCCTGCACCCCGGTGTCGTTGCGGGCCAGCACCGTCGCCGCCGCGGGCGGCAGGCACCGGTCACCATGGAACTCCAGCCAGGGCCCGACCGGGACCAGCTCGTGATCCACCGAGTCGACCAGGGTCCAGCCGATCTCCTGGCGGGCCATGGTCTCGACCCGGCCGCCGAACGCGGCGCAGATCGCCTGCGCGCCGAAACAGATGCCGAGCACGGGCAGGCCGGCCGCGTCCACCGTCCGCAGCCAGGCCAGTTCCTCGGCGATCCAGGGGTGGGGATCGTTGACCGAGCTCTCGGCGCCGAGCACCACGACGTGATCAACGCCGTCCGGGGCGGGCAGCGGCCCGTCGTCGGGCAGCAGGTGCACGGTCACCTCGGCACCGCGCGCCTCGAACGCGGCGCCGATGAACCCGGCCGAATCCACGCCGTGGTGCCTGACGGCAAGCACTCGCATCACGCTGGTTCTCCCCGCTCGAGGTCAGGGCGCGTGGTAACCGGCCTGGCTCAGCATCCGGCGCAGGTCGACCACCATCTGGACTTCGATGTCCTTGCCGACCGGAGGATCGAAGTACTCCGTCTGCGATCCGATCGTGACGGTCACCATGCCATCGTGGTGCGGGGCGACCGTGCCGACCGCCTCGAGCAACGACGTCACCGCGCGCCACTCGATATTGTGGCTCGCGGGATGCTGGAAGATCTGGCGCAGCGTGTTTCTGTGATGGTTGTCAAGGTGATCTGGTTCTGCCGAAGATGACATCCGTGCTCCCTTCTGGCCTGACCCTATGTCCGGCCCGCCGGGGCCGGGTAAAGGGGGTCTCGTGTCGCGTGTGTTCATCACCGGGTCCAGTGACGGGCTGGGCCTGATGGCCGCCCGGCTGCTGGTCGCCGACGGTCACTCAGTGACGCTGCACGCCCGCCACCAGGCCCGCGCGAACGACGCCCGGGCGGCCCTGCCGCAAGCCGACGGCACGGTCATCGGCGATCTGTCCAGCATCGCCGGGATGCGCCAGGTGGCCGGGCAGGCCAGCGCATCCGGACGGTTCGACGCGGTCATCCACAACGCCGGGATCGGTCCCAGGGAACGGCGACGAGTCGAAACCGAAGACGGGCTCGCCCACGTCTTCGCGGTCAACGTCCTTGCCCCCTACCTGCTGACGTGCCTGATCGAACGGCCGGACCGGCTGGTCTACCTGAGCTCGGGCCTGCATCGCGGCGGGAAGCCGTCCCTGGACGACCCGCAGTGGGCCGGCCGGCCCTGGGACGGCGCCCAGGCGTACTCCGACAGCAAGCTGTTCGACATGACGCTGGCCTTCGCGGTCGCGCGGCTCTGGCCCGCGGTGCGATCCAACGTGGTCGGGCCTGGCTGGGTGCCGACCAAGATGGGCGGACCCGGCGCGCCCGACGACCTGTCCCAGGGCGCCGTGACCCAGGCGTGGCTGGCCGTCAGCGACGACCCCGCCGCCCAGGTCAGCGGCGACTACTTCTACCACCAAGAGCCGCAGCCGGCTCATCCCGCCGCCCGCGACGTCACGGTCCAAGACCAGCTAGTGCGTTACTGCGCGGACCTTACCGGGGTCGAGCTGCCCCGGTGAGCGCCATCCGGCGGGCACGTCATGGTCATCGGGTCGGCTGGACCGGCCGCCGGACGCGGGTCCGTCGCGGTCTTGCTGGTGGTGCGGTGGCGGCTGGGGGTGGTGATGCGAGGTGTATGCCGTGCCTGGTCCGGCCGGGCATGATGCGGGCCGGGCCGTCCGAGTTCGCGCGGAAGATAGGGCTCTTACGGAGGATTCGGGCAATCATAGGGTACCAAAACTTCCAGGTAAGCCGAATATTCCACGATCTTTTTCGACAGTTGTGACGGGCGGGGTTCCGGGCGGCGGGAGCGGCGGGGGCGGCTGGGGTGCGGCGCGGCGGGAAGGCGCGGCGCTGCGGGGGCGGCGGGGGCGGCGGCTGGGGTGCGGCGCGGTGGGAAGCGGCGGGGGCCGGCGGCGGGGGGCGGCGCTTCGGGGCCTCAGGGCGTGACCGGGGCTTCGGGAACTCAGCGACCATGGGTGGCTGAGCTGGGCTGGGGTGGAAAGCACGGCCCGTTCGGCCGGGATATTTACGGCAGCGTCAGGATTTGCGGGCCGTCGGCGGTGATGGCCACCGTGTGCTCGACGTGAGCGGCGCGGCTGCCGTCGCCGCTGCGGATCGTCCAGCCGTCGGCGTCGATCTCGTAGCTGTCCTTGCCGCCGGCCAGGAACCACGGCTCGATCGCGAGGACCAGCCCGGGCACGAGGCGGTGACCGCGGCCACGGCGCCCCTCGTTCGGGATGTGCGGGTCCTCGTGCATGGCCCGGCCGACGCCGTGCCCGCCGAAATCGGTGCAGATGCCGTAGCCGGCGCCGCGGCCGACCTTGCCGATCGCCGCCGAGATGTCGCCGATCCGGCCGCCGGGAGCCGCGGCGGCGATGCCCGCGCGCAGGGCCGCGGTGGCCGTCGCGATCAGGCGCGCGTCGGCCGGGTCCGGCGGCCCGATCGTGAAGGAGACGGCGGCGTCGCCCGCCCAGCCGTCAAGCACGGCGCCGCAGTCCACGCTGAGCAGGTCCCCTTCGGCCAGCCGGTACCCGGTCGGGATACCGTGCAGTGCGGCCTCGTTGACCGAGGTGCAGATGACCGCGGGGAACGGGATGGGCGCGAACCCCGGCTGGTAGCCCAGGAACGGCGAGGTGGCTCCCGCCTGGGCCAGGACATCGCGGGCGACCTCGTCAAGTTCGCTCAGCCGGACGCCTGCCTTCGCCTGATCCTGAACGGACGCCAGGATCTGCGCCACCACCCGCCCGGCCGCCCGCATGGCCTGAACCTCGCCGGCCGTCTTGATCTCCACCACGGTGCACCTCCCCTTTGCGGGATAACTATACCGGTATTAATATCACGGTATGGTCCGACCCCCCCTGAGCCACCTCGAGCACGCCCGCGGCGAACGCCTCGGCATGCTGCTGCGCGAGGCGCGCGGGCCGCGCAGCATGGCCGAGATCGCCGCCCGTTCCGGCGTACCCGCGGAAACGCTGCGTAAGATCGAGACCGGCCGGATCGCCACCCCCGCGTTCTTCACCGTAGCCGCGCTGGCCGCCGCGCTCGGGCTGCCCCTGGAGGAGATCGTGCGGGCCTGCGCCGAGCCCGCCGAGGCGCTCACCGCCTGACCGGGACAGGACCGGGACAGGAGCAGGACAGGACCGGGGCGGCGGCCCGGACATCCGCACGATGGACCATTGACAGGCCGGACCCTCGAGGCCATCGTTGACCCGTGCCCGTCATCCCGGCCCAGGCCGATATCCAGTGCCCGGCCGAGACGATCTTCGACGTGATCATCGACTTCAAGGGCCAGGACCGGTGGCTGACCACCTCCTCGGCCTTCCGCGGCACCACCCGGATCTCCTCGGACCCGGTCACGCTGGGCACCACCTACACCGAGCCTGGGCCGTTCGGCGTGCGGCACGGGACCGTGACCGAGTTCGAGCGGCCGACGAAGATCACTTTCCGGCAGCCGATGACGATGCGGCTGCGGGCCGGCATCATCGAGGTGACCCTGCGCTACACGCTGACGCCGAGCGCCGGGCCGACCCGGGTGACCCGGGTGACGCGGGTGGTGACGATGGACGTGCCGCGGTCGCTGACGCTGGCCCGGCCGGTCCTGGTCCGGGCGTTCCGGGCGGAGAGCACGCGGACGCTGGCCGCGCTCAAGGCGTACGCCGATACCCTGCGCTGACCGTCCGGGGCCGCGGGCGTACGCCTTTCGGCGTAGGCGATGCCGGCCGACTGGCTGATGCGGGGCCCAGGGGCGCGGGCGCAGACTCGAACTGCGGACGCGGCCGGACCGGATTCGGCCGCGGGGCCCGGTCATCTGGAGAAGGGAGGGTGCGGCGTGACGAGCACCTCGCTGCTGGCGCTGGTCATCCAGACCGACGAACTCGCCGTCCCGCTGCCCTGCAGCGGCAATCCGCGGCTCTGGTTCTCCGACCTCCCGGCGGACCTGGCCGCGGCCAAGGCCTCGTGCCGGACGTGCCCCCTGCGGCTGGCCTGCCTGGCCGGGGCGATCGAGCGCGCCGAGCCGTGCGGCGTGTGGGGCGGCGAGATATTCGACAAGGGCGTGATCATCACGCACAAGAAGCCTCGCGGCCGCCCGGGCCGGGGCATGGATGCCGTCAGCATCCGGCCCGAAGGCGCTTAGGGCCTGTTAGCACGGGCCGGGCCGCCCGTCTCCGGTGCTTGAGTGGGAGTCACGTGAACCCGACTTCCCCCAGGAGGCGCCGTCGTGGCTGGCTGGCTTCAGGCCGTCGTGGTGATCGTGGTCGTCGGGGCGCTGCACGTGCCGCTCGGCGACTACATGGCGCGGACCTTCTGCTCCGCCCGGCACTGGCGGGCCGAGCGGGTGCTCTACCGGCTGGCCGGCATCGATCCCGACACCGACCAGCGCTGGACCGTCTACCTGACCTCGCTGCTCGCGGTCTCGCTGGGCGGCATCCTCGTCCTGTACCTGCTGCTGCGGGCGCAGGCCTGGCTGCCGTACTCGCTCGGCCAGGCCGGCCTGAACCCGGCCCTGGCCTTCAACACCGCGGTCAGCTTCACCACCAACACCAGCTGGCAGAACTACGCCGGTGAAACCACGCTCGGATACCTGGCCCAGGCCGCGGGGCTGGGCACCGAGGCGTTCCTGTCCGCCGCGGTGGGCCTGGCCGCCGCGCTGGCGCTGATCAGGGGCCTGGTCCGGCGCGAGACGGACCGGGTGGGGAACTTCTGGGTCGACCTGGCCCGCGCCGTCACCCGGGTGCTGCTGCCGCTGGCGCTGGTCTTCGGACTGGTGCTCGGCGGCCTCGGCGTCATCCAGAACCTGAGCAACTGGCACCTGGTCACCACGGTGACCGGCGGCCAGCAGGCGATCCCGGGCGGCCTGGTGGCGTCCTGGGAGCCGATCAAGCTGATGTCCGGGGACGGCGGCGGGTTCTTCAACGCCAACAGCGGGCACCCGTTCGAGAACCCGACCCCGCTGACGAACGTCATCGAGATCATCGTGATGCTGCTCGTGCCGGTGGCGTGCATCAGGATGTTCGGCCGGATGGCGGGGCAGCGCCGCCAGGGGTGGACGCTGCTCGCCGTGGCCGGCCTGCTGCTCGCCGCGTGGACCGGCGTCACCGTCGCGGCGGAGACGCATCCGGCGGGACCGGTCCCGGTCGCCGCGCACGGCGCCATGGAGGGCAAGGAGACGGCGTTCGGCGCCGGCGGCAGCGCGCTGTTCGGGGTGGCGGCCACCTCCACCGCGGACGGCGCGGCGGACGCCAGCTACGACAGCTTCACCGCGTTCGGCGGCGGCATGCTGCTGTCCGCGATGATGCTGGGCGAGATCAGCCCGGGCGGGGTGGGCAGCGGCCTGTACGGCCTGCTGATGGTGGTGCTGATCGCCGTGTTCCTGGGCGGCCTGATGGTCAGCCGGACCCCGGAATACCTGGGCAAGCGGATCAGGGCCCCGGAGATGACGATGGTGGTGCTCTACTACCTGGCCACTCCCCTGGCCCTGCTGGTCGGCGCCGGCCTGGCCGTCGCGCTGCCCGCGGGCCGGGCCGCTCTCTTCAACCCGGGCGCGCACGGGCTGTCCGAGCTGATCTACGCGTTCACGAGTTCGGCGAACAGCAACGGAAGCGCGTTCGGCGGGCTGTCGGGCAACACCACCTTCTACAACGTCATCCTGGCCATCGTGATGCTGGTGGGCCGGTACCTGCCGATGGTGTTCGTGCTCGGGCTGGCCGGCGCGCTGGCCCGGCAGCGGCCGGTCGCGGTGACCGCAGGCACCCTGCGCACGCACGGGCCGACGTTCGTCGCGCTCACCCTGGGCGTGGCCCTGATCCTGGTCTTCCTGACCTTCCTGCCCGCGCTTTCGCTCGGCCCGTTCGCCGAGGGCCTGCACTGAGCCCTCAGTGCGCCTGGGCCGGCAAGAGGTGCACCTCGAGACCGCCGACCGCCCGGATGAGCTCGCGCAGCACGGCGGGACGGCGGCCGGCTGGCTCGGCCGCGCGGGCCAGCACCAGCTCGGTGACGTGGTGCTGGCGGGCGAACCCGGCCAAGGCGGCGGCCGGGGTGCCGCGCAGCGCATCGAACCGGCCGCCGAGCTGCCCGGTCAGCGCCGCGTAGCGCGCCAAGACCGGGTCCGCCGGCGGCGGCGGTGACGGCGTGACCACGGCCACCCGGAATTCCCCGGCCAGCCGGGCGGCGAGAGCGGCCGACCACCTGATCAGCGGCTCCATCCCGGGCCGCGGGGCGACGCAGCCCAAGATGACGGGCGGCGCGTCGTCGCCGGCCGGCCAGCTGCCCTGCCGGTAGGCGGCCAGCTGCTGGTCGGCGTGCTCGGCCACGATCGTGAAGGCCTGCTCCCGCAGGGCGCCGAGCGCCTCGGGCCGGTACTCGGTGTGCAGCGCGTGGTCCACCGCGGCGGCCGGGACGATCTCACCCCGCCTGACCCGGTCGGCCAGCACCGACGGCGGCGCGTCCACCAGCTCGATCTCGTCGGCCAGGGCGAGGGCCGCGGTCTCGTCCGCACCGTCACCGGCCTGCAGCTGGCCGAGGTGCACGGTGGCGACGACGGCGATGCCGGCCTCGGCGATCCGGCGGGCGGCGGCCAGGCGGCTTTCGCCGTCGGCGCTGACGGCCGACAGGTCGTCGATACACACCACCTCGGGGTGCCTGGCCAGCACCGCGCCGGTGTCCAGGGCGGTGCCGTCGCCGATCAGCTCCAGGCCGTGGAGCAGCTCGCTGACACCTTCCCGGCCGCGGCAGTCGACCGCCGCGACCACGACGTCTGATCCGCGTGAGCGCCGGCGCCCGGCTTCCTCCAGCATCGCGGTCGTGATGCCGCAGCCAGCGGCATAGCCGAGATAGACCCGGATGGTACCCCGCCTCCGGGCGGCGCCGGCCGCGCTGTCCTGCGCGCCCGCGCCATGATCGGATCTCACCGGCGGGCCCGGGCGGCCGACGGTCAGGTGCAGGTAGACGTCGGGCAGCTGATCGGCCACCCGCTCCACCAGGCCGGGGCGCCAGCGGTCAAGCCAGCCGGCCGGCGGCACCGCCATGACCAGGTTCGTGGCCCCGGTCTCGCGCACCGCCTGGGCGATCGTCGCCACCACAGCTGGGCCGGGCCGGACCATGACCGCGGCCCCGGCGGCCCCGGCCGCTCCAGCCACCTCGGCCACTTCGGCCACCTCGGCCGGCTGGGCCGCTCCGTCCCCCTGGGCCGCGGGCCCGGGCGGCGCGCTGAAGGTGAGCACGGTGCAGGTGGCGCTGCTGCGCCGGGCCAGCCGGACGCCCCGCTGCACCAGCAGGTCGGCCTGGTCAGGCACGGTGACGGCCACCAGCACGTCCTGCGGCTCCCGCGGCCGCGCGACCCCAGGCACGGCCAGCGTCTCCGCGACGACACGCAGCCCGATCTCGCGCAGCGCGGCCAGGTTCTCGGTCCGGAACAAGCCCTCAAGCCCCTGGCCGAACGGCCCGGGCGGACTGCCCGGATAGATGTTCCCGTGCCCCAGTCGCTTGCGCAGCGCCGCGGGCGAGTTGTCGAGGAACCGGATCTCCTCGGCCTCGGCGAGCGCGGCGTCCGGCACCGTCGCCGCGGCCGGCTGCCCGGTGATCTGCCGCACGGTCTCGGCGGCGCGCTCCAGGTCACACACGTCCACGGTGCTGATGACATCGATCCCGGCGTCTCGCAGCGATCCGATGGCCCGGGTGTGCCTGCCGAAGTCGTCGACCAGCGCCACGGCGGGCTTGCGGGCCAGCACGGCGCCGGCATCCATCTCCGCGCCGCCGCCCGCGCCGTCGTGCGCGCCGTCGTGCGCGCCGTCGTGCGCGCCGTCGTGCGCGCCGTCGTGCGCGCCCGGGGCGGCGCGGGGCGGGATGACTTCGAGGCCGCCGATCGCCTCGGCGGTGCGGGGGCGCCCGCGGGCCTGGGCGAAGCCGACCACGACGTCCTCGCCCCGGTCCCGCAGCGCGC
>JBEKGC010000213.1:0-22253 GCA_050013055.1 Streptosporangiaceae bacterium
GTGGTCTGGTTGTGCTGGAGCCGCTCGCAGGGCGCGACGGCCGTACCGATCGCGCCGCGCATCGCTTCGGCCGCGCCGAGCAGTCGCGCCGCCGACAGCGCGTGGCCCTGCGCGACGGCGAGCGCCGAGAGATCTTCGAGCACGCTGGACATCCGCCATCGATCGCGCAGCTCGCTGTGCAGGTCCAGGCTGCGGCGCAGCAACGGGATGGCGGCGGGGTCGCCGTCGACGGCGGCGAGCAGGCCGAGTTGCTCGGCCGACCAGGCGATGCCCTCCTGGTATCCGATCCCCTCGGAGAGGGACAGGCTCTCGGTCAGCAACGCGGACGCCCGTTCACCGTCGCCCTGGTAGCGCGCCGCCGTCCCCAGGTTGATCAGGGCCGAGGCGACCCCGTCGACGTCGCCGAGGTCGCGGAATACCGCAAGTGCGGTGGCGGCCTGCTCGCTGGCCTGGGCGAAGTCGCGCTGCAGCCAGGACGCGAAGGCGAGGTAGTTGCGTGCGTTCGCCGCCGCCGACCGGTCCCCAGTGGCCTCGGCGATGGCCAGGCACTCCGCGTGTAGTTCCACCGCCCGGGCGTATCTGCCCTGCTCACGGGCCACGCTGCCGAGGGCCTGCAGGCTGCAGGCGATGCCTCTGGGGTCCGCGAGCTCGCGGTACAGCCGCAGCGCCGCGTCCAGCCTGCGCACCGCGGCCGCATAGTCGCACTGCAGCAGGGCGAGCCGGCCGCCGCCGAGGAGCGCCTTGGCCCTCAGCTCGGCGGGCGCGTCCGGGCCGGAGGTGACCGCCGCGTCCAGCCATTGCCGGATCTCGTGGTAGCGACCGCGCAGGGAGGCGTAGCGGTCGAGCGGGCCGGTGAGCGTCAGCGCCGCCACCGCGTCGCCCGATTCCATCGCGAACTCGACCGCGCGCCGTAGGTTCGGCAGCTCGGCGTCCAGCCGGTCGAGTTCAGCTTCGAGACGGCCGGTCTCCGCCTCGACTTGCTCGATGCTGGCCGCGGCGCGCTCCACGAGCTCGGTGAAGTACTGCAGGTGCGCCCGCCGCACCGAGCCGGTTTCGGCCGCCTCCTCGAGTTTTTCCCTGGCGTAATCCCGGATGATGGCCAGGAAGAAGTAGCGCGAGTCGCCCCGTGCGTGCTCAACCCGCAGCAGCGACTTGTCCGCCAGCCGCGTCAGCATCTCCAGCATCGCGTCGGGCCGGATCTCGCCGCCTGCGGCGATCCGTTCGGCCGCGCCGAGCGTGAAACCGCCGAAGAAGGCGGCCAGCCGGCGGAACACCGCGCGCTCATCGGCGTCGAGCAGGTCGTGACTCCAGTCCAGGGTGGCGCGCAGGGCCTGATGGCGGGGCGGGGCCGAGCGCGCGCCGCCGACCAGTACGGCGAAGATGTCGTCCAGCCGTTCGGCCAGCTGGTCCGCGGACATGATCCGCATCCTGGCGGCCGCCAGTTCGATCGCGAGGGGCAGCCCGTCGAGTCGCTGGCAGATGGTCAGGACGCCGGCCGCGTTCTCGTCGCTGACCCGGAAGGACGGCCGCACCAGCTGCGCCCGCTGTTCGAACAGCGTGACGGCGTCGGATCTGGCCAGCGCCGCCGCGGTGGGCGCGGGTTCGGCCTTCGGCAGCGACAGCGGCGGCACCTGCCAGCTCAGTTCGCCCTCCACCCCGAGCGCCTCACGGCTGGTGGCCAGCACGACCAGGGCCGGGCAGGACGCCAGCAGGTATTCCGCCACGTCGGCCGCGGCCTCGGCCAGGTGCTCGCAGTTGTCGAGCACCACCAGCATCCGGTGGTCGGCTATCTGCTCGGCCACCGCTTCGGCGGCGTCCTGGCCCGGGGTGTCAGGCACGCCGAGCTGGGTGGCGATGGTCTGCCCGACGATGGCCGGGTCGTTGATCTGGGCGAGCGCCACCCAGTGCACCCCGGCCGGGAAACTTTCGCTTGTCGTCTTCGCGGCGGCCAGCGCCAGTCGTGTCTTGCCCGCCCCGCCCGGCCCGGTCAAGGTGACGAGCCGGCTGCGGTCCAGGGCGTCCACCACGTCGCCGAGTTCGCTCGCGCGGCCCACCAGCGGGGTCAGCCGCACGGGGAGCTGCGTTCTGGTCAGCGACATCCTGCTTCCGTCCCGCCTCGTCAACCGGAAACGCCTTACATCAGAATGTAGCCCCCGCGGCCCGCTGTGACGATGGGGTGGTATCACGATTCGCCGGCTCATGGCCTGACCTGGGTACCCTGGCGGGCATGGACGAGAATCGTGCCCGCCGTGTCACTGACGCGCTCAGGGATCGCGGCATTAACGCGCACTTGAAGAAGTCTGGTATCGACGCCTACGCGGTGCAGGTCGACGCGGGCGGCGGCCGGGAGGCCATCTGGGGCGCAGAAGGCACCACCAGCCTGGAAGCCGAAGTCCTGCTCGACGGGGACCTGGTCGGCTACGTGCCCGAGATCCCTGGCTCGGCCGCGTTCGACGAGCCCCAGATCGTGGACGCCATCGCGCGGGCTGACTACGACCAGCCCATCGGCCGGGAACGTTCCGAGGCCCCGCCGCCGGCTCCGCCGCTGGCCCATGAGGGCGGCGTGTTCCGCCGCTTCATCGACGGCTTCCGCTACGACTCCGAGGCGTAGCGGTCTGAGCTGACGTCAGGTGGGTGCGTGCTGCTGGCGGGCCTGGTAGTCGGCGTTGGCGAAGCTGGTGTAGATGGCGTAGTCCAGGTCGAGGCGTTCGCCGTACCAGGCGGGGACGATGGTGTCCGTGGTGATGTCGGCGTCGTGGCAGTCCCCGATGGTCCCGTCCGCCTCAGGCAGGGCGGGGCTACCGGGCAGCTGGGTCCCGTCGGGGCGGTAGAAGGTAAATGCGCCACCGGGGCCGGCGGCGATGAGGTAGCCGCGGTCGTGGACCAGCATGTGGTGGTATTTGCACAGGCTGAGGAGGTTGTCCAGGCTGGTCTTCCCGCCGTTGCTCCAGTACTGGATGTGGTGCAAGTCGACCCGGCGGGACTCACAACCGGGATAACGGCACCGGCAATGGTCCCGGTCGCGGGCCGCGCGCCGCTGCGTGGAGGTCGGGCGCCGGCGGCGCCGGCCGGCGTCCAGGGCGGTGCCGTCCCGGTCGTGCAGCAGCCAGCTCAGGGCGGCGGTGCAGGTTATCATCTGGGCGGTGCTGATGCTGATCGCGGGGCCGTCCTGGAGGTGGCAGCGGGCCGGGTCGGCGGGGTGACCGGGCGTACGGGGGGCCAGCCGCGTTCCCGCGGGAGCGCCGGCCGCAGCGGCCGGGTCGCCGGGAGCCGGGCTGGCGGAGGGTAGGGCGTCGGTGCCGACGTGGACGATGACCTGGTAGATCTCGGGGTCGCTGGTGGTGGCCACCTGGCCGGCCAGGAATGCCTCGGCGATGACAAGCAGCGCATCGGCCAGGTCCGAGGACGTCACCGGCCGCGGCCCAGGCGCGACAGCGGGCTCCTCGCCCTCAGGCCCGGCGGGCGCGGGCGTTTCCGCGGGAACCCTATCGGCCTCACTGCCCGTGTCGTGGTCGCGGGGGCGCGGGTCCAGGTCTCCGGCCGCGGCGCGCAGAGCCTGCAGCAGCACCGCGCCGGCCACCGGGGGCAGCCGGAATGTGCCGGCCAGCGACCCGTCGTCCTCGAACCGCCACGCCAGCCGCCGCCGCACCCGCGCCCCGACGTCATCGGCATGACTAACCTGCCGGTGGGCGCGAGCGAACCGGTCCAGCTGGTTCGCCGTCATCGGCCCGGCGATCTCGGCCAGGCCCGCCTCGGTGGCCGGCGTGGCGATCCGGGTCAGCGCCCGCACCTTGGCGTACGACAGCCGCCCGGCCCCGAACTCGGCGCGCAGGACGGGCAGGTCCCGCAGCGCCCGGGCGACCCGGACATGCTCGCGGGCGGTCCCTGACGACAGCTGGCACTTCCAGGACAGCCACTGGGCGCAGCTGTTCATGTCCCAGGACGCCCAGCCGCGGCGGGCGTCAAAGTCGCCGAGCAGGATCAGGAACCGGCAGGTCGCCGCGGCCAGGTGCCCGGCCAGCTCGCAGAGCTGCGCCTCCACCCGCTCTAGCGGCACACCGGTCTCAGGCGGATTCGGATCACCGGCGGCGCAAGGCGCGGGGAGACTGGTGCCTGGGCCAGAGCGGGTGCTAGTGGCATCGGGGATGGTGCCGGTTGCGAGGATCGTGCCGGGTCGGCTGCCCGGTTTTTCTATATCGAACATGTATTTGATGTTAGTCCCTGGGTGTGACATTTCCGCGGCATCAGGAACGCTCTTCGCTGGGCTGGAACTGCTCCCCGCGGACGGTCACCTTGTGTCGGTCTTCTGCCGGATAATGCTCCTTCCGGCATCATGGAAGAGCCGGTTATCCGGTATGGGTCACGCTCGCGGTGGAAGGCTATAAAAGGTGCGCCTGGCGACATGGAACGTGAACTCGGTGAAGGCCCGGCTGCCGAGGCTGCTGGACTGGCTGGCCGAGACCAAGCCCGACATCGTCTGCCTGCAGGAGACCAAGTGCGCGGCCGCCTTGTTTCCGGCGGCGGAGGTCGGTGAGCTCGGCTACGAGTGCGCCTTGGCTTTCCCGGCGAGCCGGGCTACCAGGGCGAACCGGGGGAGCCTGCCCTGATCGACGAGCCCGGCCTGCGCCGGCCAGAAGCCCGCGCGGTCGGCGCCACCTGCGGCGGGATCCGGATCTGGTCGCTGTACGCGCCCAACGGCCGGACCCCGGAGTCCGCCCACTACGCCTACAAGCTGGACTGGTACGCTGCGCTGCGCACCGCGCTGGCCGCCGAGCTGGCCGCGCTGAGCGAGACCGGTGAGCCGGCGCGGCTCGCGGCGTGCGGCGATTTCAACGTGGCGCCGACCGATGCGGACGTGTGGGACCCGGCGGTGTTCGTCGGCTCGACGCACGTCACGGCGCCCGAACGGCAGGCCCTGGCCGACCTGCGGGCGCTCGGCCTGACCGACGTGGTGCCGGTCCCGATGAAGGGGCCGCACCCGTTCACCTACTGGGACTACCGGGCCGGCAGCTTCCCCGCCGACAAGGGCATGCGAATCGACCTGGTGTACGCGACCGAGCCGGTGGCCGGCCGGGTGCGGGCGGCGTACGTGGACCGCGAGGCCCGCAAGGGCAAGGGGCCCTCTGACCACGCGCCGATCGTGGTCGACCTGAGCTGAACATCATTTATATTCCGAACGGACCCGCCTGCACCCGCCGCCTGACCTCGGCGAGCCCGCCGGGGCCGGCCGGGACGCCCCACCAGCTCTCGATCCACCAGGTCGCCCCGGCGGCGCCCCACGTCGCCGGGTCGGGTGGTTCGAGCTGGACAAACTCACCGGTGCTGTCCGCCTCGACGACGACGTCGTAGGGCGCGGCGGACAGCCCGAGGGCGTGACGGCGTGATGCCACCAGGTCAAGGACGACGGCCAGCTCGTCCGGGGTGCGCAGGTGCCGCCGGGTGTCGTCGGCCTCGATGATCTGCGGCAACAGCCCGTTCCACCGGGCCGCCCGGTCCAGGGAGAGCTGCTTGTCCCGGCCGGCCACCTGCGCGCCGGCGATCCAGACCGGCGGGTGCGGTCGCTGGACCGGAGGGGGTGGCGGCTGGAAGTCCGTCGGCTGGGCGCTGTAGTGACGGCCGGAGTAGCTGAACGGCTGCCCGCCCATCAGCCCGGCGTAGATGGCCAGGCACTCATCCAGCTTCTGCGCCCGGGTCCGGCGCCCCTCGTCGGCTTCGAACGCCGTCCACCCGGGGTGTACCGCGCCGAGCCCGGCGCTCAGGATGACCCGGCCGCCGCTGAGCCGGTCCACGGTCCCCACGGCCGAGGCCAGGTCCCACGGCCTCCACCGCGCGGCCGGGGTGAGCAGCGTGCCGAGCTTGATCCGCCTCGTCACCATGCTGGCCGCGGCGAGCGTCGACCACGCGTACACCCCCCAGACGGCTTCCCAGGTGAAGATGCCGTCCCAGCCGTGCTCCTCGGCCAGCGACGCGAGCTGCGCGAATTCCCGCGCGTCCGCGTGCGGGACCACGAATCCGACTCGCATGGCACCTAGGCTAGCTGGTCGGCCGCGCGCTGGCTGGCGGCCAGCGCGGTCTTGACGCAGCCGCCCGAGCCGCCGGTGAAGGTGAAGGTTCGCGGCGCCTGCCCGGATAGTTCGCGCCCGGTTAGTTCGCGCAGGGCCAGGATGGGCGGGTCGCAGTAGCAGTCCGCCGCCGCTACCTGCTGCCGGACGCGGCCAAGCTTGAGGCGTGGGAAGCAGTCCGCCGCCCGTTGCCGCGCCTGGTCGTGCCAGGAGCCGGTGACCTGGGCGGCGTCGGGCGGCACGTCCCATTCGGTGGTGGGCACGCCGAGCAGCAGGCCGCCGCCGGAGGCCGGCCGCCCGTACAGCCCGGTCCTGTCGTCGGTGAAGCCGACCGGGCGCCAGGGGCCCGCCTGGTAGATCGTGTACTGGATCGACCTGGTCCGGTAGCCGTCAGCGGGCAGCCCGAGCCCGGCCAGCAACCGGGGGGTCCACGGGCCGGCCGCGAGGACCACCGCGTCATAGCCGCCGGGGCCGGCCCCGAACGCTTCTGACCGGACCCGGGCGCCGGGCCGGGCGGCGAAGTCCTCGATGACGGCGTCCCGCAGGCGGCCAGGTGACAGGTAACCGGCCCGCCGCTCGCGCACCACCACCGCCGAGTCGTCACCGGCCCAGGCCGGGCTCCCGTCGTCGGCTCCGAACGCCTCGGCGGGCGAGATCAGCTCCGCCGAGCCGGGCAGCTCCCTGTCGATCTCGGCCAGCGCGCCGCCCAGGTCGGCCCCGGGCGCGCGGAGGTAAGCGAAGCCGGTCTCGCGGTAGTCACCCCACTGGCGCAGGGTCCGGCTCGCGAGCAGCTCGGTCAGGCTGGCGATGGCCAGCGCCCGCTGGGCGGGCTGGGTCTCATACGCCCGGACCGCGCCGCCCGAGGCCGCGGTGGCGTCGGCGGCCGGCCGGGCGCCCGTCATCAGGTCGACCTCGGTCCCGGCCCGCTGGACCAGCCGCCAGGCCAGCAGGGAACCGGCGAGCCCGCCGCCCGCCACGCACACTCTCACGGGCGCCGGGCGGCCGCGGGCGAGGCTGGGGCTTGTTCGTGGAAGCAGCAGGTGGCCGAGGCGCCGGTGGCCATGTTGACGCCGCCGGTGTCCGGGTCGGTGGTGCCGCGGACCCACATGCCGCCGTAGCCGGGCCCGCACAAGAACGCCCCCCAGGTGAGCACCCACGGTTCCGGGCCGGCCTCGCCGGGGAACAGCTCAGGGACCGGGCGGATCCGCCGCTGGAGCACGTAGGGACCGCCGAGCTGGGTGCGCAGCCGTTCGTCCCACTCGGCGGCGCCGGCCAGCCAGCCGGCCGTGACGCCCAGGCCTCCGTGCATGGCGGTGGGCTTGAGGATCAGGTCCTCGCGTTCGGCCGTGGCGTACTCGAGCAGGTCCACGCGTTCTCCGGCCACGGTGACCGGGCCGGACCTCAGCATCGACGTCCACGGCAGCAGCCGGTCCAGGCTCGCTCGCTCCGCCGCGGTGCACAGCTGGCGGTTGGCTTCGTCGGACAGCAGCGCCAGGGCACCCTTGCTGCCGTAAAGCTCGGAGTCCATCGGCGTGAAGATCTTCACTTCGCCGCGTTCGGCCGCGCGCAGGATCGGGTCGATCAGCGTCGGCCCGTCCGGGTGCAGCAGGTCCTCGATCATGAAGACCCGGTAGATCACGTCGACCGGGCGGTCGCCGAGCCAGACCCGGTGGTCCCGCAGGCTCAGCTGGCCGAGGTGGCAGGGGACCAGGTCGAGGCCGTGCCCGGCCAGTTCCTTGGCGCTGGTGTGCAGCACCGCGGAGAACGTCTCGACCGCGGGCGGCCAGTCGGCGGCGGCGACCAGCGATCCGTCGTGGGCGCTGATACCGCACTCGGCCATGACCGTCTTCGCCACCTCGGCCAGGGTGTCCACGTAGGACAGCGAGTGCGCCTGGACGAACTCCGCCAGCGCCGGATGGGCGAGCATGGCCCGGTTGAGCATGGCGTTGTCGCCGCCGCCGGTGGTGCTGCCCATGTTGATTTCCATCAGCCGGAATCCGGAGGCGTCCGGGTACAGGTCGGCGCGTCCCATCCGGGCCAGGGCCGGCCCGCGGGACCGCACGACGGCGGTGACCTGGTCCTCGGTGAGCCCCACGGCCCGCGCGAAGGCGGCGAAGTCGCCGCCGAACAGCCGGCCGGGCAGCGCCGTCAGCGCCTGGAACAGGTTGTCCAGGTCGGCGGTGAGCTGCTGCGCTTCGGCCTGGCCGAGGAAGACAGGACGGGTCATGCAGCGCCCGAAGTAGGTGGTCGCGGCCAGGTCCATCTCGGCGTTCGCGACCTCGATCAGGTCCCTGGGCGCCATCCCGCGCCGCGCCGTCTCCTTCAGGTAAAGCTCGGTGAGCTCACGGTGCGACATGCGCCGCCCGCAGCCGTGGCCACGGCGTGTTCGTGGTGGTGAGCGGCTGGCCGACGAGCTTGACGTCGATCTGGTCGGCGAAGTCTTCCAGCGTCGCCTGGGCGTCGGTGTCGGAGGTGCCGGTGACGATGAGGAACCCCAGGATGTTGTTGCCGTCCGGCGGGCGGCGGATGACGTCGCCCGGTTGCGCGGTGATCTTGGCCATCAGCGTCTGCTCGGCGTTGGTCACCGCCTCGGGCACCCGGACGTACTCCACCTGGCCGGCCTGGCAGATCAGGCAGGTCCCCATCATGTGCACGCCGGTGGGCTGGTAGTGCCGCACCTTGGGCTTCACCCCGCGGGCCACGTCCATCACCGCTTCGATCGGGCTGTAATCGGCCGTCACCTGGGCGACGAGATCGAGGCCGCCGCCGCCGGGCCGGATGGCGATCTCCACCACGTACGGCTCGCCCTGGTGGAACCTGACCTCGGCGTGCATGACGCTGCGCCGCAGGCCCTGGGCGTGGGCCGCGTCCGTGATGATCTGGTGGACGCGGCTGAGCTCGGCTCCGCCGAGCCGGGTCGGCGCGCGGTGCACGTCGTCGTCGAAGGTCTCGCCCTCGGCGGTGACCCGGTCCACCGCGGACCCGAGGTAGACCTCCTCGTCCCAGGCCAGCGCCTCGAACAGGTGCTCGTGGCCGTCCAGGAACGACTCCACGAGCAGCCCGTAGGGCCCGAGGTCCAGCCCCTCGGCCTCCATCAGGTACCAGGACATGCGCTGCATGCCGTCGATGGCGTCGGAGTACCGCGCCGCCATGTCCTCGTCATCGTCGATCCGGAACACGTAGTTGCTGGCGGCGCCCAGCGTCGGCTTGAGCACCACCGGATAGCCGAACTCGGCCGCGGCCGCCTTGGCCTCCTCCAGGCTGGTCACGAAGCGGAACTGCGGATGCGGCACGCCGGCCTGCTGGTAGGCCTGGCGCATGAGCAGCTTGTTACGGCTCTTGCGGGCCGCGTCCACGCCCACGCTGGGCAACCCGAGCGCCTCGGCCACCGCGGCCACCGCCATCACGCCGGACTCGGAGAACGAGAACACGCCCTCGAAGCCCTCGTCGTCGTGCCAGGCCCGGGCGGCGGCGATGATGTCGTCGATCTTCTGCGAGCCGGCCACCCGGTAGCGGCCCGGCGTCCAGTAGTCCTCCTCGCCGATGCCGTTGAGCACGAACAGGTCCGCGCCGAAGTCCCGCACCAGCTCATAACGCGAGTGGTAGTAGTGCGCGTTCTGCCGGGCCTCGAGTCCGAGGAGTTTCATGGCGTACCCGCGTGCCGGGCGGCGAACTTCTCCGACATGTCGGTGTCCCAGAACACGCTGTAGAACTGGAAGTCCCCCGGCCCGGCGTTGATGACCTGGTGATGCACGCCCGGCGGGAAGTGCACGATGTCCCCGGGCATGAACGAGCGGCGCTCGCCCTCGGCCTCCAGCGCCCCCTCACCCGAGATCGCGATGAAGATCTCGTACTCGTGGTGGGAGTGCGCGTCGGTGGCCTGGCCCGGCGCGATGACGCACCAGGCGCCCTCGAACGGCGCGTTGAGCGCGGCCCACGGCACCAGCCGCTGGACGCTCACCCCGTATTCGGTCGGCATGGCGTCCCGGTCGAGCTTGCGGATTTCCATCACATACTCCCGTGGTCAGGCCCGCATTAAGGCGGTGTCGGCCGGGTCCGCCTGGTCGCGGTGGGCGAGCAGGTCGTTGACGATCTCGCCGGCCCGGACGGCGAGCACGCTGATGAGCGAGTCCGCCATGCCGTGCGTGGCCTCGTTGGTTCCTTGCAGGTAGCAGCCCGCCGTGATGTCCGGCGGGGTGATCATCCGGTAGTTGCGGCTGACCCGGACGTCGCCGATGCCGCACGAGTCGGCCAGGTTCTGGATCAGGCTGGGCATCCTCGGCTCGAAGCCGGTGCCGAGCAGCACCAGGTCGCAATGCAGCTCGTCGCGGCCGCCCCGCATCCGGTCGTTGAGGGTGAGCACGACCTCACCGCCCACCATCTCGGCCGCCTCCACGTCGACCATGGTGACCATGGACAGCCGCTGCTCGCCGGTCAGGCGCTCCAGGTAGATCTGCCGGAACAAGGTGTCGAGCATGTCCGGGGTCACGGCCGCGTAGTTGGTGCGGCGCATGGCGGTCAGCACCTGTTCCCTGGTCTGTTCCGGCGCGGCGTAGAACCGGTCGGTGTAGGCGGGGAAGAAGAGCTCGTTCGTGAATTTGCTCGTCTGGTAGTAGTCGAGCCCGATCGACCGGATGACCATCGTGCACTGCGCCCGGGGGAAGCGCTGGTAGGTCTCCCAGAGCATCTCCGCGGCGCTTTCCGCCGCGCCCACGACGACCACCCGGTGGGGCGCCTGCGGGTCGACGTCGGCCATCCGGCGTGAGTACTCGGTGCTGTGGATGACCCGCTCCCGGGGCAGCCCGGCGAAGGCGGCGGGCACATGCGCATCGCGCCCGGCCCCGATCACCAGGTTCCGCGTCGCGATCGTGGACCCGTCGGCCATCCGCGCCAGCCAGTTGGGAGCCGTCTGGCCGTCGTCCGACCGGACGGACTCGATGCCCGCGCAGTCCCGGCTGTACTCGATCCGGACCAGCGACAGCGACTTGGCCACCCACTGCAGGTAGTCAGATATCTCCAGCCGGAACGGCAAGAAGCTGGCCATGTTGACGAAGTCGTCAAGCCTGCCCATGGAATGCAGGTAATTGACAAATGAGAAACGGCTGAGCGGATTACGCAAAGTCACGAGATCTTTGAGGAAAGACACCTGGCTTTGGGTCCACGGCAGGAGCATGCCGCGCTGCCAGGCGATACTTTCGTGCCGCTCGATGATGACCGTGTTGGCCGCCACTTCTGGTGGGGCAAGCTCTTCGACGGCAACCGCTAAAGCCAGGTTGGATGGTCCGGCACCAACGGCGAGAATCTCCACCTCTTGATGAGCCACTGCTGTCACCGCCTTTCTGGGGCATTGAACAGGACGAGCCTTCAAGGGCATGACGCAAGACGAACAGTAAACATTAAGAAAGGACGACACGATGAGGTAGAGGCTGTTGCCAGGGTCTCCCGCTCGTGCTGCCTCTCATGGCAATCCTGGTCGCCAGGACAATGCTCACATGAGAGATGATCTACGTCAAGTGCTCATCTTGGTCATAATGCAACTTTAGTGCCTATAGCACCACGTGTAACTACCGTTCCAGGTGCGCCGCGCCGATCACGGCCATGTCACGGCGGTGCCTCGATAAGCCGTTCTACCAGGGTGAACGTGGTGACGCCGGGGTGGCCAGATACTCCTGGCCACCCCGGCCCGATGTGGTGCGGGTGGTACTAGCGGTGCAGGTGAACCGCGACGTGATCGAGGGGGTAGGACGGCAGACCCGACACCGAGAGCGGGGACGGGTTCGGGATCAGCACGTTGAACCCGCACTCGCCGGTCGCGATGCCGCCGACCTCGCTGGGCACGCCGTTGCTGTCCCCGTACTCCACGGCCGGGTTGTTCCCTGAGCAGATCAGGTTGCCGTGGATGGTGTTGTCCGACATCTCGTTGCCGTCGGGAGCGGTGGTGTTGTTCCTGTCGATCAGGCTGCCCCGCACGGTGTCCCTGATGATCCCGTACCAGGAGGTGTCCATCCCGGTCACGATCAGGTTGCCGCCGGCCTTGACGTTGCTGAAGTCGGTGTAGGCGGGCAGCGGGGCCGGCGGGTCGATCTGGCCGGGGGCCGCGGGGGAACCACCCGGGATGTACGCGGCGAAGATGCCCACCGGGTCGAAGGCGGTGCCGTTGCCGCCGCCGTACTGGATCACGTTCCCGCGCACCGTCGTGTTGTGCACCACGACCCCAAGCGGCTCGTAGGCGATCAGGTTGCCGCCGATGTACTCGGTCGCGCTAAGCGTCGGTGTGGTCAGCGGGTTCGCGTCGTCATCGCACGGGAAGTCGGGCGTCGAGGCCAAGGTCGGGGGCGGCCCAAACCACAGGGTAACCGCGAGCGGATAGCAGCCGAGCAGCGCGCTGCCGCCCTTTTCGACGATCAGGTTGCCGCGGACGGTGAGATTCGACGTGCCGGAAATCGTCTGGTCGTCCTGGCCGAAATCCGCGGCCAGCGACGCGTTCTGCGCGATTATGAGGTTGCCTGCGATGTTGACATTTCCCGCGTCCACGAGGCATGTCCCGGTGACGGTCACATTGGCATAATGGCCGGCCAGCGTGCCTGGCGATGCCGTGGTGCCCGTGCACGTGTAATTACCGCCTGAATGGGTCGGCGCGGCGGAGGCCATGCCGGGGACCGTGCCCACGGCAAGGGCCGCGATTCCCATCGTGGCGAGAATTCGCCACGATGAACTACGGTGCCATCTCATGTGTTCTCTCTTCTGTGAAGGGGTCATGCGGAGTGGGGTTGGCTTGGTATTAGGCCGGGTCGATTATCAGCGCGGCCCCGGCGGCGTCGAGCGCGGCCTGGCAGGCCGTGACCGTGGCGGCCAGCACGGTCACGAACGCCACCCGGCCCAGCATGGTGCCCTTGGGCGGCGGCGACATGATCTCCCCCGGCTCGGCCAGTCCCAGCGCCAGGTCGGTCTCGGCCGGCAGCGCCGCCTGATCGAACCGGACCGCGCCGATGACGGTGTCATCGTGCTCGGGGTAGAAGAAGCGCACCCCCGCGACCGCGGACCGGTCCTTGGTCAGTTGCGGCCGCTGCCCGCAGGCCGCCGCCGCGGCGGCCAGGCCAGGGTCGATGCCGCTGGCGCGCATCCCCAGGTACGGGATGAGACCGCCGCCGAGCCGGGCGTTGACCTCGATGACCACCGGGCCGTCGCCGGTGAGCTTGAACTCGGCGTGGGTGATCCCGTCGGTGAAGCCGAGCGCGCGGTGCGCCGCCGCCAGCACCGAGGCCAGCCCGGGATCGGCCAGCAGCGGGTCGGCGGCGTCGACGATGTGGCCGACTTCCTCGAAGTACGGCGGGTAGCCGACCTGCTTGCGGGCCACGAACATCGGCTGGACCTCACCCCCGTGGACCGCCGAGTCCACGCTGATCTCGGGTCCGGCCACGTACTGCTCGACCAGCACGCCCTCGTCGTACCGCCAGGACCCGGGGATCGCGCAGTCGCGCGCGAACTCGAACCTCGCGGTGAGCTCGGCGGGCGTGTCGGCGCGGACCACGCCCAGGCTGCCGCCCATCGCGCGCGGCTTGAGCACGACCGGGTACCCCAGCTCCGCGGCGATCGCGGCGGCCTGCCCGAGGTCGCCCACCAGCACGGAACGCGGCTGTGGCACGCCGCCCGCCGCCAGCGCCGCCCTGGTCAGGTGCTTGTCCCGGCAGCGCAGCACCATGTCCGGGTCGCCGCCGGGCAGGCCGAGCTCGGCGGCCACCGTGGCGGACTGCAAGATCCTGGCCTCATCCCAGCTCAGCACGCCCTGCACCGGCTCGCGGGCGGCCAGGTCCCTGGCCGCCGCGCACATCGGCGCCGCGTCGATGGTGTCGTCCATGTCGAGCACGGTCCAGCCGTCCAGGTATCCCCGCGACCAGCCGGGCTCGGCGCCGCAGAGCAGGTGGACGCGGTAGCGGGTGGCGATGGAGGCCAGCAGGTACTCGCGGTAGGCCTGGCCGCCCGTGCCGATGACGAGCAGCAGCGGGTCGTCCTTGGCGGCCGGCCCGGTCATGGCCGGCCAGTCAGCGCCCGCAGCGGGGCAGAGTCGGCTCCGGTCCCGGCGGTCAGCGCGTTGAGCAGGCACCGGGTAGCCAGCGCGGAGTCGAACCCGGTCAGCTGCAGCGCCCGCTCCGCGCGGATCAGCTCGGCCGGAGCCAGCACCGCGGGCAGCGCGGACCCGACGCCCCCGGCGGACCCGACGCCCCCGGCGGACCCCGCCGCCGTCCCGGCCAGCAGCGGCCGGACGTAGTCGCAGAACGCCTGGTAGCCCTCCCGGGTGAAGTCGCTTTCGTACCGGTCGGGCCGGTCCCAGGACAGGTAGAGGCGGACCAGCTCGGGATCCTCCTCGGCCAGGAACTCATCGGCCCACAGGGCGTGGTTGCGGCTGGTGGAGAACTTCTGGCCGTCGAGCAGGTACAGCTCGTTCACGGTCGCCCCGCGCAGCAGCGGCCGGTCCACCCCGGCGGCGGCCAGGATGGCCGGGTAGAGGATGCCAAAGTAGAACGTGTTGTCGATTCCGTTGAAGTGCCAGACACCTTCTATTTCGCGCCAGGCCTCGACCCGCTCCGCCAGGGTTTCCGCGGCGGGGTTCAGCACCCGGGCCGGGCCGTAGAGGTAGCTCAGGCCGAGCTCGGCCGGGAAGTCCACCCGCAGCCCGGCGAGCGGGCCGTCGCCTTCGATGCCCCAGTTGGTGGGGTAGGCCACCGGGTAGTCGGGCAGCGGCGCCCGCAGGTAGTACGCGAGCGCGGCCCGCACCCGGCCGGGCAGCTCGGCCTGCTGCCATTCCTGCACCAGGTGGGACCGGTAGTTCTCCAGCGGCAGGACCGGCACCGTGACCTGCATCGGGCGCAGTCCGCCACCGCACCGGGCGCAGCTGGCGTCGATGAGCAGCTCGGCCGAGGTGAACCCGCCGCACGGCTCGCAGGACAGCCCGTTCGCCCCCGATCCGCAGATCGGGCACTTCCCGACGACGTAGGAATGGTGCATGGTGCGGCCGCAGTCCGCGCAGGCGTGCAGCGTGACCTCGCGCATGCTGACGGCGCCGGTCTCGACCAGTTCGGTCAGCGACGTCGACGCCGAGGCTTTCCGCCTTGGTCAGCACGTAGTTGGGGTGGACGTCCAGCCCGGCCAGGGTGAGGACGCGGTCACCGCGGGCCCGCGCCGCCCGGGAGGCGATGTCCGCCGCGAGGTAGGGTCCGGACAGGTGGCCAATGTGTAGCGGTCCGTTGACAGTGGGCTGCGGAATGACAATTACTGTCACACCAGATTGCTTGGTCATCATCTGCCTCGCCCGTCCCGGTCTTGGTACAGGCAACACCCATCACTGTGCATCCCCGCTCCCACTCCCTTCCCTATTTCACCAGGTAAAACGTGGTGAGCGCACCCAGCGCGGCCGCACCCGGCTTCGCTCAGGCGGCGTCGTGCGGCACGGGCGACGCGAGGTGAGTATACGGCCGCATATCTGGGCAGGCTAGACCCCATACCCCCTAAAGGGGCAAACACGAGAAAATGGGGCATTGCGGCCCGGCGGGACGACGTATAACCTAGGGCCGGGATGGCTTGCCGCGATGCGATGTGGCGCCGACAGAGCGGGCGAGGGCTGGAGGCCCGGTGAGTACAAGCAATGCAGAAGATGCCGCCGCAGTCCCGATGTGGGATGAAGCCTATGGTCCGGCAGTTCTGAAAGACCAGCAAAACCTCTGGGGTGATCCGCCGGTCCCTTATGCGGAAGTGGCGGCAGGACAGTTCAAGCAGAATCAGTCCAAGCTGGTTATCGACCTTCCGTGCGGTGACGGCCGTAATCTCGCGGCGCTGGCAGGCGGCGCGTCTATCCTGCTCGGCGCGGATACGTCGACCAAGGCCATGACCATCGCCGAGCGCGTGGCGGCGCAGGCGGGCATCGCCGCCAAAACCATCTTCCTGCGGATGGATGCCTTCGACACAGGACTGCTCGATAATTCGGTCGACGGAATATTCTGCTGGGATCTGCTCGGCCACCTGAGAAATGCCCAAGAAGCGCTCAGGGAACTTTACAGGGTGGTCAGGCCGGGTGGAATTATCGTCGCGAATATGTGGACGATGAATGACTGCCAGACCTCCGATCCGGATATCAGGGAAATCGCGCCGAAAGAATATATCGACCATTTCGATTTCTACTGCAGGTTCTACGACGAAGCCGATCTCGATGCGCTACTCGCGGCCACGTCAATGCGCGCGGAATCCGTCGTGGTAAGCAGCTGGACCGAGCCCGCGCACGCCGAATACCGCACCTACACCCACGACCACGAAAGCCTCGCCTTCACCATCAGGAAGGGTTAGCAGACCCATGTGGCCCGGTGGCACCGCGCCTGCGCCCGCGCCCGCGCAACCTGAACTGCTGACGCCGGGTTTAACTGCGGGCATCGGCTCCGCGATCGCGCACCACGGTGAGCTCATGCAGGGCGTCTTCGAAGATGACGCTGGTCAGCTGCGCCGCGCGCTGGTGACGATGCCGCTTCCCGGCCGGGGCAGCCGCGCGGTGTTCTACCCGAGCCAGAGCCACTGGGGCGTGGTCGGGCCGCCCGGGCTGACCAAGGCCAGGCGCGCGGCCATCTACACGCTGCGCGAGTTCGCCGGCCACCCCTCGCCGGCCAAGGGCGGCCGGGTGGAGATCACAAGCAACGTTCCGCACGGCATCGGCATGGGCTCTTCCACCAGCGATGTCACCGCGACGATCAAGGCCGTGGCGGACTATCACGGGGTGTCGCTGTCCCGCGAGGAGGTCGGCCGGCTGGCCGTCCTGGCCGAGATGGCGTCGGACTCGGTGATGATCGATGACCGGGTGGTGCTGTTCGCGCACCGGGACGGCGTGGTGCTCGAGACCTTCGGTCACCGGCTGCCGCCGATGATCGTGGTCGGCTGCGACACCGCTCCGGGCGAGGCCGTCGAGACGCTCGGCCTGCCGCCGGCCGATTACACCGACACCGAGGCCGGGGAGTTCCAGGTGCTGCGGGGCGCGCTGCGCCGGGCCATCGCCACCGAGGACGTCGGCCTGCTCGGCAAGGTGGCGACGGCGAGCGCCCGGATCAACCAGCGCTACCTGGCCAAACCCGGTCTCGAGCCGCTGATCGAGCTGTGCCTGCGGCACGGCGGGGCCGGTCTGCAGATCGCGCACAGCGGAACTGTGGCCGGCCTGATCTTCGACGCCGGCCGGAGCGGGATCGACACCGACGGCTGCGTGCACCAGATAAAGGAGCTCGGCTTCGCCGTGACCGACATCATCGAGCCCGCCCGCCCGCAGGCCGCCCGCGTCGCGCAGCTGGCGGCCTCATGAGCCTGCGCGGCAGCTTCTCCGAAGCGACCGATGCCTACCAGCTGCCGAAGCTGATCCGGCTGGACAAGAACCTCTACGCCGCCTGCTTCACGCTGATGAAGATGATTCCCGCGCGGTTCATCCTGCGCCGGGCGGCGGAGCAGGGACGGCTCGATCCCGGCACGGTGATCGTCGAGACCACCTCGGGCACGTTCGGCCTCGCGCTGGCCATGCAGGCGGTGCACCTGGACCGCCGGCTGATCCTGGTCAGCGACCCGGTCATCGACGAGCGGCTGTACCGCAGGCTGACCGACCTGGGCGCGGTGGTCGAGCGGGTGCCCGCCGAGGCGGCCAGGACGGCCGGCGGCTACCAGGCTTGATTGTATTACCGGCCCGGTCGGATCCGGCGGCTCCATGTGCGGGACCGTCGGCCAGCTGCGGGCGCTGCTGCCGGAATGCCGCGCCATCGGCGTGGATAGCCATTCCAGCGTGCTGTTCGGGCATCCGGATGGCCCGCGTGAGCTCCGCGGCCTTGGCATGAGCCTGATGCCGGACAACCTGGATCACCGGATCTTCGATCAGGTGCACTGGACGGTGCCTGCGGCGGCCTACACCGCGACCCGCCGGCTGCACCAGCGGCACGCGCTGTTCATGGGGCCCTCGAGCGGGGCGGCGTACCTGGCCGGCCGCTGGTGGGCGCGGGCGAACCCGGACGCGCTGACGGTGATCATGATGCCGGACGAGGGTTACCGGTACCAGGACACCGTCTACGACGACGACTGGCTGGCCGGGCGCGGTCACCTGGGCCAGCCGCTGCCGGCCGACCCGGTCATGGTCGAGGATCCGGCCCAGCCGAGCGGGTCCTGGATGGCGTACGACTGGGCCAGGCGCTCCTACGACGAGGTCATGGCCGGGGTGCCGGCCCTGGAAAGTGAGCCGGGGTGACAGGAACGGGCCGCCTGCTCGGTGAGCTTGGCCCGCGGACCCGCCGCGTGGTGTACGGGGAGCCTACCCAGGCCGAGCTCACCGCCGAGCTCGCGCTGATGATCCAGGTCGACCGGGCTCACCTGGTGATGCTGGCGCGGCAGCGGCTGATCAGGCCCGAGGCCGCGGCGCGGCTGCTCGGCTGCATCGACGAGCTGGCGGCCGGTGAGTTCAGCGCCCTGCGGTCCAGGCCCGCGCCGCGCGGTCTTTACCTGATGTACGAGGGCTACCTGATCGAACGGCTCGGCCCCGAGGTGGGCGGGGTGCTGCAGTCGGGCCGGTCCCGCAATGACCTCAAGGCCACCATCGCCTTGCTCAGGCTGCGCGAGTGGCTGCTCGAGTTCGCCGAGCAGGCGGTCAGGCTCGAGGCCATCTTGCTGGCCCGCGCCCGGGCGCACGCCCAGGTGCTGATGCCCGCCTACACCCACTTCCAGGCGGCCATGCCGGTCAGCTACGGCTACTACCTGCTCGGCGTGGCCGTCGCGGTCAGCCGGGAGATCGACGCGCTGGCCGCGGCCAGCCACGGCCTGGCCGAGTGCCCGCTCGGAGCCAGCGCGGTGGCCGGCACCGACCTGCCGATCGACCCGGGGCTGACCGCCAGGCTGCTCGGCTTCAGCTCCACCACCCGGCACGCGCTCGACGCCGTGGCCAGCCGGGACGTCCCGCTGCGGCTGCTGGGCAGCGCGGCCGGCCTGGCCGTGGTGCTGAGCAGGCTCGGCACCGACCTGCAGCTGTGGAGCACCGCCGAGTTCGGCTTCATCGACTTCCCCGACCGCCTGGTCGGCGGCAGCTCGGCCATGCCGCAGAAGCGGAACGCCTTCCTGCTCGAGCACGTCAAGGCCAAGCCGGGACACGCCATCGGCGCGTGGTCGGCCGCGGCGGCCATGATGACGGCCGCGCCGTTCACCAACTCGATCGAGGTCGGCACCGAGGCCATGGCCGCGATCTGGCCCGGGCTCGACGCGGCCAGGCAGTCGGTCTTGCTCACCCAGGTGCTGGCCAGCGGGGCCAGGCCGGTGCCCGAGCGGATGCGGCTGCGGGCCGAGGAAGGGTTCACCGGGGCCACCTCGCTGGCCAACCGCCTGGTCCGGCAGGGCACGCCGTTCCGCACCGCCCATCACCTGGTGGGCGAGGCGGTCCGCCAGGCGCTGGCGGCGGGCTCGACCCGGCTCGCCGAGTTCGGGCCGCCCGGCTGGCTGGACGGGATCGAGCTGTCCGAGCTCGAGCTGGCCGACCTGGTCCGGGCGCACGATCGGGGCGGCGGCCCCGGCGCCTTCGGCGCGGCGTTCGCCGATGCCCTGTCCCGGTGGGCCTGCCACCGCCGCTGGCAGCTGGAATGGCACCGGGCCAGCCGCGCCGCGGGCACCGCCCTGGCCGACGCGGCCGCCCGGCTGAAAGACCAGCACCGGGTGCCGGGATGACCGGCCCGTGGCTGGTGCTGGTGGAAAGCAACACGACCGGCTCCGGACGGCTGTTCTGCTCCTGCGCGCGGCAGCTCGGGCTGCGTCCGGTGCTGCTGGCCCGTGACCCGGCGCGGTACCCCTACGTGGCCGCGGATGACATCGACTTCCTGGTCACCGATACCGGCACCGACGCCGCGGTGCTGGCCGCGTGCCGCGAGCTGGGCGGCCAGGTCGCCGGGGTGACGAGCAGCTCGGAATACTTCATCGCCACCGCGGCGCAGGCGGCCCGCGCGCTCGGCCGGCCGCATCCGGCGCCGGAGGCGGTGCGGGCCTGCCGGGACAAGCACGCCCAGCGGGTCGCGCTGAGCGCGGCCGGGGTGGCGGGCCCGGCGTTCGCCGCCGCCCGGACCCCGGACGAGGCGGCCGCCGCGGCCGCCGCGATCGGCTACCCGGTGGTGGTCAAGCCGGCCTCGGGCACCGGCTCGATCGCGGTCCGCAGGTGCGAGACGCCTGCCGAGGTCAGGGCGGCCACCGAGGACGCGTTCGCGGGCCCGGATCCGGCCCTGCCGCCGCAGCACACCGTGCTGGTCGAGGAGTACCTGACCGGCGCGGAGTACTCGGCGGAGCTGATCGACGACCAGGTGGTGGGGATCACCGCCAAGCGGCTCGGCGGTGAGCCGTACTTCGTCGAGATCGGTCACGATTTCCCCGCTCCGCTGGCCGCGGCGGACGCCAAGACGATCGGCGAGACGGCGGTGGCCGCGGTACGCGCCCTCGGCCTGGGCTGGGGCGGCGCGCACGTCGAGCTGCGGTTCGCGGCCGGGGCGAATCCGCGCGTGGTCGAGGTCAACCCGCGGCTGGCGGGCGGGATGATCCCGCGCGCGGTGCAGGAGGCGATCGGCGTCGACATGATCTTCCACGTGGTGGCCGCGGCCGCGGGCCGCCCGGTGCCGCTGCGGCCCGCCGCCGCCCGGTCCGCCTCGATCCGCTTCCTGGTCGCCCGCGAGGCGGGCACGCTGGCCGGGGTGCTCGGCGTGGCCGACGCCAGGCAGCTGCCCGGCGTGGTCGAGGTGGGCATCACCGCGCCGCTCGGCCAGCCGGTGGTGCCGCGCCATTCGTTCCGTGACCGGCTGGGGTACGTGATCGCGGCGGCGGCCGACGCCGGCCAGGCGGCCGGGGCGGCCGACGCGGCGCTGGCCCGGCTGACCGCCCGCATCACGGAAGGCGCGTCATGACCAGATCGGTCGCGATCATCGGCCTGGGCTCGCGCGGGCTCGCCGTGCTCGAGCGGATCGTCGCGCTGGCCGGGGCGGAACCGATCACCATCGAGGTCATCGACCCGGTGGCCACCGGGGCCGGCGTGCACGACGTCGGCCAGCCCGACTACCTGATGCTGAACACCACGGCCGGCCAGGTGTCGATGTTCCCCGGTCCGCTCAGCGTGACCGCGGACACCGCGAGCCACGGCCCGAACCTGCATGAGTGGGCGGTGCAGCGGGGCCTGCGGCTGGCCGCCGACGGGTTCACCGCCGGCCCGGACGGGCGCGAGCTGCGGCCCACGGATTTCCTGCCCCGGCGGCTGCTCGGTGAGTACCTCGGCTGGTTCTTCGGCCAGCTCAGGCGGCGGCTGCCCGGGCACGTGCGGCTGGTCGTGCACCGCGGCGAGGCGGTGGACATCTCGGCGGTGGACATCTCGGCGGCGGACATCTCGGCCGGGGCCAGCGGCGGCCTGGTCATCACGCTGGCGGACGGCACCGCGGTGCCGGCCGACTTCGCCTTCCTCACCACTGGTTACACCCGCAACACCGGCTCAGCCGCCGAGGGCCTGATCGCCGAGCCGTACCCGCTGCCGGAGTGCCTGGCGGCGATAGCGCCCGGGCAGACGGTGGCCATCGGCGGGTTCGGGCTGTCCGCGATCGATGTCCTGTCCGCCCTGACGGTGGGGCGGGGCGGCACGTTCCGCCGCGATCAGGGCGATATCGAGTACGTCCCGAGCGGCCGCGAGCCGAGGATCGTGATGTACTCGCGGTCCGGTGTCCCGTGCCGGGCCCGCCCGCTGGTCACCCGTTTCGAGGTCCGTTACGACCCGCTGGTGTTCACCCCGGCGGCGATCGACGGCCTGCGGGAGCGGCGCGGCGGCCCGCGGGCGCCGCTCGATTTCGCCGCCGACGTCATGCCGCTGATCCTGGACGAGATGCGGATCGCCTACCGCCGCTGCCAGGCCAGGTGCGAGGGGCCCGACGCCGAGCAGGCGCTGGTGAAAGAGCTCCGCACCCGGCTGGACGGGTCTGGCCGGCCTGCCCTGCACCGCCGGCTGGACGAGCTCGACGCCGCGGCGGGCCGCTTCGACCCGGCCGCGACCCTGGACGGCTCGGCCGGCCTGCGGCGCGAGGACGGCGCGGCCTACCAGCGCTGGTTCGCCGGCACGCTCCGCCGCGACCTGGGCGAGGGCCTGCTCGGCTTCGCCTGGAGCCCGGTCAAGGCCGCCCTGGA
>JBEKGC010000214.1:0-15645 GCA_050013055.1 Streptosporangiaceae bacterium
AGCCGATCCTGGACACCCACGGCGCCTTCGCCCACCAGATCGACCTGCTGGAAAAACCGTTCTCCGAAGCCACCCTGCTCACCCGCGTCCGCCGCGCCATCGACAACGGCACCCATCCCGCCACCCCCGCTGCTAAGACGTGAACTTCATCGGGTCCGGTGGCCGTAGCACTCAGGAGATGGCCCGCAGTTCCCGGCTGATCAGGTATCCAGGCGGCGCGATCGTGCCTGTCTGCGGCCCGCTGGATGAATGTCACAATCAGTAACGGGCTTACCAGCGCCGTTCGGCCCGAGGTAGCCGAACGCGCTCCCCCGCGGGACCTGCAGCTCCACCCCGTTGACGGCGACGTTGCTGCCGAACCGTTTGGTGAGGCCGCCGGTCTCGACCGCCCAGCCGCGGCCCCCCGGGGCCGGGACGGCGCGGCGGGACAGCGCGGCGGGGCGGCCGCTGGAGGGCGGGCCCGGGGGCGGCACGGGCCGCGGGGGCGGTTCGGTCCGCGCGCCACCCGTCCGGCGGCGGCCGGTGAGCCGGACCGCGCCGAGGACCAGGACCGCGAGGACCAGGACCGCGAGGAGAAGCAAGCCGCCGCCGAAGGCATGGTGCGGGGGCGCCGCGATGGCGTTCATGGGATGGGATCCAAAGAGTGCCTCGCCGGCGGTCTGCCGTCATCAGGTCTGCCGTCATCAGTCTCACGGGCTATCTGCGTGTCATGCCCGAGGCTGACCGGGGTCAGCCCGCCGGACCACGCCGAGGCTGGTTCATAGCCGAGGATGACGAGCTTGGCCCCTGGCCGGCCTGCCCTTCCTCACCGGCGGAGGTACTGCGCGATGATCACGCCCTTGGTGGTGGCCGTGCTACCGGTGAGCTCCAGCTCGGTCAGCGGGGCGGGACCCTCGAACAACCGCGTGCCGCGGCCCATGGTCACCGGGCATATCACCAGCGTGTAGCGGTCAATCAGGGCGGCGGCGTGCAGGCTTGCGACCAGCGACGCGCTGCCGATGATGGACAGATCCCGGCCCGGCCCGGCCTTCAGCCCGGCCACCGTCTCGACCGCGTCGCCGCGCAGCAGGATCGAGTTCGGCCAGGCCTCCGCATCCGGCAGCGTCCGGGAGGCGACGTACTTGGTGGCCGCGTTCAGGTGCGTGCTGACCGGGTTGCCGTCGGCCTGGCGTCCCCATACGGCCGTGAAGTCCTGCCAGGTGCGACGGCCGAGCAGCATGTCCCCGGGCTGGGACATGGCCTTGGCCATCTCGCGGCCGAGCACCTCGTCGTCGTACCGCTGGCCCCAGCCGCCGTACGTGAAGCCGCCGCGGGTGTCCTCATCCGGGCGGCCAAGGCCCTGCACGACGCCGTCCAGGGTGACCCACATCGTGACCGTGATCGAACGCATGGACTTGTTCCCTTCCGTGCCGCGGACCGCCGGCCGCGGTCCTGTCGCCCCTCACACGAACGACCACCGGCGACATCGACACCGCCGCGAGCCCGATTCAGGCGGCCGGATCTGGTGGCGGACGGCGTTCGAGCGCGGCCAGCCTAAGCTCGAGCTGGTCAACCCGGTGCCGGAGGATCTCGAGCTGGGCCTCGTCGGCGAGCCGCCGCTGCGCGGTGCGGCGCACTCGCGGGGAGGCCTCGGCGCGGGCGGCCACGAGCGCGAGCGGCACAAGTCGCTGCGGCCCGTGCGGTCCGTCGACGAGCCGGGACGGGATCTGCCCGGAGCGGTACCAGCTGCGCAGGACGGCACGGGAGGCGCCCGTGTCGGCGGCGGCCCGTTCCAGCGTCACCCAGTCCGAGCCCTCGATCCTGGCATCAAGCTCGAGCTCGAGCTCCCAGTCGTCGAGCCGGTCCTCCCAGTCCATGACGACAATCCCTCCGCCCAGGAAACGTTTGGCTAACCCTATTAATAGCATGGTATTGACTAGGTGTCGAGCATGCTGCAAGGTGATTCCATGTTTGAGAGATTCACTAACCGCGCCCGGCACTCAGTCGTGCTTGCCCAGGAGGAAGCCCGGCGGCTGCACCACAACTACATCGGTACCGAGCACATCCTGCTCGGGCTCCTCGGCGAGCCCGACGGACTCGCGTGCCGCGCCCTGGACGGCTTCGGGGTGTCGCTTGACGGCACCCGCGAGGAGGTCGCGGCCATGGTCGGCACCGGGAACAACAAGGTCACAGGGCACATCCCGTTCACCCCGCGGGCGAAGAAGACCCTCGAGCTCGCCCTCCGCGAGGCCATCCACCTGCACCACGACTACATCGGCACCGAGCACATCCTGCTCGGGGTGATCAGGGAGAGCGACGGTGTCGGCGCGCGGATCCTGAGGCAGCACTCGGCCGACCTCGCGCCGATCCGGATGGCCGTGCTCGACCAGCTGGCCACCACGCCGACCGAGGCCGCCCGGGCCTTCCGCTGGCTGCGCCGCCGCTCCCTGGCCGGCCCCGGCGATGCGCCCGAGCCGGGTGAGCAGGCGGAGCTGCATACCACGCCGGCCGCCGACACCAGCCTGAGCGAAGCCGCCCGGCTGGCCGGGTCGCAGCCGGTCGGCTCACATCATCTGCTGCTCGCCGCCCTGGCCGACCCCGACACCGCCGCGGCCCGGGCCCTGGCCGCGCTCGGCGTTGACCTGGACCAGGCTCGGCAGGCCCTGCGCACCGCCGACGTCACCGGCACCAGCGACGAGCCGCCGGAACAGGCCGGCCGCCGCCAGCTGCTGATCCGCGTGACCGACAAGCAGCTCACGATCGAGGCGACCGACCCGGTGATCGTCAAGCTCGGCCGCGCCACCCTCGACGCCTTCGGCGACGACGCAGACCCGGCCGGCGTCATCCGCGGCGATCTCCCCGCCAGCGCCAGCCTCGCCCACGTCTGGCAGGCACTCCACGACAGCCTCGAGGACATCCAGCGGCGCACCACCTCCGCGGCCGAGCCCGCGGATTCACCGGACCACCCCGGCACGGCAGGAAGCGACCCCGCTTCCTAACGCGGTGTGCCCGGGGAGGTAGGTCCAGGCCGGGGCCCTGGTGTGCTTGACCTGGATTCTGACCAGCTCGAAGACGTCCGGGCTGACCCGGCTGGGGTAGCGGCAGACCACGTTGCGGTACACGTAATCGGAGATGATCAAGGCCAGCTCGGCGCCGGAGTCAGTAACCGCGCGCTTGAGCGGTCGTGCGTCCAGCATGCGGAACAGGTGGTCGATGTCGCTGCTGACGAACCCGTGCCCGTCGTGGTCGACCGGCCCGATGTTGGCCGCGGCGCGGAGCTGGATTCTGGCGGCCTCGCGGGCGATGTGGTTATAACGACGGATCAGGCTGCGAAGCCGTTCGGGCAGCGGATCGATGATGGCCGTGCAGGCGATGCCAGGTGGCACCACGACGAGCACGCCGTCGCCGCGGTCCTCGTGCGGGCAGCCAGACCAGGCGATCCCTGAGTCGTCAAAAGCCTTTTCGAGCAGCCGGTAGAGTTCCTCGTGCAGGTACCGGCGGATTTCGTCGTCGCGGTCCGGCCGGGTGAACCCGGCGATGTCGACGGCGAACAGGGTGCAGACCTGCCCGTCGGCGGGCAGGCAAGGCGCCCGGCTCGGCGGGCGGTTCACCGTGCGTTCCGAACGTGGCACCCGTCATCGGCTCCGCGGCCGGTGGTGTTACCTGGCGCGATCGCGCTGTTCCCCGTCGTCCAAGGCAGCCCTGGGACGGTGGCGTCGGGCATGGCGCACCTCCTTCCGTGGAGGTGGACAGGGACGCTGCTCGCCCCAGGCTAACCGCGCGCACAAAGCAGATGCACGTGCATCTGTTCTTGCATTGGGCTCAATATATCAGGCTGTAGTCTGCGGATATGGGTTAACCAACGTGATCGGCCGGTGTTTTCGTGAGCGAATGACAGGCAGGATGCCGCTGCGTCAGCGCATCTCGGGACCGGGCCAGGAACGGGCACGCCAAACAGGCCTATTTTCGATCTTGCCGGGGTGCGCATTTGATCTTGGCGGCGGGAAAAACGGCGTCCGTTAAAACAACTCACGGAAAAGAAATGCGCGCAAGCGCCATTAGGCGCCTTCGCATCACATGCCACTTACGGCACGGGACAGGCGGCGGCGCCGGGCCCTCGCCGGGCCAGCGCGGTGGCCGGGTCGGGCTCGGCGGCAGGGACGCGAGCAGGACGGCCTGGGTAGCAGTGGCAGAGATCCGGTTTACCCGATCGCAGGGACGCGGCCGGTGTCATGTCCGGGGCCAGTTCCTGCCACCCGCCGCCGTTCTCGCGGTCCAGGTAGTAGCGGTCGATCTCAGCCCACCACCGCGCCGCGGACGCGGCGAACCGCTCCTCCCCGGTGCGTCGGTGCAGCGCGCCGGCGGCCATCACGGCAGCCAGGTCGTCGGGTCAGGCAGCGTGTCCTGCTGCGTTCCGTTGGGCAGGGCGAGTTCCTCGATTCGCGGTCATGGTCGGCGTGGCCGGCCCGAGGGCCGGCCACGAGCCGTTACTTGATGCGGATGTTCTCACCGACGTCGATGACGTCGACGTCGGTGATCAGGTCCGGGTTCAGCGCCGCGATGGCCTGCACCGTGGTGCCGTAGGCGGCCGCCAGCGCGGCCAGGGTGTCACCGGGCTTCACCTTGTGCCACACCTGGGTCGCGGGTATGACCGGCGTTCCGCCCGCCCCCGGATCCCCGGGGCTCCAGCCGATCCGCCACTGGCCGAAGTCGTCGATGTCGGCGCGGTTGACGTCGTAGGTGGCGAAGAAACCGTCCTGCAACATGCCCGCCCGCGGGTACCGCTGGCCGCCCGACCAGGCCACGGTCTGCCAGCCCAGGCTGATCAGGCCCGCCTCGAACAGGCGCTTGATCACCCAGTAGCCGCCGTAGGCGCCGGTCAGGTGCGGACCGCCGAGGGTGTCGTTGATGCCTTGGAAGTAAGGGCCGATTTCGCCCAGCTTGGCGTGCGCGTTCTCCGGGGTGTTCGGCAGCTGCGGCGCGTAGTCCGGGGTATTGAAGTCGACGCCGAAATAGATCGGCCGCCCGGCCGGGGCGCCCGCGGCGGTGTGCTGCTCGTGCGCCAGCGCCGCGTACTCCTTACCCCGCTGGTAGCCGCCCAGGGCGTCGGTGCCCTGGTACTCGAACGCCGACACGATGCCGATGCCGGCCGCCGAGAGCCCCTGCGCCTCGGCGCGGGTCAACAGCTTGCCCTCCGTCTGGGCATTGACGACCGTGAGGTAGCGCCCCACCGCCACCGCGCCCATGTCGTGCAGCTGCGCCGGACTGAACCGTGAGAACGAATAGTCGACAACCTTGTGACTCACGTTGATGACCTCTCCTGTGCGTTTTGCGTGGCGGAGAACCGGGTTGTGGTCCTCCTTACGCAGTGATGGGGCACAAGGTGGCGCGCAGATACATGACGGGCCGGCGGCTTGAGCGGCCGTAGCTCAGCCGGTCCCGAAGCACACGAAGCCGGCCGCCTGCGCTGGTTCCAGGGCCTGCGCGAGGGCGGCGGCAGGGGCGCGGCCACCGGCGATCGCCTGGTGATAGCCGACCATGGCCGCCATCGCGGTGTCGTCCGCGACCCTGGCCACGCTCGCGACGACCGTCCCGGCGCCCGCGGCGAGCAGGGCCGTGACCATACCGAACGTCTCGTCTCCCGGCCGCACGTCGGTCAGCCCGAGGTCACAGGATGACAGCACGACCATGGCCGGCACCCGGGCGGCTCGCTGCAGGTCATAGCCGAGCAGCGGACCCCCGGCCAGCTCCAGCGTGGAGAACAGCGCGTTCTCGGCCTGATGCTGGCCGTGGGCGGCGACGTGGGCGATGGCCGCCGTGCCGAGTCCGGCGAGGGTGGCGGCGGGGGTCGCGTGTGTCCCGGTGAGTACCGATGCGCCCGGGCGGAGCGCGGCGATGGCCAGGACCTCCGCGTCACCGCGGGCGTTGCCCGGCCCGGCCACCAGCAAGGTGTCAGCCTGCGGCGGTGCCCCACCCGGGCTGGCCACCCCGAGCCGGCGCCTGGCCGCGTGCCAGGCGGTGGCCGACGGCGCCACCGTCACCGGCCGGCCCGAGCAGCCAGGCAGCACCGCCCATGGCACCGTGGTCAGCAGACCGGTGGGGATCACCACCAGCTCCCGGTCACCCACCTCGGTGAGCAGCGGGCTGAGCACGGCGGCGGCGAGCAGGGCGGCATCCCGCCTGGTCGCCGTGGCCACGGCCGCGGCCATCGGCCCGGGCAGCGCGCGGCCTGCCCGGGCATCGAGGTCAGCCCGCAGCCGCAGCACGGCCTCCTCGGCGGCGGCGTACTCGCCAAGCGGCCGCAAGCTAGCCGAGCCGTCGACGATGACGAGCGCCCGCAGCCAGAGCCCGTCCTTCAGATAGATGACCAGGGCCGAGCCGTCGGTAGCTTCGCGCACCGCGCCGAACGGGGCCAGCGCCGGCAGCGGGACGCCACGCTGCCCCGGCACCGCCCACGACTGCTCCCTGAAGTCGCGCTGCAACCTGTCGAGCCGGGACCGCAGGGCGCCGGTAGGCTGGCCGGCCAGTTCTCTAGCCCGCAACGTGTGCCTGGCCTGCCGTAGTTCCTCAACGGCGGCCGCAACCGCCGGGTCGCCGGACGGCCGGGGCGCGGGCAGCAGCAGCGCCTGGGCCCTGGACCGTTCCGACCACCGGTACACCGCGGCCGGTGACCCGCGGGCCAGTGCCGCCGCGAGCCCAGCGCGGGCCAGGTCCTGCCCGTGCACGGCGGCGCCGGTCTGCAGGTCTAGGCAGCCGAACTGGGTGCGATGCCGGTGCAGCGCGGCCATCCCGGCCAGCAGCTGCCTGGACGCCCGGTCCGGCCGGCCTGCGGCTTGGGCGAGCTCGGCCTGGGCCAGCCGCCAGAGCAGCCGGGTGTCCAGCCGGTCGAGGCGGCCGGGCGGCCCGTAACGCGCCGAGATCCTGGCCGCCCGGCCGGGGTGGCCCGCTGCGATCAGCGCGCGGGCCGCCACCAGGCTGGCGACCCGTGCGTCTTCTGGCAGGCCGAGCCGGGCGAGCCGCCCGGCCAGGGCTTGGCCGCGTCCGGCGATCGCCGCCGCGGGACGGGCGGCGGACTGCCCGCCAGCCGCCTCGGGGCGGGCGGCGCTCGGCTGGCCGGCCATCGCGAGATCGGCGCGGAGCCCGAGCAGGGACGCGAGCGCGGCGCGACGGGCGTTGTCCCGGCCCAGGAACTGGGACCGGGCCAGCCGCGCCCATTGCCCGGCCGCGCCCGGCCGGGCCGCCAGCAGCGCGGCTTCGGCGCGGACCAGCACGGCATCGGCGTAGGTGTAGCTGAGCCGCTGCGCCGCGGCCTGCTCGACCGCGCCGGCCAGCGCGCGGTCAGCCTCGGTGAACAGGCCGGCCGCCAGCAGAGCCCGGGCCTGTTCGACCGCCAGGGCAGGCAGCCGGCCCGGGGCCAGCCGCTCGTACTCGGCCCGGGCGGCGGCGAACGCGCCCAGAGCCGACGGTAGGTCGCCGGCCAGCACGTCCATGCAGCCGAGGTTGACCCGGCTGAGCGCCATGTGCAAGGCGAGTCCGTGCCGGGCCGCGACCTGGCCGCAGCGGCGCAGATCGGCCCGGGCCAGCCGGATGCGGCCGGCTTCCAGGTGCACCAGGCTGCGGTTGTTCAGTGCCTTGACCAGGTCCAGCGGGTTCGATTGCTCGGTCAGCAGGGCGACGGCCTCGTCGTACTGGCGCAGCGCCAGCTCGTTCCGGCCGCTGCGCTTGAGCAGCAGGCCGCGCTGGGCGAGCAGGATCGGTCGCTGGGCGGGCAGGATGTGCTGCTCGGCCTCGTCGAGCAGCCGGAAGCCGACCTCAACCCGGCCGCGTTCCGACTCGGCCCAAGCCAGGCTGATCAGCAGCCGGCCGCGGATCTGGGCCACGGCGGGGAGATCACTTCCGTCATCGGGCCCGATCAGCCGCAGCCCGGCGCGCAGCTGCCGGACAGCGGCCGCAGGCCGGCCGTCATCGCTGGCCGTCAGGGCCGTCTCGTGTCTGCGGGCGGCCCGCTCGGCCAGCCGTGCCGCGTGCATCTCAGAGGGAGAACGCCGGCGTGACCACCCGCGGGGCGACGTCATCGGCCGGATGCACGAGCAGCTGCGCGATCCCGTGCGGGACGCCGTCGAAGGCAAAACGTCCCGCCGCGTCCGCGAACACCGTCCGGGGCGGGGCGGGCTCAGGCAACCGCAGCTCGACCCGCAGCGCCGCCGCGGGCGCCAGCCAGCCGTCCAGGCGGATCAGGCCGTCGGCCCGGTCCGCGACCGTGATCATCACGGCGCGGCTGTCGGCGTCGAAGGTGATCGTGCGGGTGCGCTCGGTGCCGCGGGCGCCCGACCCGACCGCCAGCTGCTCGGTCAGCCGCGCCACCTCCGCGTCCAGGTCGCCCCCGTCCAGGCGATCCAGCGCGATCGCGAACGAGACCCGCTCGTCCAGATCGGCGGGAGGCGGGTCCAGCCGCGCGTAAATGCCGGCCAGCCGGTCAAGGATCGCCTGGTCGTCATCGTCCAGCGGGTCGCCCGCCGGACTGGCCATCATCCGCTCCAGCCGGGATCGGCCTGCAGCAGCTCGCGCAGCTTAGCCAGGCAGCGGCCGCGGGTAGGGCCGATGCTGCCGACGGGCATGCCCAGCGCCTCGGCCACCGCGGCGTAGTCCGGCCGAGCGGCCTGCGCGACGATGCGCAACAGCTCGCGGCAGCGTCCGGGCAGCCGTTGGACATGCTGCCAGAGCACCCGGTCCCGCTCGTCGGTGAGCAGTTGCTCGGCCGGGCCAGGATCAGGATCGGCCACCGCCTCCAGCTGCGCCGCGCCGTCCGGGGCCTGCCGGTGACTCAGCTTGCGCGCCCGCCATGCCTCCCGGCGGGTGGCGGTGACGAGCCAGGAGGTCAGCGCCTGCGGCGAGCGGATCTCGTGCATCCGCCGCAGCAGCTCCAGCCAGCTGGTCTGGACGACATCGGCGGACTCTTCCGCCGTCAGGCCCTCGCCTCGGGCCACATGCCACAGCAGCGGGTTCAGCTCCCGGACGATCTCACCGAGCGCGGCGGTATCGCCGTCCCTGGCTCGCTCCAGGCTAGCGCCGATGCGGGCCGCGCGGTCGGTCGCGGTGGGCCCGCCGCCGGTCCGGCCGCTGCCAATTGCCACAATGGTCATGCTACGACCCGCTGGCAGGCTCCGCGAGGGGCTGGCTCACGGGCAACCCGGAGGCCAGCTCACCGGCCACGGCGGCCGCGGCGAACGAGGTGCCGCTCCACCACGCGTACCCGTCGCCGTGGGCCGGTGCGGCGGCCGCACCGGCACTGTCGACCGTCAGCGGCATGATGCTGACGATGTTCGTGCCGGGCCGCCACTGGGTGACCCACGGCCCGAAGTTGCTGTACGAGGCGCGCTCGGTGGGCGTGTCGACCGCGCCGACGCTCAGCACCGATCGCCGCGAGCTGGGCGCCAGGGCCGACTCGGCGGCGAAGGCCGCCGGATAGACCGGGAGCTCGGCGGCATCGTTGCCCGCCGAGGCGACGATCCGCACCCCGCGGCCGGTCAGCTTCCCGATGGGCGTCCTGAGCTTGTCCAGGTCCTTGTTACCTGGGTCTTCCTGGCGCCCGAAGGCCATCAGCACGATGTCAACACTGAGGCCGCCGGACAGCTCGGGGTTATCCGCCAGCCAGTTCAGCGCCTCGGCGACATGATCCTCGCTGACCTTGCCTTGGCTGTTCATCACCCGCATGGACAGCACCTGCGCGTCGGGCGCCGCCAGCCGGATCAGCCCGGCGATGAACGTGGCGTGGCCCCAGTGGCTGTGGTAATCCTCGGTCTGGACACTGTCATCTTTCGGTATCGGCGATCGCCAGCCGTAGGCCTCGGCCTGCAGCACGAACGACTGCTCGTCCGCGGACAGCCAGGGATGTGACCGGACCCCGGTGTCAAGCAGGGCGATCACCGGATGCGGGGACCTGGGCGCCCAATCCGGATGGGCGGCCATCGCATAAGCCGGCGCGGGGAGCCAGGCAATGGTCCCGTGCCCGCTCTTCTTCCCGTCGGCGAAGAGCGTGTTTTCTGTCGCGTTGTGTTCGACGGTGCCCGCGCTGTACTCCCGGCCGGTCGTGGTCATCACGTACCTCCACCCTTGGCTTCGGGCGGCGGCCGCCGCCCATGGATTTAGGGCTCCCGACAGTCACCTAGATACATCACCGAGCCGAACGTGTCTACCGCTGGATCCGGGCCAGGTCCGGCCGGGTGGACGGCGCCGCGACGGGCGTGACAAGCACGGTCAGGAAGTCCCTGGTCCAGCCGTACAGGTACTGGTCGGCGGGCCGGTACTGACCAGGCACCTCGGCGTGCAGCGATCCGCCCGGCTTGCTCGCCACGTCGAGCTGGACCCAGGAGGGGTTGATGTCGAGCTGCATGGCGATCCGGGCCCCGTGGGCGACCAGGGCCCTGGCCAGGTCGATGGGGACCGCCGACATGCTCGCGGCGTAGATCAGGTTCCCGGCCGCATCCTGGCCGAGCGCGCTGCGGGCCACGTACGCGCCGCCGCCCAGGGTCACGCCCCACACGCTCCAGTCGCCCGAGGCGGCGGTGGGCTTACCCCCCAGGACCAGCGGCTTCAGGTTCTGCCTGACGCTGTAGACGGCCTCGCCCCCGGCCGGCGCGCCCTGGCCCCAGACCCCGATCCTGGCCTGTCCTGAGCGATCGATGACCAGGCTGGCGAAACCGGCGCGCAGCGGGCTGATCACGTGGCCCTCCTGCTCGTACCCGCCCACACCCGCGACCAGCTTGAAGCCGCCGTTGAACGCGGCGAGCACGTTGAACGCGGCGAGCAGCTGCTTGCGTTCGGCGCCGGTGACGGTCGAGCCGGCCCGCACCACGCGGGCCGCCGCCGCCCCCGGGTCCCCGCTGCCGTTGTGCAGGACGTACCGGACCGGGCCGGTGAAGACGGCCACCGTCACCGTCGAGCCGTCCGCGGTGCGCATCCGGGTCACGGTCACCCGCGGCGGAGCGGGCGGCGCCGCGCTCGGCGGCGCGGCGACCCGGGTCACCGCCGGGGCGGCGCCGTGCCCGGTCGCGCGGGCCGTCGGCCCGTGCGCCGCGGCCCCGGCCTGGGCCTGGGCCCCGGCCTGGGGCGCCTGGGCCGGAGCCGAACTGCAGGCGGCGACCGTGACCATGGCGGCCAGCAAGCCGGCCAGCGCCCCGGCCAGCGGGAAACGGCGCTTCGTGCGGCTGACGGGCATGCGGTGCCTTAGCTCAGGTGTCGGCCGGAGCGAGCCCGCGACCGGAACGCCGCAAGCCCCTCACCGGGATACCTCCAAGGTTATCCACGCGGATTAAGCCCACATGAAAAGGGCCACTCATGATCACGAAGACTTTCTACCCATGGGGGGCGTGTTTCAGAAATGGTTTGATGTACCTTCCCAGCTAAAATAGCATTTATGGGACTTCAGTTCTTGCCGGTGGACCGGGATCCGCCGGGCCCTTTTGCCCGTGAATATGCTCGACTGGGTGCCGGAGGACCATGTTGTCCGGGCTCGTGATCGACACGGTCGAGGCGGTGGTGACCCCGGAGCTGATCGCCCCGGCTGGTCCCGGCGGTCCGGTCGCGGAAGGGCCGGCGCCGGTATGACCCGGTGATGCTGCTGACCCTGCTGGTGTATGCCTACCTGCGCGGGGTGCTGTCATCGCGGGCGATCCAGGACCGGTGCCGGTATGACGTGACGTTGGCGGCCATCAGGATCAGTCGGTGGCCGTGATCGCGGTCAGTCCGTCAGCGTCCCGGCGCAGGGTCGCGGCCAGCTGGTGGCGTGCCGTCTCGGGAATCCCGTCCGGGAGTTTGCCGCCGTTCGCGGCCAGGTCGGCGGCGCCGCCGATGTACCTGGCCGCCCGGCGCAGCAACGCCGGCGGGAACAGGATCTCTGCCGGGTGGCCGGCCTGCTCCGGCGCGGCTCCGGCGGTGATCTGCCCGAGCCCGGACAGTGTCTGCGCGTAGGTGGTGATGACGTCCCCGAGGTGATCGGGCGGCTCGTTCGCCGCCCGTACCTGCATGGCCTCGGCCAGGGCCGCGACGGTGATCCCCACGATGGCCAGCGACAGCGGAACGGTCCGCGGCGCCTCCATCAGGTCGGCGCCGGGCCGTTCGCCGGCGACATCGAACAGCATCCGCCGGGCCATGTCCTTGACGAGCTCGTCGTCGAGATAGGTGCGGGCGGTGGCCTCGGTGACCCTCATGCGGGTTGCCACGGCACGGACCTGCCCGGTGATCAGCTCACCGGCACGTTGCCGGTCGAGGTGCATGCTGGACGCGGCGAGCTCCTCCAGGAACACGTCGATCTTGCTGTCGAGCCACGTACGTCTAGGCACGCGGCAAGTCTTCCATCCCTACCGCCACGGAGCTCGGTTACCTCCGAACGGCCGGTGGCGGTACCCAGCGGTCTTCAGATCGCTCTCGCCACTGGGCGTTCCGCTGTTGCTCAAGCCTCGTTACATCCGGCGTGTCGCGCGAGGGCAGTGCTGAACTGACCGTACGACCTGCTTCTGTGGTCACGGTTGTTGGCCTTCGGTTCGGGACTCGCGTGGAGGCGGCGCATGAGGGCGCTGCCGCGTTGGCGATACCGCCGGCGTCGCTCTGCGGGCGTACGCTGGAACCTCGACTGTGCCTGCGCGCTGACGTCGGCGGGCATCGCAAGTCCAGAATCAGCAGGCGGAGCAGCGGAGCAGCCGGCTCGGCTCGCCATGGCTCTTCCGTGAAAGCCAGGGAAGGCGGGAATGGTGAAGACCAGGCTTGCTCAGTGGGTTGGCCGACGGCGTGAGCGCCGTCTGGTTCGTCGGCAGACTAAGCAGACATCGGCAGCGCGCCGAGCGGCAGATGCCGCAGAGGCGCAGCGGTACCACCCAACGGGTGCCCCCCCGGGAAGCGGGGGCGGGTAAGAGGAGGTTCACCTCGGGTCGTCTACCGGCACCTGCGGCCGACCCGGCAGCCGGATCAGCAGCACGCGCCCGTAATGGTAGAGACGCTCCAGGTCCCGGTCGCCCCAGGCGACGATCTGCGCGACGAGGCTGTGCAGGCGCACGAAGTCCCGCAGCGCTTTCCGGAATCCGTCCCGCTCGTCGTCGCTGTCCAGGGCATCGAACCGGTCCAGGGCGGACTGCAGGTACTGGTGCAGCTGGGTGTGCAACGCGCGCTCGGCCGGGTCCGGCATCCGCCCGGGTCCGGCCGTGCCCAGCACGCGGAGGAACGACTCCATCTCCGAGGCCACCAGCAGCTGGTAGTCCATGACCGCGCGCTCTTTGGCTTAGAGCAGGCTGGGGTCGGTCGGCTCCGTGATCGTCGTCTCGAACCTACCGCTCGAACGCCGCCTGGATGTCGCCCGCGGAGTTCACAAAGTCCAGGATCCGCTTTCAGCCACGGCGCGTCCCGGTAGGCAAGCCGACCGCTCCGGTTTCGGGAGTGGCGAAGCGGGCCTGAGTCGCATCGATGCCTGCCTGGCCGGAGTGATGAGCTCGACATATACCCGGTTACGGAGGGGAGTACGGCGATCTGATGGCGCAAGATCAAGATCTCGGCGTCTTTGGCGCGGTCGGAGCGGGCGAGCAAAGGCGAGCCGGCGCAATATCCGGAGCGTAGCTAGGTAAAAATCGTAGTGACATAGGTACTGACAGTGCCTGAGCATCAGTGTGACGAGTGCCCGTCACGGTGGGACTTGGGCGTGCGCGGGTCCGGCTGCTGGGGCTGTCCCTTGCCGGCATCGATGATCGCGGGTACAAACAGGACGTGGGCAGGGACCCGCTCGGTAGAGCTGGTGTGAGCGCGCAGCTGGAGTTGCAGCTTGCGGGCGTATTCGGCGTGGTCCGCGACGGTGTCCGGCTCCCTGACGGTAGCCTGCGCAGCCGCAAGGCCCGCACCCTGCTGAAATTGCTCGCGGTCGAGCGGGCCCGGCTGGTGTCCGTGGACCGGATCGCCGAGGTGCTGTGGGACGGCGGCCTGCCAGTGGGTGCTGTGGGACGGCGGCCTGCCAGTGGAGCCGGCGCAGCACGTGGCGACACTAGTGAGTCGGCTGCGCCGCGCGCTGGGTCCGGATGTGATCCGTGGTGGCCGTCAGGGCTACCAGCTGGGTGGCGACCCAGGAATCGTGGTCGATTTGGATGATGCGGCCCGGCTGACGAGTCAGGCAGAGCGGGAGCTTGAGTTGGCGCCCGCGCTAGCCCGCACCGCCGCCGGGCGCGTAGTCGAGCTGCTGTCGCCGGGCGTCGCGCTGGCCGAGGAGCCCTATGCGGCGTGGGCGGAGCCAGCCAGGCAGGAACTGCGTGAGTTGCTGCGCCGTGCCCGGTATGCGCTGGCCGAGGCCGCGCGGGCGACCGGTGATGCGCACCTGGCGGCCCGTGTGGCCGGGGATGCCATGGTCGCTGACTCATTCGACGAAGGCGCGCACCGCCTGTTCATGTCCGCTTGCGCGGCGGCGGGCGAGCGGGCGAAGGCGTTGGAGACGTATGCCCGGCTGAGCAGCCGGCTGGCTGAGGAGCTGGGTGCCGATCCGGCACCGGACACCCAGGAGCTGTATCTTGCCATTTTGCGGCAGCAGCGGACCGGTGACCCTGGCCGGCCTGATGGCAGCCTGGCCCAGCCCGGAGCGCTCCCTACTGGAAGCAGGCACCCCGCTGGGCCGCCTGCCCCCGCCGCGGCCTCGGCGGGGCTGGTCGGCCGCGATTTGGAGCTCGCCGAACTCACTGCGGCGTGGACGAAGGCTGCCGGTGGTGAGCCCGGGGTGGTCCTGGTCGTCGGGGAGGCCGGGATCGGCAAGACCAGGCTGGCCGAGGCGCTGGCCGCGGAGGCGGCTACGGTCGGCGGGGTGATCTTGGCGTCCCGCTGCTACGAGACCGAGCGGTCGCTGTTTTTGCAGCCGGTGGTGGAGGCGGTTCTCCCGGCCATCACCGGGCGGCCCGCGGCCGAGCTGCGGGCGCTGCTGGGTGATGACGCGCCGCCGTTCGCCGCGCTGGTGCCGGAGGCGGCGGCGGTTCTGGGGCTGATGCCCGCCGAGCAGGTGGCCGTCGACATGCAGCGTCGGCGGGCGTTCCACAGCGTGGTGGCATTTTTGCGCGGGTTGGGGGCGCGTAGCCCGGTGCTGCTTGTGCTGGACGACCTTCAGTATGCGGGTCAGTCGACTATCGAATTCGTGCATTACCTGGGCAGGCACGCGGGTGGTACCCGGTTGCTTGTGGTGGCAACGGTTCGGGCGGAGAACGACGGGGAGGTCGGGGCCGCGCTGGCTGAGGTGGCCAGCCGCGTTGAGGTCGGGCCGCTCGATGCGGAGGCCGTCGGCAAGCTCGCTGGCCAGGCTGGCCAGGCCGGTCTGGCCGATCGGATCCTGCGGCAGACACGGGGGCACACGTTGTTCGTGGTTGAGGTGCTCCGGGCGCTGGCCGAAGGCGACGGCGGCCTTCCGGAGTCGTTGCGCAGCGCAGTGCAAGGGCGGACCCGGCGGCTGGGTGCCGATGCTGAGCAACTGCTCCGCGTCGCGGCCGTTCTCGGCGCGGCGGTCGACCCCGCCACGGTGGCGGGCGTTGCCGACGTGCCGCCCGCGGCTGCCCTCAGGCATTGTGAACGGGCGTTGCAGGCGCGGCTGCTGGTGGCCGCTGGGCGCGACTTCGAGTTTGCCAACGACCTGATCCGGGAGGCCTTGTACGCTAC
>JBEKGC010000215.1:0-10768 GCA_050013055.1 Streptosporangiaceae bacterium
GGGCTAGCGCCCGCTAGGAATGGCCGAGGACCGGGTGCGGGACGTACGGCTCCTCCAGCCGCCGCAGCTCCTCCTCGCTCAGCGAGAGCTGCTCGGCGGCCAGCGCGTCCGCCAGGTGGCCGAGCCGGGTGGCACCGACGATCGGGGCCGTGACGCCGGGCTTGTGCAGCAGCCAGGCCAGCGCGACCTGCGCGGGAGCCACGCCGCGTTCGGCCGCGACCTCGGCCACGCGGTCCACCACGTCGAAGTCGGCCGGCTGGTGGTACAGCGAGTCAAGGAACGAGTCGCTGCCGGCCCGGGTGGTGCGCTGCTCGCCCGTCCGGGTCCGGCTGCCGGCCAGCAGGCCGCGGGCCAGCGGGCTCCACGGGAGCACCGCCACGCCCTGGTCGAGGCATTGCGGGATCATCTCCCGCTCCTCCTCGCGATAGATCAGGTTGTAGTGGTCTTGCATGGAAACGAACCTGGTCCACCCGTTCCGTTCGGCCAGGTATTGCGCTTTGCTGAATTGCCAGGCGTACATGCTGCTGGCCCCCAGGTAGCGCGCCTTGCCCGACCGGACGACGTCGTGCAGGGCCTGCATGGTCTCCTCGGCCGGCGTGCCGGGGTCCCAGCGGTGGATCTGGTAGAGGTCCACGTAGTCGGTGCCCAGACGCCGCAGCGAGGCGTCGATGGCGGACAGGATGTGCTTGCGGGACAGGCCGCGGTCGTTCGGCCCGGCACCGGTCGGGAAGTAGACCTTGGTGGCGAGCACGTAGTCGTCCCGGCTCGCGAACATCTTCGCCAGCAGGCGGCCGGTGATGATCTCGCTCGTTCCGCCGTTGTAGGCGTCGGCGGTGTCGAAGAACGTCACGCCGCCGTCGACGGCAGCCCGGACGATGGGCTCGGCGACGTCCTCGCCCTGAGCCCAGGCCCGTTCTGTATTGTCGCCGTAGCTCATCATGCCCAGGCAGATGCGGGAGACCCGGAGGCCGGCCGAGCCGGCATTCACGTACTTCATCGCCGTCGTTCCTCCAGTCCGTCTCGGGCGCAGCGCGCAGCGGGCTGCCCTGGCAGGCTACCTGGACCCGTTCCTGGCGGCTTTCCCCGGGTGAGCCGGGAGAGGGCACCCGGCCGGATCAGGGGATCCGTCTCAACGACCCCCGCGCGGACTCTTGTGTCACGAGAGTCCCCGCGACCCCGGCGGCCGCTCCGGTTAGGTTGGCCAGCTCGCGGAGTACGTCCGATGCGATGTCGGAGAGAGACCGGCTTTCGCCTTCGCGGATCCACTGGGCGAAGGCGATGCCGAACACGGTGGCGCCGGACTCCGCCGCCAGGGTGGCGGCCGGCTCGCCGGTGCCGCGCGCGCGCAGGGCCTCGGCCACCGTGGTGGCCAGGCCTGCGAGCTTGTGCAGCTCACGTTCCCTGAGCGCGGGGTTCTGGTCGATCACGGACTGCCGCAGGCGGGAGTACGAGCGGCGCTCGTCGGGGAAGAACGATGCCGCGCTGTGCAGCGCGGAGGCGATGACCTCGAGCGGGGATGCGTCAGGCGGCGCGGCGTCCACCCCGTCGACGAACGCCTGGAGAAACTGCTGCTGCCCGTAGAACAGCACCTCGCGCTTGTCGCTGAAGTGCCGGAAGAAGGTGCGCTCGGTCAGCCCGACGGACTGCGCGATCTCCGCGGCGGTCGTCTGCTCGAACCCGCGAGTGGCGAACAACTCGAGGGCCGCTGCCTGCAGACGCTCTCTCGCACCCGGCTCCCAACGCACCATAACGCCTATTCTAGTGATGACAGTGGCTGTCGTACAGGTGTATGGTGATGTCTGTAGCTGACATCAGTGCATGAGCCGCTCCGCCCGCGGCGGAGCCGGAAGGAGACAGAGCCATGCGCGTTTTCGTCACCGGAGCCTCCGGATGGATCGGTTCCGCCACCGTCGATGAACTTCTCGGTGCCGGACATGAGGTCACCGGGCTCGCCAGGTCCGACGCTTCCGCCGCTGCCCTGCAGGCCAAGGGCGCCCGCGTCCGCCGCGGTGACCTCGACGACCTCGCCAGCATCCGGGCAGGCGCCGAGGCCGCAGAAGCCGTCATCCATCTCGCGAACAAGCACGACTGGTCCAACCCGGCCGCCTCAAGCGCAGCCGAACGAGCCGCGGTCCAGACCATCGGCGATACGCTGGCCGGCACCAGCCGCCCCTTCCTGCTCGCCTCGGGCGTGGCCGGCCTCACCCAGGGCAGGCCCGCCACGGAGGACGATCCATCCCCGTTCCACGGCCCGGACTCGCCGCGCGGAGGCAGCGAAAACCTCGCACTCGATGACGTCGGCCGCGGTGTGCACACCGTGAGCCTGCGCTTCGCGCCGACCGTGCACGGGGCAGGCGACCACGGGTTCATCGCGATCATCGCCGCGGTGGCCCGCGAGAAGGGCGTCTCCGGCTACCCGGGAGACGGGACCAACCGGTGGTCCGCCGTGCACAGGTCGGACGCCGCGCGTCTGGTCGCGCTCGGACTCGCGAAGGCTCCGGCCGGCGCCCGCCTGCATGCCGTCGCGGAAGACGGCGTGCCCACCCGCGACATCGCCGAAGCCATCGGCCGCGCCTCCGGCCTCCCCGTCACATCGATCGCCCCCGAGGACGTCCAAGCTCACTTTGGCTGGATCGGCACCTTCTTCGGCATGGACTTCGCGGCCACGAGCACCGTGACACGGGAACTCCTCGGCTGGACCCCCACCGGCCCGGCTCTCATCGAGGACCTCGACGCGGGCGCGTACCCGGCGCGGGCACCGATATCCGGGTAGAGCGTGGATGCTACGGCGATCGGCCAGGCGACCCGGCCGGCCGGCGGATCAAGATAGCGGGGCGTTGGCGTTCTCGACGATGTTCGTGCCCTGGCTGGAGGCCTGCGACTCCACCTGTGAGACAGCGCCCTGGACCGCGCCGACGCCCGACGCGTCACCGTGCTCGAGCTTCGACACGGCCGCTTGCACGGTCTCGCTCACCGTCCGCAGCGGGGACACGATGAGTTTGCACAACGCCGGGCTGTTCTGAGCCGCCGCGAACGCCAGCCGAACCTCGCGCTTGACAACCAACGCAGCCAGGCCGGCCTTGACAAACGCAGTGAGCCGCCCATGCGCGCCTGACCGGAAGGCCCCAGCCCGGTACGGCTTGTAGATATAGCGGTGGAACGCTCCGAAGCCCAGCGCCGCGTGCGCGAGAAACGTCGTCTTCGCGAACCCGGAGGCCTGGCTCGGACACGACGTCGGCGTGGCGGACGCGCTGGCCACCGACGTCGCCGTCACGCCGCTGCCCGCCGCGGTCGTCGAGGAACTCTTGCAGCCGGCCGCGAGCACCACCACCAGGGCCAACGACACGAACAGAACCAGCCAACGCTTGAGCATTCCTGTCTCCCTACCTCGGCCAACCGGGGGATGACGGTGCGGGCGGAGGACATGACCTCCGCCGCTCATGCCCAGGCCCGGTGCAGCCTACCGCCCCGGCCTCGATGTCTCCGGCCATCTCCCGGCGGCGGCTAAGCTGCCGGCATGGCCGCGTCAGGAAGCCGCAAGGAAGCTGACATGAGCTACCCGCTGACGCCGGATGCGGCCGGCCGGCGGCTGGTCGTGCTCGTGAACGGCCTGCCCGCGGCGGGCAAGACCACCCTCGCCAGGGCCCTGAGCCGCCGGCTGTCGCTCCCGCTGTTCAGCAAGGACGTGATCAAGGAAGCATACGCAGACGTCTTCGGAGCCCAGCCGCCGGACGGACGGCCGCAGCGCGCGTGGAACAGCCAGTTCGGCGCCGCCGCGAGCGCCACCATGTGGGCGCTGCTGGCCGACTCCCCAGCCGGCGCCATCCTCGAGTCCACCTGGCCGAGCCAGGAGACCTGGGATTTCGTCGCGGCCGGGCTCAGCGCCGCCGGGGTGCCCGCGCCCAGGCAGATCTGGTGCCAGGTGCCGGTCGCCCTGGCCAGGGAACGCTTCGCCGCCCGCCACCCGGCCCGGCACGCCATCCACGGCGAGCCGCCCGACGATGAGGAATGGTCGCGGCGATGGGCACCGGCCGCTCCCCTGCCGATCCCGGACACGCTCCACGTGGACACCACGGGCCACGTCAACCTGGACGCGATCACCGACTGGTGCAAGCGTCCACGCTGAGGCCACTCCACGGGTCAGAGCCCGGGGCCTCGTGACGGTGGCGAACTTCGCGCCGGCCAGCACCCAGATACCAGGCATGGACGTAACCGGCGGCCTGAGGACACTGGTCACGATCAGCCGGCGGGGACCGTCGAAGCGGATCCCGGTCGGCCGGCCCGCGGATTCAGCGACCCGCAGGACTGGAATACTGGCTCGCATGCGCTGGACCGTGCACAGCGAGAAGCCTCTCTACCAGGACGAGTGGCTCGACATCCGGCTCGCCGATATCGAGTTGCCCGACGGCCGCCACCTGGAGCACCGGCTGATCCGCACCCCGGGCGGCGCGGGCTGCGTCACCATCCGGGACGGGCGCGTGCTGCTGCTGTGGCGGCACCGGTTCATCACCGACACCTGGGGCTGGGAGATCCCGGTCGGCAAGATCGACCGCGGCGAGGATCCCGCTGCTGCCGCAGCCCGAGAAACTGAGGAGGAGACCGGCTGGCGCCCCGGTCCTCTCACCCAGTTGCTGCGCATCGAGCCGACACCGGGAATCTCCGATTCAGCCCACCACATATACCTCGCTGACGGGGCCGAGCGCATAGGTCCCCCGGAGGACGACTTCGAGTCCGACCACGTTAGCTGGGTTCCGCTCGCCGGGGTACCCGACCTGATCAGCCGGGGCGAGATCTCCTCCGGCACCACCCTCGCCGCCCTGCTCTATGCGCTCATCCGGCAGGCACCAGGCAACTGAGTGGGCGCCGCGGCCAGCATGGATTCGGCCCGCGATGGTCCGCTGTTGTTGCGGGGGTCCGCCGGGCAGGCGGCGGGTCCGTCGCGGTCGTGCTGGTGGTGCGGTGGCTGCTGGGGGTGGTGATGCGAGGTGTCTGCCGTGTCCGGTCCGGCCGGGCGTCATACGGGCCGGGCCGTCCGGTTCGCGTGGAAGATTTGGCTTTTACGGAGGATTTGGATAATCATGGGGTCCCAAATCTTCCAGGTAAGCCGAATATTCCACGATTTTTTTCGATGGTTGTGACGGGTGGGTTCCGGGTGCGGGGAGCGGCGGGGGCGGCTTCGCCGGCCTGGGCTCGGCCCGGACCATGACCGGAGTTCATCAGTGTATTTTCACCACGGCGACCAGAATGATGAGCGCGACAACGCCAAACAGCACGGCCCGCCCCCAATGCTCCCGTTCCACCTTCCGCGCTTCCTTCACGGCACCCTTATACCTCCCGACGTCATTTACCGCTCGGTGTAGGAGCTTCCAGTGCCAGCCCGCGAACGCGCCGAACACGCCGACCACAATGGCGAAGAGCCACATCCCCAACCCCCTGCTGCCCTAGAAGTGCGGTGGATCTCATCCCTGCCAAAGGATTATTCGCTGTTGCTTAAGATTCCCGCTTACCCGGTGCCCTAGTCCGACCTGCGGGGTATATGTGCAGTATCGGCAGGAGCCAGGTAAGTAGGACTTAACGATGGGCGAATCACCTCAGAGCGCAGCCGGCACACCAGCCTCGAATAGTGAACGGCGCAGCCGGGAAGTCAAGTTCGGGCAGATGCTGGAGAGCCTGATTGAGCGGGGAGGGTATAGCCGCAACCGAAAAAAAATCTTGACTGCCCTGGACATCAGCGCAGCCGCGCTCTCCCAGTATGTCCGTGAGCAGACCCGGCCAAGCTTCGGCAAGCTGGTTGCTATCGCCGACTTCTTCGACGTCAGCCTCGACTACCTGGTCTACGGCACACCGACCGGCAGCTTGATCGACTACGGGCCGCTCTACCGGTATGTCGATCACGCGCTCGCCGATGTGCAGGCGCGCGGCAGCCGGCACTCTGCTGTGGTGGCGCGCATCGGGCGAGTGCTCGCGGACCGGATCGACGAGGTCGCGGCCGAACTGGCCTCCGCGCCCACCGCAACGCGCGAAGGACTGCTGCAGGACGAGGAGATGCTGCGCCTTGAGCGGTATTGCCGCAAGGCCGACATCCTGAGCCTGAACCTCGAGTTCGACGTCATCCACCGCGAGCAAGGGGTAGCGGCAGGTCGCTTTCTTCCTGTCGTCGCCGCCAACCTGGAACGAGGCGCCGCATATCGTTTCCTTGTCCCGGGGCCTGATCGCGCCATGGAAATCACCGTAGAGGCGTGTCGCCGACTGCTGGCCGACCAGGTCGGGGGCGACCGGGTCCGGCTAAGCTGCGCCTTCCGCCGGACCGCATCACCGCCCCTAGGCGGCGTGGTCCTGCTCAAGCTTGACCCGGTCGGCTTGAAAGCAGAGGAACCAGCCTTGTACTGGCAGATCAGCGACTACCTCAGCGAAGACGGGTGGCTTGGGTGCATCATCCGGCCTAACAATGATTCCAACAGCGACATGCTCATGGATCCGCCGCACACCCGCCGGGCACGGAACTCATTCGAGGCCCTGTGGTCAACAGCCGTGGCTATCTAGCCATCGGCCACCTTCCGAAACGGAACTTAACAGCTTTTACTTTGTACCTCGCCCGCCCGCCGACTGCCAGATGGTACCGTGCCTAGCTTGTGGGAACGAGAGGCGTAGTCGTGGGGCGGATCATCAAAGTCCGCCCCCACCCTTACGGTGACCGGATCTGGCTTGCTGACGTCGAAATCGGACGCGGCTACCACCCGCAGATCGTGTGGGGCGGCCTGCCGCTCCTGCACGAGGGCGACCTGATCCCAGTGGCGCTACCTGGATCCCGGCTGCCCCGAGGCAAGATGCGGCAGCGGCGCTACCGAGGCGAAGTGTCCGAGGGCATGCTGTGCAGCCTCGCAGAGCTCGGGTGGGACCTGGCTGTCACTGACAGGGTCGCACTTCTTGATCCGCGTGCAGGCTTGACGCCAGGTGACTCCCTCGATTCCCGGGAAATCGACTGGCCATCGATCATCAGGCATGATCACTTGCGGCCTGGCAGCTAGGCCGGCTGCCGCCAGGACCAGCGTCACCACGACCCGCCGCCTCCCGGGACGGGCGACGCGCGACCCTCGACGCGAACGCGACAAACAACTGCAATGAATGCATGTCCATGCACATACTGAGCGCGTGATGTCAGCAAGAAATTGACTAATCATTGCAAGAAGTGACACCTCGGCGGTCCCGGCCTCGCGCCCGGCTGGCTGCCCGGATCACCCAACGACCCCCGGACGATCACTCCCGCACGCCAAGGCCGGACGGCGGTATCGCCCTGGCCCGGAGGTATCACCGACGTCACGTCCGGCCGCCGCCGACCGCCCGGCCGCCGGCGGTGGCTGGTCATAGCGGGACTCGTGGCCACGCTGGTCGCGGCGACCGCCTGGTTCTTCAGCGCGAACGGCGGGCACACGGCCGCGCCGGGCGAGCTGAAGAGGGCACACGCCCAGGCGACCGCGTCGCGTTCCGTCTCCCCGGCCGCTTCGGCGTCGGCTGCCACTTCGGCTACCTCGGACGCGACGGCTGCACCGACCTCATCCCCCGTCGTGCGGGGATCCGGCCACAGCCCAGCGCGTCTCACCGGTACCTGGACCGGTACCTACTTCTGCTCGCAGGGCTGGACCGGGGTCCGGCTCGTGCTCAAGGCGACCGCAAGCGGCCGCCTCACCGCGACGGCCTACTTCTACGCCATCAGCGGCAATCCCGGCGTTCCATCCGGCAGCTTCGCGCTGACCGGGAGTTATTCCGCAGACGGCTTCCAGCTCACCCCGGCTCACTGGATCAGCGAGCCACCGGATTATGTCATGGTGGGCCTCATCGCCACGACGCCAGCAGGCACGAGTGACGAGGTACTGACCGGCGACGTGGTAGGCCCCGGATGCACCACGTTTTCCTTGTCACGATAGGCGGGCATCAGGACCAGGGAAAACAGCATGCCGGAGGGGATCAGGCGACCTCCTCCATGGCGTGGGCGAACTGTGCCTGGTACAGCCGCGCATACGCGCCGCCCGCGGCCAGCAGCACCGCGTGGGTTCCCTGCTCGACGATGTGCCCGTCCTCCATCACCAGGATCACGTCGGCGTCGCGGATGGTGGACAGCCGGTGGGCGATCACGAAGCTGGTCCGGCCCTGCCGCAGCGACGCCATCGCGCGCTGCAGGAGCACCTCTGTCCTGGTGTCGACCGAACTGGTCGCCTCGTCCAGGATGAGCACGGCAGGCCGGGCGAGGAAGGCACGGGCGATCGTGATCAGCTGCCGCTCGCCCGCGCTGACGTTCGCGGCCTCGTCGTCAAGCACGGTGTCGTAACCATCGGGCAGGGTCCGCACGAACCGGTCGACGTACGTCGCCTTCGCCGCCTCGACGACCTGCTCGTGGGTGGCACCGAGCGAGCCGTAGCCGATGTTGTCCTCGATGGTGCCGCCGAACAGCCAAGCGTCCTGCAGTACCATGCCGGTCAGGCCGCGCAGTTCCTCGCGGCTCATCCGCGCGGTATTGACGCCGTCCAGCAAGATCGCGCCCGAGTCGATCTCGTAGAACCGCATCAGCAAGTTGACCAGCGTCGTCTTGCCCGCGCCGGTCGGGCCGACAATGGCGACGGTCTGCCCTGGCTGCACGGTGAGCGAGACGTGCTCGATCAGCGGCCTGTCCGGCGTGTACCTGAACGACACGTCGTCGAACTCGACCCGGCCGCGGACGTCGGCGGGCCTGACCGGCTCGGCGGCGTCGGGCGCCTGCTCCGGCGCGTCAAGCAGAGCGAACACGCGCTCGGCGGATGCCACGCTCGACTGCAGCAGGTTCGCCATGCTGGCGACCTGGGTCAGCGGCTGGCTGAACTGCCGCGAGTACTGGATGAACGCCGTCACTGCGCCGAGGGTGAGGGTGCCGCCCGCGATCAGCAGGCCGCCGACGACGGCCACGAGCACGTAGTTCAGGTTCGACATGAACATCATCAGCGGCTGGATCGTGCCGGAGATGAACTGGGCCCGCGAGCTGGCTTGATAGAGCGCCTCGTTCTGCTCGGTGAAGGTCGCCATGGCCTCCTCCCGCTGGCCGAACGCGGTCACCAGCGCGTGCCCGGTGTACATCTCCTCGATGTGGCCGTTCAGCTGGCCGGTGAACTTCCACTGGTTGATGAACTGCGGCTGCGCCCGCTGGGCGATCTTGCGCATCGCCACCGCGGAGGCTGGCACCGTGACCAGGGCGATCAGGGCCAGTTGCCAGGACACGACGAACATCAGCGTCAGCACGCCGACAATGGTCAGCAGCGAGGTCACCAGCTGGCTCAGCGTCTGCTGCACGGACTGCTGGAGGTTGTCGATGTCGTTGGTGACGCGGCTCAGGATCTCGCCGCGGGACTGCCGGTCGAAGTAGCTCAACGGCAGCCGGGCCAGCTTGGCCTGCACCTGCTCGCGCAGCCTGAGTACCGCCCGCTGGACCATGGTCGCGGTCATCCGGCCCTGGAACAGCGCGCAGACCGAGCTGCCGACGTTGAGCGCGACCACGACGCCCACGATCTGCCCCACGTGGCCGAAGTCCACGCCGTGGTGCGACTCGTGGCCGTCGAAGACGAGGTTGATCGCCTCGCCAAGCAGCCGGGGCGCGAGCACGGACAGGGTGACGCTGCCGACCGCGAGGGTCAGCGCCAGGATCACGAGCAGGCGGTACGGGCTGAGCATGCCGAGCAGCCGCCTGCCCGAGCCCTTGAAGTCCAGTGCCTTCTCGGTGGACATGCCGCTCATGAAGCGGGCGGGACCGCGCAGCGGGGCCGCCGGGCCCGGCCCGCGCGCGGGCGTCGCCCGCTCCTCGTCGGCTCCGGCCCCCACGCTGTGTTCCCCGCTCGCTCCGGCGCGCTCGCTCACGCTGCGGCCTCCTGCTCGGTTAGCTGGGAGAGCACGATCTCCCTGTAGGTCCTGCTCGATTCCATCAGCTCGGCATGCGTGCCGCGGGCCACGATCCGGCCAGCGTCCAGCACCAGGATCTGGTCGGCCTGCCTGATAGTGGCGACCCGCTGCGCGACGATGATCATGGTCGCGTCGGTTACCTGGGTCGCCAGGGCCGATCGCAGTCGCGCGTCGGTCGCGTAGTCCAGCGCGGAGAACGAGTCGTCGAACACATAGAGCTGCGGCTTGTGCACCAGCGCGCGGGCGATCGCCAGGCGCTGCCGCTGGCCGCCTGACACGTTCGTGCCGCCCTGCGCGATCCGCGAATCCAGCCCGTCTGGCATCAGCTGGACAAAGTCGCGGGCCTGCGCGATCTCCAGCGCGCGCCACAGGTCCTCATCGGTGGCCTGCTGGTTGCCGTACCGCAGGTTCGTCGCCACGGTTCCGGAGAACAGATACGGCTTCTGCGGCACAAGACCGACGGCCGCCGACAGCTTCGCCGGGTCGAGTTCCCGCACGTCGACGCCGCCCACCAGCAGCGACCCGGCCGTGACATCAAGCAGCCGCGGTATGAGGTTGACCACAGTGGTCTTGCCGCTGCCGGTGCCGCCGATGATCGCCGTGGTCCGTCCGGGCAGCGCGGTCAGGCTGATGTCGTGCAGCACCGGCTGCTCGGCACCCGGAAAACGGAACTCGACGTTCCGCAGCTCAAGCCGGCCCGGCTGCGGGCCCGCGGGCCGCGGGCGGGCCGGCGCGGCGATGTCCGCTTCGGTGTCGATGACCTCCATGATCCGCTCCGCGCTGACCTCGGCCCGCGGCACGAGCATGAACATGAACGTCGCCATCATCACCGACGTCAGGATCTGGG
>JBEKGC010000216.1:0-10744 GCA_050013055.1 Streptosporangiaceae bacterium
ATGAGCGCGAAGTTGGCGATCCAGTCGACGCTCGCGCCGATGGCGGCCGCCCGGCCTCGCACGGCGGTGGGGAAGACCTCGCCCTGGATCAGCCAGCCGGTGCCGCCGACGCCGATCGCGAAGGAGGTGATGAAGAACGAGAAGCCGACCATCACCAGCACGGTCTTCGGCACGCCGGTCAGGAATCCCACTCCGGCGGCCGCGACGAGTATGAACACTGCCATGCCCGCGTAGCCCCACATGGCCAGCGGGCGGCGGCCGACCTTGTCGATCCAGCGGAAGGCGAAGTAGGTCGCGATCACGTTGACGGCGCCCAGGATCGCGGTCACCTCAACGCCGGCCGTAGCCGTGCTGACGGCAGTCGACGTCCCGCCGCTGAAATAGCTGCCCAGTAGCGTCGGGCCGTAGTAGAACGGGACGTTGATTCCGGAGATCTGCTGGAAGATGAAAAAGACGCACACGACGATCAGCGCTCGCCTGACGCCGGCGGTCCATGCGGTTTTCCGCCGCCGTACCTGCTCTACCTGGGCGAGCTCCTCTGCGGCCTGCCTGGCTTGCTCTTCACTCACTTCCATGCCCAGCAGGCCGAACGCCTTCGCCGTGTCGGCGTAGCGCCCGTTGAGCATCAGCCACCGGGGCGACTCCGGCATCCGGGCCCGCAGTGCGACGGCTACCAGCGCGGGAATCGCCCCGATGCCGAGAATGAGCCGCCAGTCCAGGCCGCCCGCCGAACCCGGCGCGACTTTGAGGATAAGCAGGGCGACCAGGTAGGAGACGAGGATGCCCACGGTGATCATCCACTGCTGGATGATGCTGAGCTGGCCGCGCCGGCTGCGGGGCGCGAACTCGGCGATGTAGGAGGTGGCGATCGCGGAGTCCGCTCCGATCGCCAGCCCGATGAGCGTACGGGATCCGAGCAGCATGACGGCATTGATGGTGACCGCTGACAGGATCGCGCCTATCGCATAGATCGCAGCGTCAGCGACGAGCAGTGACTTACGTCCGAACCGGTCTGTCAGGGGACCGGCTATCAGGGCGCCCGCTGCGGCGCCGAGCGATGCGCCGGCTACCAGGTAACCGGTTGCGAAGCTGGACAAATGGTAGGGAATAAAGCCCAGGGCCGACCCGATGTTGGAGGTGTCATACCCGAACAGGAATCCGCCGATGCAGGCCAGTACCGCCAGGTACCAGTAAAAGCCGGTGGGGATACGCGAGTCCAGCTCTTCGAGGACGCTCCGTCCAGATGGTTGCGCTGCCTTGGCTTCCACCTGGCGCCTCCTCGCGGCCGACTCAACGCCACCGCAGGTGAGCCGGGGATGGGCGCCGCCGCCAGTAAGTGACGGGAGAATCCTGGCGCGTGACCCTCCTCGTTCGTGCCGCCATACGTTGAGCCTGCCGCCGGGATACCCCAGATGCTCGATGCCAAACACGGGAACCGGCGTCGCGCCCCTGATGGCCCGTCACGGAAGATGGCGCTGTCGGACCGCGTCCGAGGCGGCCGGGCAGCGCCGAGCGCCTGCCGAATCTGGGCCCGACGGGAAAACGCCGGGCTGTGCCTCACGCCGGCGAACGCGTCGTGGGCTAATCCGGTAGAGGCGCACTTCGGTCCGTTGCGGACCTTTGTCATGGGCACCTCCGGCCATCCGAACCACCCGGCGCTGGCCCGCAGGCTGCAGGCCTGCCTGCGCTGGCGCAACGCCCACGCCCGCCACCCCGGCGTGCTGGCCGCCCAGCGCCGCGAACGAGCCCGCATCCGCAGGATGCGCCAGCAACGCTGGGGCCGCCCCAGGCCCAAAGCTGCATGACCAACACGGTGGACCTTCGTAGCCAGCGCACTAGAACAGCGCGGCGACGTGAGTTGGGCCAATTTTAGTGCGCACCTGAGTGTCGGTGGATGCGGGTCGAGCGCGTCGGGGAGGTGGTCGGGCAGGGGATCTGCGGCGGTGACGGTGCGGGTCACCCTGCGGGTGGCTATTGTGCGTCCATGGGCGACGACTGGCGCGTCCGCATTGCGTTCGATGAGGATGACCCGCCGGAGCTGCCGACGTCCGGCGAGCAGGCGCTTGTCGCTGCATTGCGCAGCCGCCTCAGCGATCAGGTAGCGGTCACCTCGAACGGTACCGAGATCTTCTTGTATGCCCCCGCGGCCGGATCGGCTGATGAGGCCGCACAAGTGGCGCGTCAGGTGCTTGCGCGGCACGACGTCAGCGCGTCCGTCCGGACGGAGTTCTGGAGCTCACTAAAAGAGGAGTGGCGGGATGTGACGGACGAGCCGTCCGCCGATCCCGCTGCCGAGCGGCGGGCGGCAGGGCGGGAAATGTCGCGGAAGGTCGGCTTTCCCGCCTGGCAGGTGCGGGTCGAAGTGCGGTCACACCGCGATGTGGTAGCGCTGGCCGGGTATCTTGCCGCCCAGGGATGGCGGGTACGCCGGCGCCGCAGGCACCTGCTCGTCGGGGCGGACTGCGAAGACGACGCTAAGGGCCTGGTCCGGGAGCTCTCCGGTGACGGCGGCGCTGATGCGGAGACTGCCTTCCGGGTCGGGCGGGTCAGCTATAGCTACATGCTGTTTGACGCCTCCAGCACCCAGGTCTTCGGCGGTGGGAACGGCTAGCGCCCGACTTGGTCTTCACCGTCGTGACATACGGCACCAGCCCACCCTACGGGCTGCCGTTAGTGCGCAGTTTCAGCTCCGGACTACCGGAATCACCCCGCGCTGGCCCGCAAGCTGCAGGCCTGCCTGCGCTGGCGCAACGCCCAAGGCTCGCTACCCCGACATGCTGGCCGCCCAGCGCCGCGAGCGCGCCCGCATCCGCAGCGAACGCCAGCAACGCTGGGGCCGCCCCAAACCCAAGGCTGCCTAACCAATCCGGTGAACGTTCGTGGTCAGCGCACTAGCCGGGTTGCGTGAGCATCATGGCGTGGCTGGGGCGGGTGCCGTCAACCGGGGTGGGGCGGGGCGCTGGCGGCGGTAGGAGTCGCCTTCGACGATGAGCTCATGGCAGGTGGAGGTGAGCCGGTCGATGGCGGGCTGGGTTATCTGCGCGTCTAGAGCGCGACTAGGTGTGACTCAAACAGCGCTACCGCAGCTTCATCGTAAGGCGACAGGCGCCGCGCTCGCCGAGGTCGGTGCGTGCTGCGCCTGCAACCATACCTACGCCGTTCGGATGAAGGACTTTATTACGAACGGACGGTGGTTTCTTCTGGCCGCGGCACGGTCAGCGACCTTGAGCCGCTGGCCAGTACCGTCGAGATGAGCGCCCGGACCGCCGGGCGCTGGGCGGTGCGCGGGTTAGTCAGCAGGACCAGGTCGATCGTGCCGAGCTCGGGCAGCCGGTGTGCGGGGCCGAGCGCTGCGAGCTGGGCCGGGACGAGGCTGGTGGCGAGCGCCGAGATGCCGATGCCGGCGGCGACGGCCGCGATGAGCCCGTTGACGCCCCGGCAGACGCAGGCGCTGCGGAACGGCAGGCGGGCGCGGTTCAGCGCGCGGCGAATCTCGGTCCGCGAGATGCTCGGCGCCGGGTAGACGGCAAGCGGCAGCGGCCTGGACAGGTCAATTGTCGTCGACGGCGTGCCGACCCAGACGAGGCGCTCACGCTTGATGAGCTGGCCGCGCTGCTCGCCGCTTGGCCGCTTGCCGATGAACACATCGAGTTTGTACTCCTCCAGGCGCTGGTGCAGCAGGCCGCTCTGGTCGACGTTGAGGTCGAAGTCGACGAGCGGGTTGTCCCGGCGGAAGTCGCGCAGGATCTGCGGCAGCCGGGTGAGCGCAAGGTCGTCGGCGATGCCGATGCGGAGCCGGCCGCGCGGCCGGGACCCGCTGAAATAGGCCGCCGCCTGTTCGCTGGCGGCGAGGATGTTGCGCGCGAATCCGGTCATCGCCTCACCGTCGGGCGTCAGCGATACCGAGTGCGTGTCCCGCAGTACGAGCGTCCGGCCGACCTGCTGCTCCAGGCGGCGGATGTGCTGGCTGACGGTCGGCTGCTGGATGCCGAGCCGGGCCGCCGCGCGGGTGAAGCTGCCGGTCTGCTCGACGGCCAGGAACGTGGCGAGGAGCTGCGGATCGTAGCCGGTCATAAGACTTCCCTATAACAGTTAGGCAGGTAATAGCGGTTTAATATAAACCGCCCGCGGTCGAGAATGTTGAGGGACAGTCGGCAATCAGGAAGGCGCGCTCCCGTGACTACCGCCGAGGCAAATCGGCAACGGAGAGGCGCCTTCGGCGCCCTCAGCTCGCGCAGCTACCGGATCTACATCGGCGGCCAGAGCCTGGCCAACACCGGTACCTGGATGCAGAACATCGCCCAGGACTGGCTCATCTTCGACCTGACGCACAGCTCGGCCGCCGTCGGCGTGACGATGGCGCTTCAGTTCCTGCCGCTGCTGCTGCTCGGCCTGCACACCGGCGCGATAGCCGACCGGCTGCCGAAGCGGCGCATCCTGCTGATCACGCAGACGCTGAACGCCGTCGCCACCGGGGCGCTCGCCGTCATCACGATCTCCGGGGCCGTAAGACCGGCCGACGTGTACGCGTTTGCCCTGGTGAGCGGGGTAATCTTCGCATTCGACTCGCCGACCAGGCAAGTGTTCGTGGCCGAGGTCGTGCCACCGGACAAGCTCCGTGCCGGGATCGCGCTGAACGCCGCGGTGTTCCAGTCGACCAGGCTCATCGGTCCGGCCGTGGCGAGCCTGCTGATCGTCACCGCGGGCACGGGATGGGTGTTCGCGGTCAACGCTGCCTGTTACCTCGGCCCGACGATCGGGCTACTGCGGCTGCACCCGGCCGATCTCGTCCCCGTTCCGCCCGCCCCGCGGGAGCCACGGGCGCTGCGGATGGCCGCGCGGCACCTGCGCCAGCGGCCGGACGTGGTCGCCGCGATCTTCCTTGTGGGGATGCTCGGCACGTTCGGACTTAACTTCCCGATCGTGCTGACCGCGATGGCCAAGGACACCTTCCACGGCAACGCCAGCACCTACGGGCTGTTCAACATCGTGCTCGCGGTCGGGTCGGCGTCCGGTGCGCTGCTTGGCGGGGCCGGCGGGCGTACCCGGACGCGGGCGCTGGTGGCCTCGGCGGCCGGGTTCGGGCTCCTGGAGGCGGCCGCTTCGATCGCGCCTGACCTGCCATCCTTCCTGGTGCTGCTGGCCGCCATGGGCTTCGCGAACCTGGTGTTCCAGGCCATGGCGAACGCGTACGTACAGCTCGCCGTCGACCCAGAGCTGCGCGGCCGGGTGATGGGGCTCTACATGATGGTCTTCGCCGGCGGGACGCCGATCGGCGCCCCGATCATCGGCGTGCTCACCAGCCACCTCGGCGCCAGGGCCGGCATGGCCATCTGCGGCGTCGTGCCGGTTATCGCCGCCCTCGTCGTGGCATCGCTTGGAGTTAACCACCTACGTCAGCGGTACCGGGATGGGCGGCGGAGATCGCCCTTGGATGCAACCGGGAGTCCTCGCGCGCACGTCTCACTGAGGTGAGCCTCCCCCTGAGAATGCCGGGACCATTGCTGCGGCACGCCGTGACTGCGGCAGTGGCCCTGACGCTGAGCTCAGCGCGGCCCGAAGCCCCGTCTACCGCAGTCCGCGCGACGTCACCATCAGGAATACCAGCACGGCGACGATCGTGACCACGGTCGGCCCGCCGCCGCCCTATCAGACCTTCGAGCTGGTGACCGGGACCGGCCAGCCGGACCGGTGGGTGGTCGGGGCGCAGCCGTGGCACCCGCAGGGCCTCGATAACGCCGCCCAGCCGGTCACCCTGTTCACGCTCGCGTTCGCCCCCGTCTCGAGGCACGCGACGCTGACCCGGCGGCAGATCCCGCCCGTCCAGATCGGCGCGCTCGTGTCCGGCGGCCCGGTTCCCGCAGGCCAGGACCAGCTGGCAGCCGTCGAGCTGTCCCCCGATGGCACCCAGGTGGCCACCGTCATGGCGATGCCCGGCGTCTTCGAGGTCCGCATCTACACCGTGGCCAGCGGCGCGGTCCAGACCTGGTCCCAGCGGGTGCCCGCGGCCGGCCTGTTGCCTGACTGGCAGTTCTCGCTGACCTGGCTCGACGGCTCCCGCACACTCGCGGTCGGCTACCGGGAAGCCCGTCCGGCACTGGCCGTCCCGTACCTCGACACGACCAGGCCCGGCGGTGACCTGACCAATGCGGGCAGGACGGTCGCCTTGTCTTTCCCCACGGCGAAGCCCCCGTCGTTGTTCAAGGGCCCTTTCCCGCCGGACGGATGCGCTGGCCCGCCGGTCGTGACCAGCGACGGACGGACCGTGCTCTGCTCCGGGCTCGCCGTTACCCCCATGAACTTCGCCAGCGCGACGCAGGTCGGGGTATGGGTCTTCGCCGCGCGCACCGGGAAGCTGATCGCGCCCTGGAACCAGCACATGATCTGCTGCGCCCTCACGGCGGACGAGTTTCCCGACATCCTCTGGGCTCGCGTTTTAACGTCTAGATGATCTTGTCAGGCGGCTCTCTTGATCACGTCGTAGCGGGGTGCTGGGGTGCTGCGGCGGCCTTTGAGGCGGCCGGGGCCGGCCTTGGCGGGTTTCGACGGCCTGGCCGGCGAGCCAGCGGGCGCGGCCAGGCTGGCAAAATCGCGGCGGACGCGGCCGGGAGTGAGCCGGCCCTGGCGGCGGCGGCGCTCCCAGGGCAGGCGGTGGTCCTCGGCCAGGGCGCGGGCCAGCCGCAGCTGGGTGATCGCGATGATGACGATCCAGGTCCAGCGGGCGAACTGCTCAGGCAGGCGCAGGGCCGCCTTGTGCCAGCCCATGCCTGTCTTAGCAAATCTGAAGGGTGCAGCTCGTCTGAAGGGACTTCTGGCCTGGGGCTTTGCCTGATTTCCGGGTGACCGACGATGTGGTCTTCCACCGTCGTGTAGGGGGAAGGAGGCCGATGGGGTCGCTGATCGAGGAGCTCAGGCGCAGGGAAACGGCTGCCCGGGCGGAAGCGGACCGGCTGCGTGCCCGGATCCAGGAGCTCACGGAGGAACTGGCCAGGGCGGAAGAGCAGGTCACGCGGCTGGCGATTACCCGGGAGGAAGTCACTCGGGTGCTCGAGGAGCCGCCCGCGGCGGGTCCTGCCCGGCAGGAAGGCGCGCCCGCAGTGCAACCGGGGCCGCACGACGTGATCGCCCCGCCCGGCGGCCGGGCCGGCGGTCGCGCGCTCCGGCCCGCGCCGAAAGCCCTGGCGAACTGGCTGGCCGGGTCCGTCCGCCAGGACCCCGCGGACATGATCGCCGCGATGTTCGACGAGGCCGGGGCCCGCGACCCGGGCCACCTGCGGACCTGGGTCGTCCTGGTCGACGGCGCCGAGCACCAGCTGGGCCTGATCCGTGCTGAGGCCGCCCGCCGCTGCGTCACCATTCACGTAGTTATAGACATAATTCACGTCCTGGAGTACCTATGGGGCGCTACGTGGAGCCTCCACGAGGCCGGGGATCCCGCCGCCGAGGACTGGGTCGCCGTGAAGGCCCTCGCGGTGCTGGCCGGCGGCAGCGAACGGGCCGCCGCCGGGATCACCGCCGAAGCCGACGCCGCCGGACTGGAAGGCAGCAAGCGCTCCGGCGCCGACGCGTGCGTCCGCTACCTGGGAAGCAAGCGCGAGTTCCTGCGCTACGACCGGGCCCTGAACGAGGGCTGGCCGATCGCGACCGGAGTCATACGCTTGGAAGACGTCCCACTTCGGCGTCGATTGATTAAGGCGATCTGTCGATCACGCTGGGTTCGGATGATGCCGGATGCGTTTGAAGAGTCGATGGAGTTTAAGACTGAGATTGCCCGGTTGCGTCCGCATTGGCTCCTGCATGCATCCGACCTTTCGTATTTCCATAGTCTTTACAACGATTGGAGCGGTCCTCGCGGCGTCTGGTGGCGCGCGCGTTGATCCCTCCCAAGCATCGACAGTCCTAAAAGCCGTCGAGGGAAATGAACTAACTCGGGGACGCAGTGAGTCCCACGAGCTGAGAGCGCAAATGAGTGAGATTACAACCTTCGATAAAGTGAAGCTAGACCGATGGACGTCGACTTTCTCGCGAAAGATCGACGGATGGGATGGCAGCCCGGTCGAAGCGTGGCGAGCTGAGACGATGATGTTCTACATCGATGCGCTTCTGAGTCCGATAAGCGGGCAGTCGTCGGCCACGCGCGAGTGGCTGGAGCCATGGCTCGATCTCACCGCGATGCGAAGAGAATCGTCCTCATTCGTGGGGTTCTTTCTGTATCAAACAGATGCTTCTCATCTCGGTAGAAATTGGCTACGCTGGGCTTTCCGGACGCTGCAGGCCACTCGGAAGACGAGTTCTGGTACGCCGGTCGACAACCAGATTGGTTCCTACCTCGTCGATGCGGATTTCTTGGTGACGGCAGACAAGGTATTCGCCTCAATCGCTGAACGTATTGCCGCCGAGAAGGTGGTCCCCATTGCGCGGCCAGTTCTGGTTACCGTAGAGAATTGTGTTTCGAAGTTGATAGATCTTATTGTATGAGTGTCGCCGCGATACGCACGTTGGCGGCCCGCTATCTTCACAGGCGTAAGTTGTGGTGTATCGAGCGAATAGTTCAGTAAGTAGATTACTTCCATTAGCCCGCTCATCGCGATCACCTGCATATCAAGCAGATCCGGACGCCGAACAGCGACAGCAGGCCGAAAGATTCGTGAGCCGGATACGGATCGTCCGGTTCGGCGTGCTGTCAGGACGCCACCTTGGCGATCGGGTTGCCGATCATATCGGCGGCTCGGTGAGCGTTCTCCCGGACCGTGCCCCTCACTCAGCGTCACAGTGGTGATCGGCATCACCTCGAGGCCGACCTGCGATCCAGCCTCGTCGGACACGCTGGAGCTGGTGCACGATATGCGGCAGAAGAGCACGCGCGAAGAGGCCACAACTGAGTGGTTGGGGTGAGTGCAGGCGGTGATGCTAGCGGTTCCCTGACTTTCGATAAGCTCGCTGGTCTCACGGATGTAGTCCTAGCGCTTATCCACGGGATCGGCGAGTTGGTGTTACGTGCCCGAGTGTGGTGACGAGTATGCGGGTGCCTGATTTGACAGCGGGGTGAGTGGCGGTTAGTGCCGCATCAGGCAACGTTCGCTCCTCGTGGCGCTATGTGCTGGGATCACGGAGACCGACTAGGTCGTGCCGCCAGAACGGCTCCGCGTAGACCAGTGTCCCCGTCATCCACGGCTCATACTCCGGCAGCTTGATGGCCTGGAAACCGCCATCTGGAATGCGCAAGGATGGCTTCCGGAAGCCCTGGTCGCCCCCGGGCGCAAAGCCGAAACGTGAGTAATAGCCCGGATCCCCCTCCAGGAAGACCACGGGGACGGCCTGCTCGGCAAGTGCCTTAAGCCCGTGCCGCACCAGTGCCGAGCCGATACCGCGCTTTTGATGGTCAGGTATGACAGCCAAGGGGCTGAGCACCTGCACGTCCACCAGTCGCCGGGGGGCATCGAGCAGACTGCGGGTGAACATGACGTGCCCGACGATTTGTCCGTCGTGCTCGGCAACCAGCGACAGGCCATCCGCCGGCGTGATGGCCTCCCGCAGGGTATCGGCCAAGCTGGCCACGACAAGGCCGTGATCAGCGGGCCCGTGATCACCGAACGCCCGCAGGTGGATGTCTCGCACAGACTCCCTGTCGCCGGGAAGTTCTTCGCGAAGATTCATGCCTGGATGCTAAGGAGCCTCCCGGTAGCCCGCAAACGGTTTTGAGCCCGAACGCGCTGAGCGACATCACATCCCGCCAGCGCAAAGGTTCTCTGCCACGGCTCTAGCTGGCCAGAGGGCCGGCGCTGATTCGCGGGAGCGGCCTCCCGTCCGGTTGGATCACGGGTGTCGAGTCCATATCCCACCGCCACGAAAGGCCGCCGTGCAAGTCTCGCATGCCCGCGATACCACTGTGACCAGCACCGATGAAGCCGCAGGCCCGAAGGTCCCGGGACTCCTGGAGGTTCTCGCCCGGGTGCCCGATCCCAGGGAGCGGCGCGGGCGCCGCTACCTGCTCACCTTTGTCCTCGCCGCCGCCGTCGCGTGCGCGCTGGCCGGGACGCGGAACTTCCGCGAGGCCGGCGACCACGCTGCTGACCTGCCCCAGGACGTCCTGGCCAGGCTCGGCGGGACGCCGCACCCGCTACTGGGCCGGATCGCCGCGCCCAGCGAGACGAGGATCCGGACCCTGATCCAGGTCATCGCGCGGACCTTCTGGACGACCTCATCGGCGGCTGGCTGCGCGCCCAGGCGGACGCGGGCAGGCTGGACGGGCTGCTGACCGCGATCGCGATCGACGGCAAGTGGCTGCGCGGCGTGCTGGACGGGCAGGTCAAGCTGTTCTCCGCGATGCTCCACCAGCGAAAGGTGATCATCGGGCAGGTCCGGGTCCCGGACGGCACCACCGAGGTCATCCAGGTGAAGGCACTGCTCAGCGACGTGGAGCTTCGCGGGGCGGTGGTCACCGCCGACGCCGCCCACTCCTGCCGGGAAACCACGCAGTACATCGCCGGGAAGGAAGAGGACGGCGGACGGGAGGCTGACTACTTCCTGTTCGTGACGGGGAACACGCCATTCCTCCAGCGTGCCGCCTTCGACGCCATCCAGGCCAGCGGCCCGGGCCGCGACCCTGACCACACCGAACTGGACCGCTCCCACGGCCGCGTCATCCGCCGCTCCATCTGGGTTGCCGACGCCGGCGACACCGACTTCCCGCACGTCACGCGCGTCGCCCGGATACGCCGCGACCGCTACGACAGCGACGGAG
>JBEKGC010000217.1:0-15599 GCA_050013055.1 Streptosporangiaceae bacterium
TGGGCGCGCAGCTGGCGCGGGGTGGTGTCGGTGACGATCCGCCCGCCGGAGAGCACGATCACCCGGTCAGCGAGGTGGTCGGCCTCGTCGATGTAGTGGGTGGTGAGCATCACGGTGGTCCCCGTCGAGGTCAGGTCCTCGACGGCGGCCCAGGTGCGGCGGCGGGCTTCGGGGTCGAGCCCGGTGGTCGGCTCGTCGAGGAACAAGATGTCGGGACGGCCGATCATGCCGACGGCGAGGTCGACCCGGCGGCGTTGTCCGCCCGACAGCGCCCCGACCCGGGTCCCGGCGTCCGCGGTCAGGTCGACCAGCTCCAGGATCTCATCGACCCGCCATGGCCGGGGGTAGAGCGGGGCGTAGAGGCCGAGGGTGTCGCGGGCGGTGAGCTCGGGGTCAAGGCTGGTGGACTGGAGCACCAGCCCGACCCGGGCCCGCCAGCTCCGGCCCCCATGGCGGGGGTCAGCGCCGAGGACCCGGATCGTGCCGGCCGTTGGGGCGAGGAAACCTTCGAGCATCTCCAAGATGGTCGTCTTGCCTGCCCCGTTGGGGCCGAGGACGGCGACAAGCTGACCCTCTGGCACCTCGAAGCTCACGTCGTCAACCGCCGCGAACTGGCCGAAGGCTTTCGTCAGGTGCTCGACGCTGACCGCGCTCATCGCCTGGGGACCAAACCTGTCGCGGCTGCCCATATCGCTGCCCGTCATGGTGTCTGACCCCGGCCGGCCAGGAGCCGGATGCCGGCGGCGACGGCCCACACCAGGAGGACGCCGCCAAGGATGAGCGCGAACTTCGCCGAATCGACGATGCCGAATACGACGAGGGCGACGCCGATGGCTGCTCGGATGAGCGGTCCGTAACGGCCGCGGAAGAAGAGGAAAAGCATGGACGGGCTCCTTTGCTTGTCTGGTTGAGGTGGTGATGGGTTAGGACTTCGACGCTGAGCTGGCCGGGCGAGCCGGCTCTGATGTGCCTGCATCGTCGCCGAACACCTCCGGGGTGAGGAGGCGGGCGAGCAGGTCGAGCGCGGCGAGGGCACCGGGCACCTGCTCTTGATCGTCGAGAGCCAGCTCGTTCGCGAGGATGTCGTTGATCGACATCGGGGCGAGACCCTCCTCTGCCACGGAGTTCAGCGCCGGGGTCGTGCGTACCAGGGTCCGGCGACGGTCGAGCGGATCGGGCCCGCTCTCCAGAAGCCCTGCTGCTCGCAGTTTCGCCACCGCGGCCGAGACGAGGCTCTGGGGAAAGCCGGTCCGCTCGGTGATCTCGGTGATCGAGCTGTTCGGGTGATAAGCCACGTCGGCGAAGACCAGCCGCACACTCGTTGCCGGGCCCTTGGGCAGGGCGCCTTCAGCGATCTGCATGAGCTTGCGGCCGAGGAGGAAGAGCGCCATAGGGTTCACATCAAAAAATGATGCATCATAATTAGATGTAAGTCAAGCGGTGTTTTCCGCTAACCGCCGGCTGGCGGCGACGATCAACAGCGGCGTCTCCATCGAGGTCGTCCGCCGCCTCGGCCACGCCTCCGCCGAAACCCACCAGGTCCCGTTCCGCCGCAGGACATACCGCCGAACGTCACGTGCGCTGGGATAACCACGGAGCAGTGCGCACGTCGCTTGCACTGTTACCTAGACGGCCCGCCGGGGCGGCGTGCTCTGGCTGCGCCCGACCGCGTGATTCCCGCCAGCTAAGCGCCGATAATGTACATTATGTAAAGTACCGAGCGCCGACCTGCTTCGCGCCCGGCGTCTGCGGTCAGCTTCTTTGTTGTCCGGTCTCGCTTGAACTGGGGTCTGAGGAAGATCGCCGCAGGATCCTCCGCTAAGGCTTTTGATCGGGACGGCCAGGCTTCGCGGGCTTACGCTACGTTCTGTGGCGATAGAGTTCCTCAGCGATGACCAGGTTGCCGCATACGGCCGGTTTGTCGGGCCGCCTGAGCACGCGGAACTGGAGCGGTTCTTCTTCCTCGACGACGCGGACCGGGTACTGATCGGCAAGCGGCGCGGCGACCACAACCGGCTGGGCTTTAGCCTTCAACTCGGCCCGCAGGAAGAGATCAGGGCGTTCATCGCGGCGCGGGCCTGGACGCGGACGGAGGGGCCGCGGGCGCTGTTCGACCAGTCGGTGGCGTGGCTGCGGGAGCGGAAGATCCTGCTGCCGGGTCCGAGCGGCCTGGCCCGGCTGGTCTCCGACGCCCCGCGCGAGCTGGTGTACCGGGCATTCACCGACCCCGGCCAGCTCGCGCAGTGGTTCGGGCCGTCCGGCTGCTCGGTCCCGCGCGACAGCATCGAGATCGACGCGCGGCCCGGCGGGCACCTGCGGTTCGTGATGACCGCCCCGGATCACCGACGTGGTGGAGAACGAACTGCTGGCGGGCGAGAGGAGGCCGCTGGCGTGCCCGGCGTGGCCGGGCCGCTGCGCGTGCACCTGAGGCTCGAGTCCACGACGAGCCGTTCCCGATGACGAGCGCGAGCCTGGTTACCCGGTCGCTTACGCGTGGTCCTGTCAACCCGCAGGCGGGGACGCGGCGTGTTCACCTAGGGAGGAACCGAACGGAAGGGAGCGCAGTGGCCGACACCGACGAGCGATTCGCCGCCTACGTGCGTGACCGCGGTGAGCATCACCTGCGCGTAGCGGTGCTGCTCACCGGTGACTGGCAGGCGGCCGAGGACCTGGTCCAGGCGAGCCTGGTCAAGCTCTACCGGGCCTGGCCGAAGCTGCGGGGCGACGGCGACCCGGACGCCTACCTGCGGCGGATTATGGTGAACACGCACCGGTCCTGGTGGCGCGCCCGGTGGCGCCGCGAGACGCCAGCCGGCGAGCTGCCCGAGACCGTGATCGCCGACTTCGCCGACGGGCAGGCGCTCACCGCGCAGGTGCGCCAGGCGCTGCAGGCGCTGCCGCAGCAGCAACGTGCCGTGCTGGTGCTGCGGTACTACGCCGACCTGCCCGAAGCCGAGATCGCGGACCTGCTCGGCTGCTCGCCCGGAACAGTCAAGACGCACGCGCATCGCGGCCTGCGAGGGCTGCGCAACTATCTCGGAGAGGAGAGCTATGAACGACACGGAAACTGAAGCGCGCCACCTGCTCGCGGCGGCCACCGAGGACATGCCGCCCGGGGTCGACCTGCTCGGCGGGTTCGCCACGGCACGGCGGCGGGACCGGTCACGGCGGACGCGGGGGCGCGCCGTGCTGTCGGCCGGGATCGCAGCGGCAGCAGCCACGGTCACGGCGGTCACGCTGACCGCGGGTTCCGCCCCGCCCGCGCTGGCGGCGGTCACCAGTGCCCTGACCAGCACACTGTCGCAGAACTATCACGTCGTCCAGCAAATCATCCAATACGACACCGAGAACGGCCAGGTCAAGACTTATCACTACACGTGCAGCGGCGCGGCCGACCCGGTGCGGCAACTGCTAGCAATGTCCTGCTCTGAAGGTACCGCCGTCCGGGAGGTGGGCGGCTATACCTACCACCTCCTCGCGGGTCCCGCGGCTGACCACACCGACGGCAAACCCTGGGTGCAAGAGCCGGCTGGATTCAGCCCCGCGCTCGATTTCGTGGGTATCGACATCCTTCACACAGCGCGGCAGCTGCTGGCCGAGATCAAGGAGGAGGCCACAGTTACCGTAGCCGGACCCGCTTCGGGGCCCGGGTGGACTGGCACACGGTACGCGTACAGCAGCAGCCCGGAATACGGATTCAGCGGAACCGTGACCGTGGACCAGCAAGGACGAGTCCGGGCAATGACCGGGACAATCCGGGACACCGTAGCGGGCCGGACGGTCGTGCAAGAACAGATCCTGACGTTCAGCGACTTCGGGGTGCCGGTAACAGTCACTCCCCCGCCACCGTCTCAGACATTCGTCGCGCCAGTGCCACAGCCGTAACGAGCTACAACTGCTGTAACAGCGCTGGCACGCAGACAAGACCCCGCCCGGCGGGGTCTTGTCATGTCCCGCACATGCCCGACGCCAAGGGTGCTACCCACGCTCACGCAGGACACGGAGCAAGTGGCCAACTAGCTGCAAACCGGCCAGGCAGTGGCCAACTAGCGGCCACCTGGCTTATCGAAAGGCCGACGCCGCCGGGCGCGTAGGCTGGGCGGCGTCGGCCGCCCAGCGCTCAAACCCCGCCCCGGACCACGCCGCCCGGGCCGACGAGCTCGCCGCCGCGGCGGAGCGGCTGCGCACCGCCCTGATCGAGAACCTGCCCGCCACCCGGATCATCGCCAAGTACGGCCTGCCCAACGCGGTCCTCTACGTCGATCCGCCCTACCTGGAGACTGTCCGCACAGGGCGGCACGCTCACGCGGCCGGGACTACGCTCACGGCACCGCCAGCGACGACGAGCACCGCGAGCTCGCCGACGCGCTGCGCCCCACCAGGGCCACCGTCGTGCGTGGACGAAACTCCCGAGCTCCCGATCTCGTGTGACGAAACCCCCAGGTGCGGGGTCTGCGGCGGACCTGTCGCCCGCGCGGCGACTGGCCGGCCCCACACCTACTGCTCGCACTGCTGCCAGGCCCAGGCCTACCGTCGGCGCAAGTCCTCGGCCAAGGCTGCCTGACCGGCCTTAGCGGAGGATCTTGCCGCGCTCTTCCTCAGACCCCGAACTGCTTGATGTCGCGTTCTAGTTGCTCGGATTCGCTCCCGGTCCGGTTGTAGCTGCCCGGTGGCGGATAGGCGGCTTGAGTGTTCCCGGGTTGAAGGGTGGCCGCGCCGCTGTGTTATGGCTAGTGACAAACCGTCACGTCGGGTGGTGCGCGGGTGCGTGTTAGGGTCAGGCCACGGGCCGCACAGGAAGGGAGCCGGGCTGATGGCTGGGCGGCTGCGCGGGCTGCTGGCCACCGGCCGCGCCCGCCAGGCTGTCGAACTGGCCGAGACGATCGCTGATGACGATAAGCCGCCCACCCCGCAATGGCGCGTCATCGAGCGCATCACCACCGCGGGCGTGCTGGCAGCCGCCGGCGACGAACACACCGCGGCGCGGATGCTGGCGGCCGCCACCGTCCAGGCCGAAACACTGCGCCTGCCCCACCAGGTCCAGCGCATCATCCGGATCACCGCGCAACCCGGCGTCGAGAAGGGCCAGCCTGAAGACGCCAGGCCAGCACACTCAACCCGGCTGCCGTTTCACATCGCCGCCTGGCCAGGTGCTTGCGCGGGGCCGCGCAAGGGCCGGTACCCGTCGGAGTCAAGTTTGGCGAGCTCGCCGTCGCCGTCGACGGGGTGGGTGCCGTAGAAGTGGACGTTCTCGTGGTGGGTGGGCCAGCTGCGGGCCAGTACCGCGTCGTCGACGTCGCGGCCGCCCGGAGTCAGCCCTGCTATCGCCCGTGGCCGCTCCATTGTGGGCGCACCCCTAGCCGAACCCGGAACCTATGCTGGCTGGGGTGAGCGGCACAGCGGTGGTGCGCCTCCGGGACGGAGCCGAACTGTGGACGGCGGTCAGCGGGACCGGGCCGCCTGTCGTGTGCCTGCACGGCGGCCCGGGCCTGTGGGACTACCTCGTTTCCCTGGCGGCGCTGCTTGACGACACGTTCACGGTGGTCAGGTTTGATCAGCGCGGCTGCGGGCGCTCGACTGGCCACCGCGGACCGTTCACGATCGAGCAGGCGGTCGATGACCTGGACCAGGTCCGGGCGGCCCTCGGCTTCAGCCGGTGGGGGGTCGCCGGTCACTCATGGGGTGCCGAGCTAGCGCTCCGCTACGCCGCGCGGCACCCCGGCCGCACCCACGCCGTTGCCTACATCGCGGGAGTGGGCGCGGGAAACGGTTACAAGGACGCGCACGTCGCCGAACTGGACCGCCGTCTCGGCCCCGACCGCGAACGCTGGGCCGCGCTGTCCGCCATCCCCGCAGGCGACCTGACGCCCGCCGAGGAACGCGAGCTGTGCCTGCTCCAGTGGCGCACCGACTTCTCGCCGGCCACTGACGCTGCCGGGCACGCCCTGGCGCTGTGGGAGACACGGCCGCCAGGCGCATCCGTCAACACGGCCGCCAACCGGAAACTGTGGAATGACCGCGAGACCGAGGACCTCCGCCAGGCCGCCGCCCGCGTCACCTGCTCCGTGACGATGATCTTCGGCAATGACGACCCGCGTCCCTGGACAGCGAGCGACTCCCTGCTCGCAGCCCTCCCCCACGCTACCCGGACCGTGCTCAAGGACGCGGGCCACGCCCCCTGGGCCGAACGGCCAGCGGACACGCGCCGCCTGCTCATCGGCGCCCTGCGGCCCTGAGGACCGTGGCCTTGGCGTCGTGATCCCCGGTTTACCACGGCAGCCAGGCATTCTCGGTAGCTGACTGCTGCGCCGGAGCCGGCTGGGTGAACTGCTGCGCCGGGACCGGCTGGGTGAACTGCTGCGCCGGGACCGGCTGGCCGAACGCGGCGCAGGGCAGGTCCGGTGACGGCACCACGGGGCTGGTCGCAGCCAGGCAGACCGCCGTCAGCCCGGGGAATACCTGATGGATACCGAAGGCCCGCGTCACCGGGCCCGGCGCGGCGGCGATCTGCTGCCTGGCCACCGTCAGCCCGCCTGGGTCCGCCGTGTCGAACACGATCACCCGCAGCGTCAAAGTTGGCGCGGCTGCGGTCACCTGGACGTCCTCGACGACCGTCCCGACGCAGGTCCCTGTGCCGGTGTCTCGCCACCACAGGTGCCCGCCCTCGGTTCCGGCCACGTTCGTGATCACGCCCTGCGGCGGGATCGCGATTCTCGTCACGCCCAGGCAGCCGGCCGGAGCCTGGCTGGCGGCGTAGGCGGGCGTCACACCAAGGCCGCCACTTGTCGGCAGCACCGCCAGGACCAGCGCGAAGCCGCCGGCCGCAGATCGCGTGACCGGCCGCCCGGGACGAAAAACTGCCTGGCCACATCGCCGTGCAAACTGCATCATGCTCGGGTCTCTCCTCTGCTCATAGGCAAGGAACGCCGACCCTGCACGGCGACTTGAACCATAGAACGAACGTGATGGCCGTCCGGTTCAGCTGTGACGGATTACCCGTAGGTTGGGTACTGTGGCCAGCCGGGCGGAGAGTCCTCCCACTCTTCCGGCCGGCCGTAGGGGCACAGGTCGAGGATGTTGCGGACGAAGACCAGGCGGTCCACGCCGCGGGCGGTGGTGGAATAGGTGCAGTACACGTCGGTGCCGTCCCGCAGGAATACGCTCAGCATGAAGCCGCCACCCGCGCCGCAGTCCGCGGCGAACGAGGTGCCGCGGGAGGACACGAACGGCAGCGTCCAGCCCATGCGCGCCTTGTACGCCTCGATCTGCGCAAGCGGCATGTTCGACACGTTTGCCCAGCTCACCCCGGCCGACGCCAGCCTGCCCAGGTCAGTGACGGCGCTCGTGAACCTGGTGCATCCGGGGCAGAACTTGTCCGGGCCCACGTCCATGAACTGGTAGAGGACGAGCTGGTCCCGGCCGGCGAAAAGGTCGGCTAGCGTCCTAGGGCCGGCCGGCGAGTCGAAGGCGTAGCTTGTGCCGAACCTGAGGGGCGCGCGCACCCGCCTGGTTGGTGGCGCCTCAGGCGGACTCGCTGGGCAGGAACGCTGCGTGCGCGTGGTCCGGGTCCGCGAAGGGCGACTCCAGCCGCCTGGCTACCCTCTGCCGTGGAGCCGCCGGAGGAATCCCTGCACCAGTTGCGGTGTCTGCCGCGTTGTGCTGGCCGGGCGCCGCATGGTCAGTGTGGTTGTGCTGGCCGCCGGGGTTCCAAGCTCCCAGCGTGCCAGCACCTCGCTGGTGAGTACGGTGGCGGCCCGCGGGTCAATGCGTGCCAGGCTTACGACGGCATTGGCCCATGATCCGGTTACCAGCCCTGCGGCGACGAGCTGGCGTTCCCGGATCTCCAGCGGCAAGCGGCCGGGTGGGCGGCCCGGGGTCAGCGCTGGGTTCGTGCTCGTGACCAGTGTCCGGTCGAGCCGGGCCAGCGCCGCCGACTGAGACTCCGGGTCGGCGATCTGCCCGATGAGCTCCTCGGCCTGGGCGGCGAGCAGGACGGCCCGATCCTGATCGGCGGCGGCCACCGCCCCTGCGAGCCCGGTCAGCAGCTCCGCTCGTGACCATGGCTCGGTCACCTGCTCGCTGAGCGTCTCCGCTTGGCTGGCCAGCCGAATGGCACGGGGGTGGTCACCCGCGCTCGCCGCCGCAGCCGCGAGCCGCGCCAGCGTGTCGGCCTGTTCACGGGGCCTGGTCATCCGCCCGGCGAGCGCCTCGGCCCGATCGTGGTCACCCGCGGCGACCGCCGCCTCCGCGAGCTGGACCAGCGCCTCCTCGCGCGAGCTCGGATAGGTGATCTGCCCGATGAGCGCCTCCGCCTCATCGGCCAGCCGGGTGGCTGCCTCGTAGTCACCGGCGGTGGCAGCCACCGCCGCTAGCTCCGCCATCGGCCTGGCCTGAAATTCCGGGCTGGTTCGCTGCCTGGCGAGCCCGGCCGCCTCAGCGATGAGCCGCGCGGCCCGGTCATGGTCGCCGATGGCGACCGCCGCCGCTACGAGCCGGGTGACTGGTTCCGCCCGGCCACTGAAGTGGGTCTGGCGGACGAGTGCCTCGGCCTTGTCGGCCAGCCGGGTGGCCCGGTCTTGATCACCGCTGGCGGCCACCGCCCCGGCGAGGTGCGTCACCGCCATCGCCTGTGACTCAGGGCTGGTGATCTGCCCGATGAGCGTTTCTGCCCGGTTCGCCATCCGGGTAGCCCGGTCATGATCACCGCTGACTGCCACCGCTTTCACGAGCGAGGCGACTGGTTCCGCTCGGTACCTCAGATCGGTGATGTGCCCGATAAGCGTCTCCGCCTCGCCTGCCAGCCGGGCGGCCCGATCGTGATCACCATCCTCGGTCACCGCGCTCAGGAGCCGCGCCAGCGCGTCGGCCCGCCAGCCCAGGTCGGTGATCTGCCGGGCAAGTTCTTCGGCTCGATCATGCTCTCCGCAGGCCGCGAGCGCCTCGGTCAGCCAGATCAACCATCCCTCCAGGCTCCAGGGCAAGTTCCTGGTGGTGACGTGCCTGGCGAGCGCTTGCGCCTCGCCGGCAAGCCGGGCCGCCCGGGCGCGATCACCGTTGACGGCGACCACCGCAGCCAGCTCGGCCACTATGTCCAGCCGGTATACCTGGTGTTCCGGATCGGTGATCTGCCTGGTGAGCGCTTCGGCTCGGTCGGCTAGCCGGGCGGCCCGGGCGTGATCGCCGCTCGCGGCCACCGTCGCCACGAGCTTGATCAGCGCCTCCGCCCGCACGGTCAGCTTCCGGGCCCGCGAGCCGGGGTCCGGGCTGGTGAGCTGCCCGATGAGCGCCTCCGCCTCGTCGGCCAGCTGGGCCGCCCGGGCGTGGTCGCCGCCCGCGGCCGTGGTGGTCACGAGACCGCCAAGCCGTGCCACCCGGATGTTCAGGTCGATGATCTGCCGGGCGAGCGCTTCGGCCCGCTGGCGGTCGCCGCAGGCGGCGACCGCCCCGGCGAGGCTGGCCAGTGCCTCGTCCCGGCCGCGTGGAAGGGGCATCTGCTCGATGAGCGCGTCCGCCTCGGTGATGAGCCGCGTGGCCCGGGCAGCGTCACCCTCGGCGGACGCCACCTGAGCGAGCCTTGCCATTACCTGCGCTGGCGCGTACGCGTGCCTGTCCTGGCGCAGGAGCGCCTCGACCTCGTCGGCCAGCCGGACGGCCCGGGCGTGGTCGCCCCCGGCGGAGGCCAGCTGCGCGAGCTCCGCCAGGTCCCACGGGCCCGATATGTCGAAACGGTCCTGCCGGATGGCGGCCTCCGCCTCGCCAGCCACCCAGCCAGTCCACTTGTAGTCGCCGGTGGCGTTCGCCGCCACCATGAGCTCGTGCAGCACCCACAGTCGCCGGTTCGGCTCGGTGATCTGGCCGATGAGGGCTGCCGCGTCGGCAATGAGCCGGGTGGCCCGGGCACGGTCACCGCCGGAGGTCGCCGCGTGCGCGAGCCGCGCCAGCGCCTCGGCCCGCTCCTCTGGGGTGGCAGGGCGCCGTATCGCCTCTGCCGCCTCCGCCAGCCGGGCGGCCCGCGGCCGGTCGCCCTCGATGGCCGCCGCGTGCGCGAGCCGGGCCAGCGCCCGCATCCGGTCGTACGGTGCGCTTATCCGCTCGATGAGTGCCTCGGCCCGCACGTGGTCGCCGGCGGCTGCCACGGCATCCGCGAGATCGGCCAAGGCGCCGGGGGCCGACCCGGTGAGAGCCGCCGCCTGGTCGGCCAGCCGGGCAGCCCGGTCGCGGTCGCCCCCGGCGGCTACGGCCGACACGATCGCGGTCAGCGGGTTGTCCAGGGAGCCCGGAGAAGTGTCCTGGCGGGCGATGGCCTCCGCGTCGGCGATAAGCCGGGCAGCCCGCGCACGGTCACCAGCGGCCAGTGCTGCGATCCTGGCCAGCGCCGCAGCCCGGCCGGGCAGGTCGGTGATCTGCCGGGCGAGTGTCTCGGCCCGGTCGTGGTTGCCTGCCGCGGCCACGGCGTCCGTGAGCCTGGCCAGCGGCCGCTCGCGCCAGCGTGGATCGGCTATCTGCCCGATAAGCGTTTCCGCCTCACTCACCAGCCGGGGCGCCCGGATCCCGTCACCGTCGGTGTATGCCGCCTGCACCAGCTGGACCAGTGCGTCTGCCCGCTCTTGCGGGCTGCTGATCTGCCCGGCGAGGGCCTCGGCCCGGTCGTGGTCACCGCCCGCAGCGACCGCCCCGGTGAGCCTGGCGAGTGCTCGCTCCCGAACCTCTGGGTCCGCGATCTGCCCGATGAGCGTGCCCGCCTCGCCCGCCAGCCGGGCGGCCCGAGCCTGGCCATCTCCGGTGGCCGCCACCGTCTCCGCGAGCTTGGCCAGCTCGTATATACGCGACTGCGGTGCGGCGGTCTGCCCGATGAGTGCCTCGGCCTCGTCGGCCAGCCGGGCAGCCCGGTCGTGGTCGCCGGTGGCCGCTACGGCCGCCACGAGCTTGATCAAGGCCATTGCGCGCTTGCTCATCGTGGTGGGGATGCCGCTAGCGAGGCCTTCGGCACGGTCGGCCTGGCCGATACGGGCCCACACCGCGGGCAGCTCGTCGGGGATGTGCTTGTTGCGGCGGGTGAGGTCATCCGTTTCGACGGCGAGGAGCGCGAGGCTAGCGAGGTCGGGACTGGGCTGGCGGAGGATGAGCTGCTGCGCCGTGCTGACCTCGGTGAGGGCAAGAGCGTCCCCGCCGGTGAGTGCCCGCATCCGGTTGTGCCGGGCCTGGTCGGTCGCGCAGGTGACGAGCCGCGGCAGGTCCGCGGTGCCGGCGAGCATCTGGGGATAGCCGCGCATCAGGTAGTGCGCAGTGCCGGCGGGCCAGCCCCGCTGCCGGCAGGCCGCGGCCCACTGATGCAGCCGGTCGCGGTAGTCATCCAGGCTGACGCCGTAGTCCTGTTCGGCCGCCACGCGCAGGGTCTCGTGGATGAACAGGTACACCCGCTTGCGGGGATACCCGGCGGCCAGCTGCCCGGTCCGTCCGCCAACGCTGCGGCTGAACGCACCGGCGAGCAGTCCCTCGATCTCCGCGGGTTCTCGTCCGGTCAGTGCTGCCAGGTCATCCACGGTAAGTCCGCCGCCGGCCGCGGTGATCAGCCCCAGCATCTCGCGCTGCAGCGGCGCCCCTGTCAGCAGCCGCCTGAGCTCCTCCCTTGCGGGGCGCTGGGCGGCTCGGGCGTGCTCGGACACGGCGAGCTGCCGGGGGCGCACCGTCCGCAGCGGATGGTCGTCGTCGACATCGCCGGGGAGCGGGGGGTGCGGGCGGCTGGCCACCAGGACCCGCACACCCGGTGGTGGCCGCGCGGGCAGCAGGGCAGCGATGCTGGGACCGGTGGCCGCGCCGGTGTCCTCGTCGAGACCGTCGATCACCAGCAGCAGCCGGCGGCCAGCCTCCCGCGACCGGCTCGCGGCAGCCTGGAGCAGCTGAAGCAGCATCCCCTCTCGTGCCCCGGCCGTCAGCAGGTGAGCGGCGGGCTCCTGGAGGAGGGCGCCGAGCTGCTCGATCAGCGCGGCGATGCAGGCGCTGCGGGTAGTCTGGCCGTCGAACCGGGCGGTGACGAAGAACGACACGACGTCCACCCCCGCCGGCGGGTACAGCACGAACCATGACATCAACGCCGACTTGCCCGCCCACGGCCCGGCCTGCCACCAGGCGTAGGACTGGTCGCCAGCGCAGAACCGGATCAGCTCGTCAAGCTCCGCGTCGCGGCCGGCCAGGTGCTCGGGCGCGATCATGGCGCGCACCTGGGCCTGGTAGGCACTTCGCACCCGGTCGATGGCCGAAGGCGGGACGACATCGGGCAATACCTCCGGCAGGCCGAGCAGCGCCCGCAGCTCGGCTCGCCGACCCGGGCCGAGGTCCGCGACCGCCACGTCCAAGCGCGCGGCGGCCAGCCGCCCCAGCCCGTCCGCGCGGTGGTGCGCGGCGATCACGCCGACGATGCGATCCCCGGCCCACACCGCCGCGCCGGACATGCCCTCCCACGGCGACACGGCCGGATCCGGGTCGCGCTCCGGCGCAGGGACGGTGACCTCCAAGGTGCCCTCGCGCCAGTTCGACAGCACCGCCACCGACCCGTCGGCCTGATGCGAATCGCGGTACTTTCCCGCAGCGTCGCCGCCCTTGAGCTTGAACCTGGGAAATCCCGCCATCCGGATGGCCAGCACCGCCCCCTGGCCAGCACCGATACGGCCGAACCTGGCCACCGCCACGGCCGGCTCCCCGTCACGCGGCGCGATGGACAGCACCGCCAGATCCGACCGCCGGTCTATCCAGCACGACGTCACGCTGGCCGTCCACTCACCCGGCAGATCAGCGTCGAAGCGCACCCGCACCGCCGCCGCGTCCGCGATCACATGCGCCGCCGTCAGCACCGCGCCCGGCCGCACCCGGTAGCCTGAGCCCCGCCGCCCCGGCGCGTCCTCCACGGCGACGATGATCTCCGCGACCTGCCCGGCGACCACCCCGTGACCGGCCAGGGGCGACCCGTCATCCCTGCCGCGGACGCTACCGCTCACCGGCCTGCTCAGCCCCTGAAATCAGCGGCCTGCCCGGCTCCTCGCTGAGCCGCGGATCCAGTGTCAGCTTGATCCGCTGCCCGGACTGCGACGCCACCGACCCCTCCGCGCCCAGCTCCACCACCCAGAACCGCACCTTCGCGCCCGGGTTCGCCTCCTTGTTCACGGCAACCGTCAGCTCCAGCTCCACCGGGCCCAGCTCGAACCGCAGCTCGGCACCGTCCCCGGCGTCCATCGCCTTGGTCAGCTCTGCCCGCAGCTGGCCGATCAGCTCCGCAAGCTCCACAGCCATCGGCGGCCCACCCTCCCGCGACCGGTCAACCTGGCCGGCACCCGCGGCAACGCCTCGACCAGACTAAGGACTACAGCCAGCGGCCGGCACACCGGCATCTGTTCATGCCCCGATGATGTCACCTTCTTCCGCCCACGACCACTGCAGGATTCGAGGAACCCCGCGCGAACGAAGGGCCTGTCTTGAGCCAGAGCAGCCTGCCAGGTTCTGCTGCGAGGTGCCTGTTTGAACAGGTATTCCACCCGGTCATTTGGTGCGACGCTCTGCCACGTGACTGCGGAGATGCTGGGCGAAGATCCTGATGCCGAGCCGTGGAAGGCCGCCGCCTTCAACTCCCGCCGGGGCACTCCCAGCGAAGGGGGACTGCGGAACTCAGCGGAGAGGATCACGTGGCCTTTGCCTGATGGGACAGTGCGTAGCGGAGCTGACTGAGGCCGAGCGGGTCAAGGTTGAGTGCCGTTGCGTGGAACTCGCGGAGATCGAAGCCGGCCCCGCGTGCTCGGCGGATGTTTTCGCGGCCTTCAAGCCAGGTACGCTCACCGATCTTGTAGGTCAGTGCCTGGGCGGGACGACCGAGATAACGGGCGAGCTCGAATCCGGCTGAGGTCCCCTTGTAGCACCGGTCGCGGAGGAACTGGCGGGCAAGAGCCGGGGTCCAGGGCCCATCGTCCCGCAGGCCCGCTCCCGCCGGGACGGGCCGCTGCAGGTGGAGCCCGATGTCTAGGACCACGCGTGCTGCACGCAGCAGTCCGGATAGCAGGAACCCGATCCGGGCTCCTGGCTCGGTGTAGTAGCCGAGCTCGTCCATCAGGCGCTCGGCGTACAGTGCCCATCCTTCCTGATGTCCCGCGACTCCGCCTAGCATGCCCAGGTGGCGGGCCAGCCAGTCGCCGGTGCAGATCTGATGCCCGGTCTGCAGGTGGTGGCCGGGCACCCCCTCGTGATAGAGGAAACTGTAGGCGCGCCAGGCTGGCGGCGGCGCTGCGTCCGCGGGTATGCCCCACCAGATGCGCCCGGGCCTGGCCAGATTATCCGACGGCCCGACATAGGTGACGCCGCCATGCGGGGCAATGCGGCACTCCAGCCGACGCAGCGGCGCCGGAATGGCGAAGTGCACGCCGTCGAGGCGCTCGATGTTCTGATCGACAAAGTCCTGAAGCCACCGCCGGAAGGCGTCGGGGTCGCGCGCGTCCGGTGCCGTGGTCCTGTCCAGCTGGGCGATCACTTCTCCTGCGGTGGCGTCGCGGTCGAGCCTGCCGGTCTCCCGGGCAAGTTCGGCCTCGATGCGAGTGAACTCCTCCCATCCCCAGGAGTACAGCTCGTCCAGGTTCAGTTCCGCATCCAGGAAGTACCGGACCCACAGCCGGTATCTGCCGGGCCCGAACGATTCTTCCTGCTGCTGCGCGCGGGGAGCGAGCACGTCGCGCAGGAACCTGGCGAACTCCGCGTACGCGCGCGCCGCGTCGTCGCATGCATTCACCAGGGACGCGCGCTGGGGTCCCCTGCCGTAGCGGTCGGCGAAACCCCGGCCGTCACTCGCCCACCGCAGGCACTGCTCCCGGCATGCCTCAACCTGCCGGGCCGCCGCCACCCGGCCCGCCGCTTCCGCGAGCGCAAGACTCTGCTGGTATCCGGCCAGCGCCGCGGGCAGTTCGCCCATCCGCATGCGCACCCGCTCCCACCCGGCCTCGCGTGCCAGCGGGTCTGCATCCTCAGCGGGGATCGCTGCCTCCACGGCCTGGCGGGTGAGCTGGAGCGGGCCGGTGGCAACGTTATGCAGCTCTGCGCCGGCCTCACCGCTGGCGTGAAATTCACGTTGCGCGCCCAGCCGGTCGCGAAGAAAACCCGCGAGCAGCTGGTCCCGGTCACTGGTCTGCGGCAGCCTGTCGAGCGTCATCAGGGTACGGCTAGCCAGGCCGGCTCGCTCCTCGGTGCCGTCCGGGCCGTAGTCGGTCAGCATGTCCTGGTCCGCGACACCCGCCTCCACGATGGCCAGGCACGGGTCCAGGCGGCATGCCTCGGCAAGGTGGACCCTGGCGAGTTCCTCAATGAGTGTCACTGGCCGGTGTCTCCTTCCTGCTGCCAACCGCTTGCGGAAGTCCCTGAGGGGGCCGCAGCGGTCGGCGCCACGGCGAAGACCATGACGCGGGTGATTGCCCCAGCGGCTGCGGCGATGGCACGCTAACGCCATCGGCGGTTCGCCGGGCCTCTACCAGGCGGCGGGGCCGGGTACGCGCGGAGCGCTGGGCGGCGGTGATGGCAAGTGCGCAGGCCGCCATCAGCGCGATCCAGGGCCATTGCGGCCCGCGAGA
>JBEKGC010000218.1:0-10688 GCA_050013055.1 Streptosporangiaceae bacterium
TAAGGGAACTCATCGAGGACGAGCAGCGGCGGCACGCCGCGGGAAGCATGCGAGCGGGATGGCGCGGCCATCACCTCCGTAGCCGTTCGCAGCGCCTGCTCCCAGCCGCCGAACCCGAACGCGCCAGCCGACAGACCGGCCCAGGTCGCGAGCGAGTCACCGAACCGGCGCAGCGAGACCGGCTCGGCCTGCTCGGTGGCCAGGTGATAGAGCCCGCCGGCCGCGACGGTGAGCCGGCGCAGCAGGTACGATTTGCCCTGCCTGCGCCGGCCGTAGACCACGGCGATCCGCAATCCCGGCAACGGCGAAAGCGCGAAGCCGGTCAGGTCCGCCCACTCCGCCTCACGGTCGAAGACGTCCGTCGGCTTGTCCAGGGTACTGCCTTCCAGCGGAGCCTCCATTAGCTCGAATGTGGTTATATTAAGTGTAGTCGCGCTAGGAGCGGCTGCGACATTCTGGCCAGGGCCGCGATCCTGGCCCGGCGAGTGAGCACGCACAGCAAGGCTCACGGTGGGGGGACGCGCCAGGATGGTCGACGTGCCGGAATCCCATCCCAGGTCGCTGCGCCCCACGTACCCCGTCCGCGGTGAGCGGTTGCTGCTGCGGCCGCTGGCCATAGCCGACGCCGGCGCCCTGCTTGCCTACCGCAGCCGTGAAGATGTCTGCCGGTACGTGCCGTTCGAGCCGATGAGCCGCGATGACATCATCGAGCGGATCGCGGGGCCATGGGCACGGACGGAACTCACCGATGAGGGGCAGTCGCTGACGCTCGGCGCTCAGGTGGGCGAGACAAGCGAGCTGGCCGGCGACGTTGTGCTGTTCTGGCACAGCCGCGCGCATGCCGGCGGGGAACTCGGCTACGTGTTCGATCCCGCCTCGGGCGGACACGGCTATGCCACCGAGGCTGCGAACGTGATGCTGCGGCTCGGCTTCGAGGGACTTGGCCTGCATCGCATCGTCGCGCGGATCGATGAGCGCAACGAGTCATCGGTGCGGCTGGCCAGGCGGCTGGGCATGCGGCAGGAGGCCCGCCTGGTCCGCAACGAGTTCTTCAAGGGCGAGTGGAGCACCGAGCTTGACTTCGCGATGCTCGCTGACGAGTGGTACGCGCGCCAGCGAGGATAGCGACCTCGACCTGAACCCGGGATCTCCAGGCGCCGTGCCCGCTCGGCCCGCTCGTCATAGGCGTCTTGCTCGTCGTTGCTACGTACCTCATGCGGCCCGGCGGACAGTTCCGCTCTTGCTTACCGAACACGATATAGATGAAAGAGCAGCGGCTGCTCTCGCAGAAGAAATGTCAAGACTCGCTCAAGATGAAACCTTCTCCGAGAACTCGGCGGCTCGCGAGCTGAGAAACAGGCCTAAAGCGATATCCGTCACAGCGGCAGATGACACGCTTCCGGCCGATGCATTCACATCGTGAGTGAAGTTCTTAAAGTCCCGGGTCCAACGACTGGCGAGCTGGTTGTTCGAATAGATAAGAAGGGCCGACAAATATTTAGCGTCGATGCGTCAAAAGTTGAGTGGAAGCTCACATTTACGGCACTCTAATAGCCTGCACATCGCAGTCCCTTGCCCACTCAGCCCCGCACGGCAGGCCCCGCCTAGGGTTCAGGCGCTAACGAAACGTCCGCCTTCACATGACCGGCGAAACGACGCCAGGCGCCAGCCGGGAACCGGAGGACCGGACCCCGGCGGTCCTTCGTGTCCCGCACCATCACGCGGCTATCATCCCCGGCCACCTCGACGCAATCAGTGCCGCCGTTGGAACTGTACGACGCCTTGCGCCATGTCAGATCTGTGTCTTCCATCGCTCCTCTGCCACCTTCAAGACCAGCTCATGGGACTCGACACGCGGCAAGGCCGCACCGAGTATCCGCTCGAAAGCCACCGTCACCTTGCCGATCAGGCCGGGCGCCGTGCTCGTGATGTCCTCGATCGCACTCAAGCCGACCGTCGTCGCACCATCCCGCGCCGCGATATTGAACCCGCCCCACAAACCCACGTTCGTACCCTCCGGGACCACATGCAACGCGATATCGGGACGCTCCGCCATCCGCACCAGCGCGGCGCACTGCTCAGCCATCACCGGCGCCGACCCGATCAGCCTATGCAACACATGCTGATCAATGACCGCCGTCAGGTACGCCCGCCCGATCACCACCTGCCGCTCCAGTCGCGCCGCCACCAGCTCATCCAGCTGCGCAGCCGCGTACGGCTCCACCGACAGCACCGCCCGCATGTAACTCTCAGTCTGGAGCAAACCCGGCACCAGCACCGGCGACCAGCACCGCAAGATACTCGCCTGCGCCTCCGCCTGCCGGTACGGCATAAACCAGTCGGGCGTCCCCGACTTCGCCCGGTGCGCCAGGTCAGTCAGCGAATCCAGCGGCGCACCCGTGACACCCGCCCACGCCGCCAGCACCGCATCAGAGGGCACCGGATGAGCCGCATTCTCCGCCCTGGTCACCACCGGACGGGACACATTCAGCCTCCTGGCCAGCGCCCCGTGTGACTCATAGCCGGCATCCAGGCGGGACTGGCGCAAAACGCCGGCGAGCTGTTCCCTGGGCGTCGGCACGGTACGCACCTCCCGGTACCGGAGTTCAACCCCGGTCAGTGAACGGATAACTACTCCCGATTCTGTCACCGGCCTGACAGCTTGAGAAACGAGATCACCCATGACACAGCGTTAGGAACACCCCATGCCTGGACTCCACGGGCAGCTCACCAGCACCGAGCTGACAAACGCCCTCGCCGCCTGCGACACCCTGACCGCACTAGAGCCCTACATCGACAAGATGACACACATCAAGATCAGCGCGCTTCGCGCCGGCCTGGCCGCCGAGCACCAAGACCGCACCCGCGCCAGCGCTGAGGCCAGGGACCAGGCCCGGAAGACGACAGCCGATGCCTGACACCTGGGAAACAACCGTCCGCACGGCAGCGGCCACCATGCTCCGCCACCCCGACAAGATCTCCGACGGACTCGAAGCCGAACTGTACGCCCTGCTCGAACAACTCGGCACCCCGCAGGCCGGCCGGCCCCAGGCCACCGGCCAGCCCGATGACGCCGCATGACCCCGCAGACGGCCACCAGCCCAAACCATTCCGCCAGGCAACGGGTGAGACCGTGAGCACGCGAGTCGAAGGCGCCGAGCCGCCCGTCGTCCTGCCCACAGCCAGGGCCGCCCTGGCCGCCGGGACGACATGGCTCACGCTGACCGTCATCCAGGAAAGCGGGGACCTGTGGCGCTACAACCTCTCCGAACAGAACAACAGCCGCCTGGCCTACGGCAAGATCATCCTGACCGGCCACATGGCCGCCCTGCACCGCGCCGCCCGGATCTGCGCCGACGGCTACCACCCCGGCACCATCGAACGTGGCCTGCTCGACGCCTTCGCCCAGGACACCCTAAACGGGCCGGCCACCCCGCCCATGTGACCGGAACCCAGGACTCCTTACGGCCACCGCATGGTGCCGCCTCACGGCGCCACCACCCCCCATAATCGTCACAATACGTGTCATCACGGGCACGTGGTGCATCTGGTATCTAGTGTGACGGCGGGTGAAACTGGTCATGTCCGCGGGACCGCCGCACAGCACCGGCCCGCCGTGCCAGGTGACCGCCACGAGGGGCCGTGCCTGGTGCCGCTCTGTGCGGTTCTTTACCCACCTCCCAGGCGCGGGACCCTCGCCGGGCAAGTCCCGGGGGCCTGGCCGGACCAACCAGGGGCGGTCCGCAAGCGGCCCGGCCCTGCCAGCCAGCGTAAGGGCCCCCCGGCCATGCCCGGCCCCGCACCAGCCAGGACACCGGCCAAACAACCGCCCGCCGCTCCCCACCCCACCCACCGGCCCCGCCGCCCATGCCCGCCGCAAACAAGGTGACCCGCCGAAATGCCGTAGCTATTCAGCAAGCATCAGCGGCGTGCTGTGATGCGTGGCTGTGGGTCATCTTTGCTGTTCGTCCTTGCCGGGAAGCTCGTCCGCGTGGCGCAGTATGACCTTCCACTCGCCGTTTTCACGGCGGTAGACCTGGGTGCAGCGCAGGGTCCTGGGCGTGGGGCGATCACCGGCGTGACGGGTCATGTGCTCCAGATCGACGGTGTAGGCAAGGTCATCGCCGACGACCGTCACGACGTTCTCCGCGGCGCGATCGGTGGCCTTGATGCCGGCAGCGGCCCAGTCCAGCCGCGCGCTGACCTGTTCCCAGCCTCGTTCGTAACCGCCGAACGCACCCATGATCACCACGTCACCGGCGTGTGACCAGAGCGCCTTGAAGGGACCGGGTCGTCCTTCGACCAGGTCGCCCAGGCGGCTGGGCATGCGGCAGGAGGCCCGCCTGGTCCGCAACGAGTTCTTTAAAGGCGAGTGGAGCACCGAGCTTGACTTCGCGATGCTCGCTGACGAGTGGTACGCGCGCCAGCGAGAATAGCGACCTCGACCTGAACCCTGGCGGTCAGCCGATGGGGCGCTCGTGCGGGACGGGTGGCCGGGTGACCGGGATGATGCGGGCGAGGCTGTCCAGGCCGGTGAAGTCGGCCGGGTTAGTCGTATACAGCGGCAGCCCTTCCGCTATCGCGGTAGCCGCGATCATCAGGTCAACGACTCTGTCTCGCGGTTTGCGGCCAGCGGCGATGACCGCTGCCGTCACGCGACCGAAGACGCGGGCCGCCTCGGCGTCAAACGGCACCGGGTCAAATTCGCTTTCCGCGCGTTGCAGGATCTCCAGGCGCCGTGCCCGCTCGGCCCGCTCGTCATAGGCGTCTTGCTCGTCGTTGCTACGGACCTCATGCGGCCCGGCGGACAGTTCGGCCAGCGTGATGGCGCTGATCGCCATCTCATCGGGCAGCTCGGCCGGGTCGATCCACCGGCGCAAGATCAAGATGTTGGTGTCGAGCATGCCCTGCCGGGGCGGCTCACCGCTCATATGGGCTGCCAGCCTCATGATCGAGCGCCGCATCCTGGTCGGCCCGGAACGCTTCCAGGTCAACCGCAGGGGAGTTGCGCGACATGGCCATGAACTCGTGCCTGGGGACGAGCCGACGGCGCCGCCGGAGGGGGATCAGTTCGCCGATACGGTGGCCGTCCCGGGTGACGGTGAAGGACTGTCCGTGCTCAACGGCATCCATGATCTCCCGCGACTTGCTCCGCAAGTCGCGCTGCGTGATCTCCGGTTGTTCGCCCACCTCACCACAGTAGCACCGAGTGCTATCAAGTGCTACAGGCGGCGGGGGCCCTTAACGGCCCGTACCGTTCGTAGACGGCCGCCGATCGGGACCACGCAGGCGCGCCGACGGTGTCAGACAGACACATACCTCGACAATTCAATCCCGGTAACAGCGCCTCGCCCAGGCTGAGCGCCGCCTGGTTTTCAATGATCAAGTGCGACGAGATCTTCCAGGTACCGAAGGACCGCGTGGTGCCTTCGCAGGTCGAACTCTATCCGGCAGCCGATCGGGAACTGGATTTTACGCTGCTGGTGGCCGAATGCGACTCCGGTGATGACAGGGAACCGGCCCCTGACGCAGCGCAGGACCAATTCGTCGGGGCTGGCGTCCGGAGCATCCCCCGCTTCCCACTCGGCCGGCGAGCCGATGACCAGGGCGGTGATGTCATCGAAGGCACCGGCCAGCCGCAGTTGCACAAGCATGTCGTTCACCTCGTCGAAGGTCGCGGGTGACACTTCGAGCAGCAGGATGGCACCAGAGGTGGACGGCATCCAGCGACTTCCCGCGATGGCTGACATCCTCCGCAGGTTCCCGCCGACAACCGAGCCGGACACGGCCGCGCTGTCGGCCCGGTACACGCGCCAGTCCGCTCCGGTCACCTCCTGGCCTGCGATCGGGCCCGACACCATGCGCCAGAACTCCGTTTCGGTCTGCTCCTCCACATCAGGCCAGCCGAAGAACTGAAACCCGCTGACACCGTGAGCGCTGGGCAGCCCCGCGGCCGCGAGGATCGCGTTATTCAGCACTGAGGGGTCACTGAACCCGGTAAACAGCTTCGGGTTCGCGCGGATGAGATCGTAGTCCAGCATGTCCACCAGCTCGCTGGCGCCGGTACCGCCGCTAGCGGGCATGATCATCGCAACGTCTGGGCGGCTGAACATGCGCAGCAGCTCAGCCGCACGCCGATCCGCGCTGCCCGCCAGATAGCCGGTCCGGTCCAGCGCGCCGTCGGCTACCCGCACCGCGTACCCCCGGCCGCCGAGATAAGCGGTCAGCCGGTCAAGCTCTCCGGGCGATACCGGTGAGGAAGTCGAGACGATGCCGATGCAGTCACCGGGCCGCAGCGCCCGGGGCTTTAGTAGCTGCATGACCCAACTCAACCACTATGCCCTGACATTTCGCCCGCCAAGATCCGGCGGCCCGGCGGTCAACGCTGGCGTGGCCGCGCACCTGCGGTTCTAGCTGAGGAAGCCGGAGCGCTCGCGCTGGATATGGCGCCTGCTCGGCGCGGTCAGCGGGTGAGGGTCGGCGTTTTCGCCGGCGCAGCTACGGGCCCGGGGGCGGGGTGAAGATAGCGTGGGTTCCGATGCGCCGCCAGATGACGTGCGGCTGGCCGGTCACGCGTTCGGTCCCGTAGCTGAAGGTTGCGCGGCCGTCGTTGTCCCATGTCATCTCGAACACGCCAGGGTGGGCGGCCACCCCTTTAATACGCAGGCCTGCCCGGAACGGGCGATCCGGTGCCATCAGGTCTGGCACGAAGGCTTCCAGCACAACCTTGCGGAACATGGCCTGTCGCTGCGACGTGAGGTTCTTCCAGTCCCTGTCGAAACGGGGAAGCGTCTCGAACGTCGGCATCAGGCATCCGCCGCCCCGAGCGCGTCGAGGTGGGCAAACATGTCATCGGCGGACTCGTGCACCGTTCCCCGGCCGGCGGCGATGTCCTCGTCTGCTTCCCGTTCCCCTGCTAGCCACTCCGGGGTGAAGAACCAGGCCTGATCGGTCGGGATGGACACGAAGCCACGGACCGTTATCGTCCCGTCATCATGGACGGAGAACTCCACCTCATCGCCCTCGCTAATGTGCAGTGCACGCCTGATCTCCTCGGGCAACGTCAGCTGCGCCTTGGGACGGACCTTGACCCGGGCACTCAGGCGGGGCGGCGGCTCGATCTTGGCGGCTGGCACACCCATGACGGCTGCTCCCTAGAGTACGACTCTCCTACTCTCCTACTCTACTCTCATGATGAAGAGTCCGGCGACCGTTGGCAAGGTGGTCCCGGACGGGGCATCAAGGCTGGTGAAGTCGGCCATCATCAGGTCGGCGGCCCGGCCTCGTGGTTTACGGCCTGCGGCATCGGCGTCGCCCCCGACTACGACATCCCGCTCACCGCCCGCGACCTGTCCACCGGGCACGACCCCGACATCGCCAAGGCCCCTCACCCTGCTCGGCGGCTAACCCGCGCCACCGCCGCAGCCAGCACGACCACACCCAAGGCCTGCAGCGGTTGACGGCAGGAAGTCAACGCCTGTAGATTTCATCATGCGTTGACTTCAACGCTTGTTGATTTCTGCCGATGCGGGTCACCCGGAGGTGCGGCGTGTGGGCGATGGTCGTCAAGGAATTCCGTGAGCTGCGACGGGACCGGCGCACCATGGCGATGATGATCGTCTTGCCGGTCCTGTTGCTGGTCGTCTTCGGCTATGCCGCCAACTTCAAGGTGCACGACATACCGGTCGTGGTCGTCGGCCCCGGGGCCGTCCAGGCGGCGGCACTGCTGCACGAGCCGACGTTCCACGTCACCGACGTCGACGCGGCCGCGGGCGAGGCCGTCGCCGCGGACCGGCTGCGGGACGGCCAGGCGGTCGCCGCGGTCGTGACCGGCGGCAGCAGCTTGCTGGTCATGCTGGACGGGTCGCAGCTGTTCTCGGCCGAGGCGGCGGAGGGTGCCCTGGCGCGGATAGCACCGACAGCAGGCCGGGCCGCGCCTCAGCAGCGGATCCTCTACAACCCGGGGTTGAGCACCTCGTGGGTGATGGTCCCCGGTCTGGCCGGCCTGATCCTGGTGTTCATCGGCACGCTGATCACCAGCCTCGGGGTGGTCCGGGAGCGGCAGTCCGGCACGATGGAACAGCTCGCGGTCATGCCGTTCCGCGCGTGGGAGGTGATCGCGGGCAAGATCGCGCCGTACCTGCTGGTGGCCGCGGCCGACCTGGTAATCATTGTCGCCATCGGGATGGGCGTCTTCCACGTACCCTTCGCCGGCAACGTCGCGGTCTTCGCCCTTGGCGCTGCGCTGTTCCTGCTGGTGACCCTGGGCATGGGCGTCCTGATCTCCACGGTCTCGCAGAATCAGGGCCAGGCCATCCAGCTCGCGTTCATGATCATGCTGCCGCAGGTCTTGCTGTCGGGGCTGATCTTCCCGATTTCCTCGATGGCGGCGGGCGTGCGGTGGATCTCCTATGTGCTACCGCTCACCTACTTTATCCAGATCAGCAGGGGCGTGATGCTGAAGGCAACACCGATCACCGCGCTGTGGCAGCCGCTCGGGCTGCTGGCCCTGCTGGCCGTGGTGGTGCTCGGCCTGGCCATCATCAGGTTCCGCCGGGACCTCGCGCCCAGCAGCCGGAAGGCGCAGGCACCGGAACTCACCGGGGAACGAGCGGCGGCATGACATGGGGATTGGCTGACGTCCGAGTCAGCCGGGGCAGGAAGCTTGTCCTCGCCGATGTGACGGTTCCCGTCGACCCGTCGCGGATCACGGTGGTGGTCGGCGGGGACGGGGCCGGAAAGTCCACCTGCCTGCGGGTGCTCGTCGGGCTCCTCGAGCCCAGCGCGGGAACCGTGCGCCGTCCCGCGAAAGAGCGCATCGGATATGTGCCGGCCACCGCGGGACTGTACGTGGACCTGACCGTCGCGGAGAACCTCAGCTTCGCCGCTGACGCTTACCGGCTGTCCGGCCGTGAGCGCGGCCGGAAGATCGGCGAGCTGCTTGAGCAGACCGGGCTCGGCCGCGCGCGGCACCGGCTCGGCGGGCACCTGTCCGGCGGGATGCAGCGCAAGCTGGCCGTGGGGTTGGCCCTGCTGCACTCCCCTGAGCTGCTGGTCCTGGACGAGCCGACCACAGGTGTCGACCCGGTCAGCCGCGCCGACCTGTGGCGGCTCATCTCCAGGGCAGCGGTGGAAGGCGCAGCCGTCGCGGTTACCACGACCTACGTGAACGAGGCGGCCCGCGCGGCCGCCGTCGTGCTGCTTGAAGCCGGGCAGGTGCTCGCGAGCGGTACGCCGGACGACATCCTGCGCAACGTCCCGGGCGCCATCGGCACCAGGGACGGGGCCGGGCGCCCCGCCCCCCTGTGCTGGCGGCGCGGCAACAGCTGGCGGGTATGGGCTCCGGCGGGCACGCTGCCGGACGGCGTGCAACTGGTCAAGCCCGATTTCGAGGACGCCGTCGTCGTCGCCGCGCTCGCCAGCGAAACAGGAAGGTAGCCCATGGACATCCTCGCCGAGGCGCGCCAGGCGACCAAGGTCTTCGGCACGTTCACCGCCGTATCCGCGGTCGACCTCACGGTCGGGTACGGCGAGGTCGTCGGCCTGCTCGGAGCGAACGGGGCCGGCAAGACGACCCTCATCCGGCTGCTGCTCGGCCTGCTCCGGCCGAGCCGCGGCGACGTCCGGCTCTTCGGTTCCCCTCCCTCGCGCGCGACGCGACGGCACGTCGGCTATGTCCCGCAGACGCTCGGCCTCTACGCCGGCCTCACCGTCGCGGAGAACTGGGCCTTCACGGCCGCGGCGTTCCGGATGCCCGCCACCCCGGTGCCCGAGGTTATCTCCATCCGGAAGAACGAGCTGGTCGCCGGACTTTCGCTGGGCGCGCAACGCCAGGTGGCGTTTGCGGTCGCCCTCTCCCACCGGCCCGAGCTGCTGATACTCGACGAGCCCACGTCGGGCGTCGGACCGCTCGGTAGTGCCCGGCTGTGGGAGGAAATCCGGCAGGCGGCCAGCCGGAGCGCGGGTGTCCTGGTCACCACGCACAACATGGAAGAAGCCGGGCAGTGCGACCGGCTGGTGGTGATGGCGGACGGGAGGGTGGTGGCGAGCGGGACCGCGGCCGGGATCACCGGCGGCCGTCAGGCGGCCGAGGTACGGTGCGATCACCGCGACCGCGCCTTCGCCCTGCTGGACGCGGCCAGCTTTCCCGTGCAGGTGCACGGCGAGACGCTGCGCGTCGGCGGGGCGGCATCGGCCGTGGCGGAGCTGCTCTCTCGCTCCGGCATCGACGCGGCGGTTAAAATCGTCCCCGCGAACCTGGAAGAGGCCTTCGTGGACATCGTCACACAGCCAGCGGCGGGATGAGCCGGACCGGCAGACGTCCGGGCACCCCGGACACCCGTGAGCTGATCCTGGCTGTCGCCCGCCGCAAGTTCGCTACCCGCGGCTACGACGCCACGTCACTGCGCGCCATCGCCACCGAGGCGGAAGTGGACCCGGCGCTTGTCATCCACTACTTCGGCACCAAAGACGGGCTCTTCGTGGCGGCGACCGGCCTGCCGGCCGGGCTGGCCGAGCTGTTCGGTAACCTCACCGCCCTCCCCGTCCAGGACCGCGTCCCCACCCTCGTCCGCAGCTACCTGCAGCTCGTCGACAGCGACAAGAGCCGCAACGCCATCATCGCCCTCGTCCGCTCGGCCGTATCCAACGACAAGGCCGCGGCCATGCTGCGCGAGTTCCTGACCGCG
>JBEKGC010000219.1:0-10662 GCA_050013055.1 Streptosporangiaceae bacterium
CGAGGGGTTGGGCGCGAGCAGGCAGGCCGCCCGCGGCGTGCGGAATCCGTCGATGCTCATGGCTCAGCGTCCGGCATGGCCAGCCACGCCTCGTGATCGTTGACCATCACCGTGGGCATCCGCGCTGTCATCGCCCGGCGCTGGGCCAGGGCGCCGGCCACGTTCTGGTACCCGGCGAGTTCGCCGAGAGTCACCGCGGTCGGCGGCATCAGGGTGATCTGCCTGGTCCGGGCCGACTCCAGCGCCTCGGCGGGCCGCTGCCAGATCCCGGCGTCCGATTCCCCGGAACCCGTCTGGCCGGCCTGCTCCGCCCCGTCCGCCTGCTCCGCCTCGTCCGCCTGCTCCGCGGGCGCCGTCAGCGAGGCCGTCTGCCCGGGCGGCAGGGACGCGGCGAAGAACCAGGTGTCGAACCGGCGGGGCGCGGCCTCGGGAGTGATCCAGCGGGCCCACGGGGTCAGCAGGTCGGCCCGCAGCATCAGGCCCAGGCGAGCAAGCAGCTCGCCGAAGGACGTCGTCCCCTCGAGCAGCGCGTGCCGGTCCCCGGCCAGCGCGGCGCTATCGCGCACCAGGACCGCCGGCGAGGAGCCGGCCAGCAGCACACCCGACTCTTCGAACGTCTCCCTGATCGCCGCGCAGATCAGGGCCCGGGCCCGTTCCGGGGAGGTACCCAGCCGGTCCGCGACCTCGCCCGGCCGGGGCCCGGCCCACCCGATCGCCGGATCGGCGTCCCCCTCGTCGACCGAACCGCCGGGGAACACGCACGCGCCTGGCGCGAAATCCAGCGCCCTGGTGCGGCGCAGCAGGTACACCTCGACGGCGGGAGCCTGCCGGAGCAGCATGATGGTCGCGGCGTCCCTGGCCACAGCGGGCGAGAGCCGCCCGGCCGCGATCTCGCGCGCGCGGTCCGCGAGCTTGGCCGGCACGGCCACGGTGGCGCCGGCCATCCGCGGCTCGGTCACCGGTCCTCGTTCACAGCGGCTGGTCCAAGGCGCGGCTCAGCGGCGGAGCTCGGCGATCAGCTCGACTTCCACCGGCGCGTTTAGCGGCAGCTCGGCCACCCCGACCGCACTGCGGGCGTGCCGGCCGTCCTCGCCGAACACCTCGAGCAGCAGCTCACTCGCCCCGTTCAGCACCTGCGGCTGGCCGCTGAACCCGGGCGCGCTGGCCACGAAGCCGGTGACCTTCACGATCCGGCCGATCGCGTCCAGGCCGCCGGCCGCGGACGCGGCGGCGGCGATCGCGTTCAGCGCGCAGGTACGAGCCAGGTCGGCCGCGTCCGCCGCGCTGACCTCGGCACCCACCTTGCCCACCGCGGGAAGCTTCCCGTCCACCGTCGGCAGCTGGCCGGAGGTGTACACGAACCCGCCGGTGCGCACGGCCGGCACGTAGGCGGCGACCGGAGCCGGCACCGGCGGCAACGTCAGCCCGAGCGCCGCCAGCCGGTCGGCCGGTCGGGTCAAGATTTTTCTCTCTTCATGTAGGCCACCAGCTGCTCAGAGTTCGGGCCTGGTACCACCGTGACCAGTTCCCACCCGTCGTCACCCCAGTTGTCGAGGATCTGCTTGGTCGCGTGCACGAGCAGCGGCACCGTGACGTACTCCCACTTTGGCATGGACTGACCTTACGCCTCGCCGGGCCGGGCTACGTCGGGGGCGGTGACCTCTCGCACCCCGGCGGGAGCGACGTCTTCGACCTGGGGGACCTCGGGTACCGGCGGGATGGAGGATTCCTCGAGCTCGGGCACCTTCACGTTCGAGATGGCCGCCTCGGCCGCCGCCACCTCCGCGTCACCGAGATCATCGAGTTCGGCGACCGGCTCGGCCGCGGGCGCGGCCGGGCCGGGCGCCATCTTCTCGAAGAACCTGAGCAGCTCGACCGGGACCGGCATGACCAGCGTGCTGTTCTTCTCGCCCGCGACTTCGACCACGGTCTGCAGCAGCCGCAGCTGCAGCGCGGCCGGGTCGCGCGCCATCACGTTGGCGGCCGCGGCCAGCCGTTTGGACGCCTGGTACTCACCGTCCGCGGTGATGATCCTGGCGCGCCGTTCCCGCTCGGCCTCGGCCTGCCGCGACATGGAGCGCTTCATCCCCTCGGGCAGCGACACGTCCTTGATTTCCACCCGCTCGACCCGGATACCCCACGGGCCTTCTGTGGGCTCGTCGATGATCCGGCGGAGCTCCCGGTTGACCGTGTCCCGCTCGGCCAGCAGCTGGTCCATCTCGGACTGGCCGATGATCGACCGCAGCGAGGTCTGCGCCTGCTGAGAGATGGCGAACATGTAGTTCTGCACGTTCACGGTGGCCTTGATCGGATCCACCACCCGGAAGTACACCACCGCGTCCACCCGGACGGTCACGTTGTCCCGGGTGATGCCGTCCTGGGCCGGCACGGCCATGGCGACGATCTGCATGTTGACCTTCGCCATCCGGTCGCCGACCGGACGGATGATGGTCAGCCCGGGGCCGCGTATCTCCGGCAAGACCCGGCCGAACCGGTAGATGATGCCCTTCTCGTACTGCTGCACCACCTTGAAGGTGCGCGCCGCCGTGATAATCCCGAGTATGACCAGGATCACGATGACAGCTACAACTGCGCCCACCGGGATCACCTCTCTTCCTAGACCCCAGCGTAGTGACATCAGCATCACATTCCAGCCGCGGACATCGAACCATAAGGTATCCGCGCGGAGATAGCCTCCGTGGGAGGAACAGACGGAGGCAGCATCGGAATGACCACGAGGGATACCGACTGGGACGGCGTGCGGCTGCACGTGGTCACCGGCAAAGGCGGCACCGGCAAGACCACGGTGGCCGCGGCCATGGCACTCGCCCTGGCCACGGCGGGCCGCAAGGTCCTGCTGATCGAAGTCGAGGGCAGGCAGGGCATCGCCAGGCTCTTCGACTGCCCTCCGCTGCCGTACGAGGAGCGGAAAGTCGCGATCGGCCTGGCCCCGATGCCCCCGCAGAGCGCCCAGGGGGGCGGCCAGGGCGGTGACGTGTACGCGCTCGCCGTCGACCCGGAGGGCGCCCTGCTCGACTACCTGGAGATGTTCTACAACCTGCGCCGCACAGCAAAGGCGCTGACCAGGCTCGGCGTGGTGGATTTCGCCACCACGATCGCCCCGGGCCTGTCCGACGTGCTGGTCACCGGCAAGGCCACCGAGGCGGCCCGGCGCCGGGCCGGCCGGCGCGACGACACGCACGTCTACCACGCGGTGGTGATGGATGCCCCGCCGACCGGCCGGATCAGCCGTTTCCTCAACATCAGCACCGAGGTGTCCGGGCTGGCCAAGATGGGTCCGATCAAGACGCACGCGGACACGGTGGGCCGGGTGATCCGGTCGCCGCAGACCGCTGTGCACTTCGTCACAACGCTGGAGGAGATGCCGGTCCAGGAAACCCTGGACGGGCTCGCCGAGCTGCACGAGCTGACCGGCGACGCCATCCGGCCAGGCGGGGTATTCGTCAACATGGCTCGCCCGGCCATGCTCGGCCGCGCGGACCTGGCCGCGGCCGCCAGCGGATCCCTCGACGTCACCGAGCTCTCCCTCGGCCTGAAGGCGGCCGGGATCAGCGACAACCACGGGCTGGCCGCTGACCTGGCCACCGAGCTTAAGGAGCACGCGTTGCAGGTGGCCCTGCAGGACAGGGAGCGGGAGGAGCTGAAAGCAGCCAACCGCCCGACGTACGAGCTGCCGATGATCCCCGAGGGGATCGACCTGGCCAGCCTTTACCAGCTGGCCGCCGCCCTCCGGGAGCAGGGAGCCGCATGAGCATGACACCGGTACGCCTCGATATGGACCGGATCATCGATGACCGGCGGACGAGGATCATCGTCTGCTGCGGTTCCGGCGGTGTCGGCAAGACCACGGCGGCGGCGGCGATCGGCCTGCGCGCCGCCGAGCGCGGCCGGCAGGCCTGCGTGCTCACCGTCGACCCGGCCCGGCGGCTGGCCCAGTCGATGGGCCTGACCTCCCTGGACAACACCCCGCGTCAGGTCGACGGGGTGCAGGGCGACAGCGGCGGCAGCCTGCACGCGATGATGCTCGACATGAAGCGCACCTTCGACGAGATCGTGGCGGCGCACGCCGACCCGGACCGGGCCGCGCAGATCCTGGCCAACCCCTTCTACCAGTCGCTGTCCTCCAGCTTCGCCGGGACGCAGGAGTACATGGCCATGGAGAAGCTCGGTCAGCTCAGGCACGCCGACGAGTGGGACCTGATCGTGGTCGACACCCCGCCGAGCCGTTCCGCCCTCGATTTCCTCGACGCGCCGCAGCGGCTCGGCCGGTTCCTTGACGGCAGGCTGATCCGGCTGCTGACCGTCCCGGCTAAGGCCGGCATGTCCTACATGAAGGTGCTGAACGCCGGGTTCTCCATGATGACGGGCGCGCTGACCAAGATCCTCGGAGCGCAGGTGCTCAAGGACGCGCAGACGTTCGTGACCGCGCTTGACACCATGTTCGGCGGCTTTCGCGAGCGAGCCGAGGGGACATACCGGCTGCTGCAGGCGCCGGGGACCGCGTTCCTCGTGGTCGCGGCGCCGGAACCGGACGCGCTGCGGGAGGCGTCCTACTTCGTCGAGCGCCTCGACGCCGAGCGCATGCCGCTGGCCGGCCTCGTCCTCAACCGCGTGCACACCTCACCCGCGAGGCGGCTGAGCGCAGCCCGGAGCCTGGCCGCCGCCGAGACCCTGGACATGCAGGAGCGCGCGAACGGCTCGGAGCTAACTCCACCGGGCTACGCCATCGCCGCCGCGGCGTTGCGGATGCACGCCGAGCGAATGCACCTCGGCAAACGAGAACGCCGGCTGGCCGAGCATTTCACCTCGGCACACCCGGCGATCCCCGTCGCCGAGGTGGCCGCGCAGCCCGAGGACGTGCACGACCTCGACGGGCTGCGGGTTATCGGCGCAATACTGTCCCGGTCAGGCTCGTAAGCCCGACCGGGACAGCATTGCTACCAGCCGTTGATCGGTTTCGTGGCTGACGAGCGGCTAGCGTCGTTGCCTGGCCGCTCATGAAGGCCATCGTGCCGCTGAGTCATTGGTGCTGAGCGACGGTGCTCAGCAGGCCCGCCAGAGTGCCTAGCTGGCCACGAGCTCGTCGATGGACTGCCGCTCGTACTCGTCGCGCGCGCGCTCAAGCAGTTCGCGCCATGAGGTTACTTCGGGGCGCCTGCGCAGCAGCGCACGCCGCTCCCGCTCGGTCATCCCGCCCCAGACGCCGAACTCGATACCGTTGTCGAGCGCGTCCGCAAGGCACTCTGTGCGCACCGGGCAGCCCCGGCATATCAGCTTGGCGCGGTTTTGCGCTGCGCCCTGGACGAACAACTCGTCAGGGTCGGTTCCCTTGCATGCGGCGCGTGTGGTCCAGTCAGTGATCCACATGTGCCCACTCCTCTTGATCGTCGACGCGTTCACATCGACGGTCGTCTCGATGGGGTTGCGATGCCGGGGTCAGTGCGTGCGGCCGCCCTGCCACGGTTATCTGTTCGTGATCCAGCAACTTACGGAAGTCCGGCTGGTATGCCAAGACCCCGGCATGCTCATTTACCAAATAGTTCTCACGGACTATATGGAATCAGGAAAATAGTCACTCTCCGGGTGCGGCTCACCGCCGTCTTGTGACCCTGACCGCTTCGACGACCCATGCTGGCGACTTGGGTCACGAATTCCGTTTGATAACACTTTAGCTCGCCCACGCAACTCTACGTGTCTCCTGTACGGTCGTGTCTAGCGCCAGCGCACTAGCTACTGGACACGGCAACGTACCCTAAGTCCCGTGCAGCTCGGAGAGATCGTAACCCGGACAAGCGTGCTTGGGCGCCTCGTCACGTTCGCCGCGATCGGCGGGGTCCTGGCCGCGGCCATGGTCATCCCGGTCGTAGCCACGACCGGCGTCCTGGTCAGGAACGAGGCGGACAAGTTCACCACCTTGTCACTGACCCCCCAGGGCCTCCCTCAGCGATCCCAGATCCTGGACAGGAACGGCAACCTGCTCGCGTACGTGTACGGCGTCGACGTGCCGTACTACAGCACCGCCACCAAGGCAGACGTGGTCCAGTACTTCGGCTGGGACCGGCAGCCGGTGACCTACCAGCAGATCGCGCCGGACATGGTGAATGCCCTGGTGGGCATCGAGGACTCCAGGTACTGGGAGCACGGCGCGATCGACCTGCGCGGCACCATCCGCGCGGCGGTGAACGACCTGAAGCACCAGCCGGTCCAGGGCGGTTCCACGATCGCGCAGCAGTACGTGAAGAACGTCCTGCTGCTCGAGGCCGAGGTGGCCGACAACTCCCAGGGCGTGACGGCCGCCGCCGCGGACAAGCTGAGCCGCAAGCTGAACGAGCTGCGGATGGCCGTGGCCGCCGAGCACCAGCAGTCCAAGCAGGACATCGTGGCCGGCTATCTCAACGACGCCTTCTTCGGCAACAACGCTTACGGGATCGAGGCCGCCGCCGAGACCTACTTCGACACCAGCGCGGCCAAGCTGACCGTGACCCAGGCCGCCACCCTGGCCGGGATCGTGGAGAACCCGACGGCGTACGACCCGATCGCCCACCCCGAGACGGCCTTGACGCGCCGCGATACCGTGCTAGCCAGGATGTGGCAGACCAATAACGGGCTCACCGCCGCGCAGGCCAAGGCGGACGAGGCCAAGCCGCTCGGCCTGCACGTCGCGGTCCCGCAGAGCGGCTGCCAGTCCAGCTCGGTCGGCACGGCGGGCTTCTTCTGCCAGTACGTGGAAGAGGTCTTCCTGAACGACCCGGCCTACGGCAAGACGCCGCTGGCCCGGGCCAAGCTGCTGGCCACCGGCGGCCTGAAGATCTACACCACGCTCAACCAGAAGGACCAGCAGGCCGCGAACAACGCGGTGAACTACGTGGTCCCCGCCAGCAACGGCTTCTTCAACCCGGGCCACAACGCGGACACCGAAGCCGTGGTGCAGCCGGGCACCGGCCAGATCGAGGCGATGGCCGAGGACCGGCCGTACGGCTCCGGCCGCGGCCAGACCGAGATCAACTACGCCGTGAACACCGCCTACGGCGGCAGTACCGGGGTCCAGACCGGTTCCTCATCCAAGCTGTTCACGCTTATCACCGCGCTGAAGCAGGGCATACCGTTCGGCTTCCAGCTGACCGTACCTGGCAGCACCACCGTCACGGGTTACACCAACTGCGCGGGCGACCCGACCGGGACGACCACGTCAGGCGGCCTGGGGTACGACGTGTCGAACTCGGAAGGACCGGGAAAGACAACAGACTCGCTCTACACAGGCACGACGAACTCGATCAACGTGTTCTACGCCGAGCTTGAGCAGAAGGTCGGCCTGTGCAACGTCGTCCACACCGCCGTTGACCTGGGCATGACGAGGGCCGACGGGACGTCGCTGCTCAGCTGGGACGGTAAGGTGCCGCCCGCCGACGATTTCCCGTCCTTCACCCTGGGCTCGGTGAACGTCTCGCCCCTGTCCATGGCCGCCGCGTACGCCACTGTCGCGTCCCGCGGCATCCACTGCTCGCCGGTCGTCATGACCAAGGTCGTCACGGGCAGCGGCCATACCCTGGCGGTACCCTCGGCGAACTGCCACCGGGTGCTGACCACCGACGTCGCCGACGCGGTGAACTACATCCTGCAGGGCGTGCTGACCACCGGCACCGCCAGTAACGTCGGCGGCCTGAGCGGCCGCGAGGCGGCCGGCAAGACCGGTACCTCCAACGTGGCCAACAACAACGGCACCCCGTACGCCGCCTTCGCCGGCTACACGCCGAGCCTGGTGGGCTACGTCTCGGTCTTCAACCCGATCTCCCCGACCGGCGATACCATGGGCGGCACGAGCGCCAACTACCGGCTGGAAAACGGCGACCTGGCCACCCCGGGTGAGATGTTCGGGGCCGACGCGCCCGGGTCCACCTGGCATATGTCCTTCGATCACGCCGATCTCGGCCCGGTCACCTACTTCGTGCCTGTCTCGCCCGACAGCCCGTTCCTCAGCATGGGTAACGGCATGGTCGTGATCCAGCCGCCCACACCGAAGAAGGGCAAGGGCGGCGGGACCGGCGGCGGCGGTACCGGAGGGACCGGCGGGACTCCCACCCCAACCCCCACCAACTGACCCCGGGCCGACCCCGGGGCCGTCAAGAGCCTGGCCTTTAGCTGGCCAGGCGGCGACGGACCTCGGCGGCGACACGTGCCCCGTCGGCCCGGCCCGCCACCCTGGGCGTCAGCGCCTTCATGACCTGACCCAGGCCTGACATGCCGCTCGCTCCGGTATCGGCGATCGCCGCAGTGACCAGGACGGACAGTTCCTCGTCGGTCAGCTGGGCCGGCAGGTAACCGGCCAGGACCTCTCCCTCGGCCCGCTCGGCCGCGGCCTGCTCGGCCCGCCCGGCGGCGCCGAACGCCTCGGCGGCTTCCCTGCGCTTCCTGGCTTCCCGGGTGAGTACCTTCATGACCTCCTCGTCGCTGAGGGCACGAGCCGAGGTTCCGGCCACCTCCTCGTTCGTAATAGAGCTCAGCGCCATCCGCAGGGTGCGCATCCGCACCTGGTCCCGCGCCCGCATCGCGTCGGTCAGGTCCGCGCGCAACCGCTCTTTGAGTTCAGCCACATGACCATCCTAGGAAGCGGGCGCCGGCCGTGGGTGGGCGGCAGCACACCTGGGGTCATGGCACCATGTATGGGTGCGATTGCGAACCCTCCTTCCCGCCACCGCTGCCCTGGGCGCCGCTGCTGTCGGCTACACCACCGTGGTCGAGCGCAACTGGTTCGCCCTGCGCCGGTTCGAGATTCCTGTCTTGCCGCCGGGCTCGCCGCCGCTGCGCGTGCTGCATATCTCGGACGCGCACCTGACCCCCGGTCGCAGCCGCCTGATGTCCTGGATCCGCGGCCTGGACGATCTGGATCCGCATCTGGTCGTCAACACCGGGGACAGCATCGCGCACCCCGAGGCGACCCGGTGTTTTCTTGACTCCCTCGGACCGCTGCTCGACCGGCCCGGCGTCTTCGTTTTCGGCTCCAACGACCTGCACGCGCCTAGCCTGGGGAATCCGCTGCTTTACCTGCGGCCAGGAGGCAGCCGCGGGCGCTCAGCCAAAGGCGCCGGGCTGCCGTGGGAAAAGCTCCGCGACGGCATGGTCGCGGGCGGCTGGCTTGACCTGAACAACCACCGTGGGCGGCTGACCGCCGGCGGCCTCAACATCGCGTTCGGCGGCGTGCACGACGCACACATCAACCGGGATCGCTACGAGGAAGTGGCAGGCCCGGCCGATCCCGCTGCTGCCCTCAGGGTCGCGGTCATGCACACGCCGGAACCGCGGCTTCTCGACCGGTTCGCCGCCGACGGTTACGACCTCCTGCTCGCCGGGCACACCCATGGCGGCCAGCTGTGCCTGCCGTTCTACGGGACCCTGGTGACCAACTGCGGACTTGACCGGGAGCGGGCCCGCGGGTTGCACAGGCACCCGGTAGGCGGGGACGCCTGGCTGCATGTCTCGGCGGGCCTCGGCACCTCGCCGTGTGCTCCGGCCAGGTTCGCGTGCCGCCCGGAGGCCAGCCTGCTCACCCTGGTCCCGCGAGATTCCAGCTGATCGCCCAGCGTCATCCCGTTCGGCCGGCCGCTGCCGGCAGCCGGTCCCGAGCGGGTCCTCCTTTCCGCTAGACTGTCCAAGTCTCGCGTAGCACCACCAAGGTTCCGCGCGGGCGGGGTGTGGCGCAGCTTGGCAGCGCGCTTCGTTCGGGACGAAGAGGCCGGGAGTTCAAATCTCCCCACCCCGACCAGGTAGAAGGCCCAAATGGGCCACGAGAACGGGTCTAGCCAGCTGGCCCATGGCCTCAGCGCCATCGTCGACGGCCAGGCCATGTGCTTGCGCGCTAACGGCGTTTAGCCGTCCACCGAATCTGATTTCATGGCCTCGGAGTCATCCCGGTGCCCCCCTGGCCACTGGGAACTCATCGGGCCTGCGCGGCGGCCGGCTATCGAAGTCACGATGCGGCTCCGATCAGAGCGGCTGACGCAAGCCGCCGCACCCTCGGCCGCCCCCCAGCCGCCGCACCCGCCGCTCCCCGCACCCGGAACCCACCCGTCACAATTATCGAAAAAAATCGTGGAATACTTGGCTCACCTGGAGACTTTGGTACCCGATGATTACCCGAATCCTCCGTGAAGGCCCTATTTTCCACGCGAACCGGACGGCCCGGCCCGCAGGACGCCCGGCCGGACCAGGCACGGCATACACCTCGCATCACCACCCCCAGCCGCCACCGTGCCACCAGCAAGACCGCGAGGGACCCGTGTCCGGCGGCCTGTCCAGCGGACCCGGCTGATACCGCTCGACCACCCACGCCCCGCCTGCGGGCAGGACCCGTGTCAGCTGAGCCAGATGAACTCGCACAGGCGCAGGTCACGCCCCCCAGGTCGAGTACCATCCGGCTGTGGCCGGACCGTGGGATCCCTCAGCCCCAGGCATTTTGCGTCTGCCCTCGGGTCGGCTTGTCCGAGGTCGCAGCCTCGTGCGCCCATTGCCCGACGGGGTTCTCCCTACGTTCGGCGTCTACCTGCTCGGCGAGCCGCCGCCTGCGGTCCCGTGGGAATCACGCTGGCTCCGATGGCCCGATTTCCGCCTTCCCGCCGACCCGGACGAGGTCATGCCCGCGCTGGC
>JBEKGC010000220.1:0-10644 GCA_050013055.1 Streptosporangiaceae bacterium
GCCGTCGGCGCCCGGATCATCGCCCGGGAGAACATCCGCGCGCTGCGCAAGGACGTGCTGGCCAAGTGCTACGGCGGCGACATCACCCGCAAGCGCAAGCTGCTCGAGCGGCAGAAGGAAGGCAAGAAGCGGATGAAGACGATCGGCCGCGTCGACGTGCCTCAGGAGGCGTTCGTGGCCGCTTTGTCCACCCAGCCCACGGACCGCAGGCAACGTTAAGATCTTTTTGGCCGAACGGCCCGTGGTGCATCTCCCGGGTCCCGCTTACCGCCCGCCCGTTACGCCTTGACCGACCTGGTCACGTAGGGGTCCACGTGCACCTGCTGGAACGGCACGATCACGCCCGGCTGCGGCGGCGAACCCGGTGAGACGGAGGTCGGCGAGACGGAAACCGGTGCGGAGCCGTGCGCGGTGACGATCGCGGTGACCAGCGCCGCCAGCGTGAAGATCACCAGCGCGGTGATGAGCAGCGCGGCGGCGGATTGCCAGCTGCTCGCTTCCGGGTTGATGGCGACCGCGCCCTCCGGGGCCATGAGCTGGCCGGCCCACGGGCAGGGGCCGGTCGGCAGGTCGGCGGTCAGCGCCCAGAGGTCGGCGTAGGTGCGGGCCGCGTAAGCCCGCGTTATCCGCTCGCCGAGTTCGTCCTGGCTGAGCCGGCCCTCGGCAAAACCAGCCCGGAGCGTGCCCACGGTCCGCTCGCGATCGGCGGTGGCCGCCAGCCACGAAGGATTCACCATCGGCCAGGCCCCGATGGCCCCTGTGGCCCCGATGGCCCCCGTGGCGGCACCCGTGGAGCCCGGCCAGGCAGGCTGAGGCGAATATGCCTGACCTGGACCGTACGTCACCTGAGCCTCCTACGGACACTTCTCCTGAGTGTAAGACGTACGACGGCCGCCAGGAGTGCCAATGGCGTGTTCGGGTGCCCGTGTTACGGCTTTTAGGAGGGCACGGCTTTTAGGAGTGCAGGGCGTCGCTCAGGTTTGAGTAGTCCTGGTTGAGCTGGTTAACCGACTGCTGCAGGCCGGCCAAGTTGGCGAGGCTGATGTACTGGGTCGCCGAGGCGGCCGCGCCCAGCCGGGCGAAGATGCCCGCGGTACGCGACACCGAGGAGATCAGGGCCGTGTCCGCCGTCTGCGCCTGCCCCGAGGGCATCGCGATGCCGCGGAGCTGGCGGGCGAACGTACTCAGGCTGGTCGCCACCTGCCGGTCCAGCCGGGTGACGCAGGCAAGCTGGCCATGGCAGGCCGTCACGTTCGTGGAGTAGCTGTCGATCGTGCCGCTGACGGGAAGGGCATCGGCCTGCACCCGCGCGTTCGCCACCGCGGCCGAAATGCCCGGGCCGGACAGGGTGACCGCGTCCAGCGTCACGGCCCCCGCCGCGGACAGCACCCCGAGCGCGATGAACACGCCGACCAGCTTCTTGGCGGCACTGGACAGGGCCAGACCCCAAGACCCCCAGGGCGCCTCCGGGTCCCCGAACAGGCCCGCCGGATACGCGCTGGTCAGCATCACGCCGAAGGCGTAGGTCCGCACCTGGTAGCGCAGCACGGCCGCCAGCGCCTGATACAGCGCGTCCGGCATCCGTCCGGTGATCAGCACGATCAGCCAGCTCACCAGCTGAACGAGGGTGAACGCGCCGTAGGACAGCACCCACAGCACGATCGAGCAGGGGATCAGCAGGAAGAACCGGAACAGGACGGCGAGCCGGTTCAGCCGGCCGGGCGCCACCGCGACCCGGACCGGGTAGTCCGCGTCCTCCAGCGAGAACGGCGGGTATACGTCCGTGAGCAGGAAGGCGTACGCGTACACGCGGGTCATCCAGCGCAGGTAGCCGGCCAGGAAGTCGGCCGCGAAGGCGGGCAGTTGCCCGGTGAACAAGGCGCCGAACCAGCCGATGATCGTGACCACGTAGGCCGCCAGGCCCAGCACGCCCAGGACGATGAACTGCGGGATGACCATGAAGATGCGGACGGCGACGGTCAGCCGGGCCTGCGGGGACGGCCCGGCGAACGCGACGAGGGCCGGTGCGAGCACGGGCGGCGGGGCCGGCGGCGGCGTGACGTCAGCCGGGGGAGCGTAGTACGCGGACATACCCCGATTTTTGTCCGTTTCCTGCGGGGATGTCGCCGCGTCCCGTGAACTGAGTTGAGCTTGTTATGTCCGCCGATCAGCCGCCGGGGACGGGACCGCCCTGCCCGGCGATGGAGATCGCGGCGCCCAGGACGGCCAGCACGATGATGACCGCCCAGAAGATGATGGCCATGTACCCGAGCACCAGCCCGGCGGTCGCCAGCCCGTCGCCGCGCTGACCGGTGAGCCGCATCTCGCGCTTGGCGATGTGCCCGCAGATGACCGCGGGGATGGCGGTCAGTCCCATCGAGAAGAACTCGGCCACGCCGAGGATCATCGACGCCCGGGCCAGCGAGTTGGTGGACATGGGTGGCTGGTACACCTGCGGCGCCGCCCACATCGTGGGCAGCGGGCCGGCCGGCAGGTCCCCCGTCAGCGCCATCAGCTCGCCGTAGGTGCGGGCCGCGTACGCCCGCCCCATCCGGTCGTTGTACTCCTCCTGGCTGAGGCGGCCCTCGGCAAAGCCCGCCTTCAGCACGTCGACGGAGCGCTCCCGGTCCGCCGTGGCCGCGCGCATCGAGGCGTTCATCCGGGCCGCCTGAGAGCCGGGATGCTGAGAGCCGGGGACCTGATAGCCAGGGTGCGGGATCTGGTACGCGGGGTGCGGGATCGGGTACCCGGGGTGCGGGATCTGATACCCGGCGTCCGGGATCGGGTACCCGGGGTGCGGGATCTGATACCCGGCGTCCGGGATCGGGTACCCGGGATGCGGGATCTGGTACCCGGGGTGCGGGATCTGGTACCCGGCCGAAGGGGCCGGGGCGGGCCGGACCTGGTCGGCGGCCGCGCCGGGAGGAGCCTGGTCAGCGCCCGCGCCGGGAGGAGCCGGGTCGGCGGCCGGGCCGGGAGGAGCCGGGTCGGCGGCAGGCCAGCCGTACTCCGGGACCTCGGCCGACCATTGCGATTGGTTATCTGCCACCCGGTGCCTCCCGTCAACGCGACCTGTGCCTCGTGTCACCCGTAAACGCGGCTCTTTCAGTCTAAGCGTCCGAATCGTTAATCCGGCAGGCCGGCACCGTTTGGCTGCCTTCTGCCTCGGACTGCATCGGGAGTTTGTTCGGGTACCGTGGCTGCCATGCCTGGCGTTCTGCCCGATGGTGAGCCTGTTCCCGCCGATGGGACGCTGCCGGAGAGCGCCTACGGCGGCCTCGGGACGCGGCCCTTCGGGATCTACGTGCACGTGCCGTTCTGCGCGACCCGCTGCGGGTACTGCGACTTCAACACCTACACTCCCGCCGAGCTTGGCACCCCGGCCGCCAGCTACCCGGCGCTCGCGATCGCGGAGATCGGGTTCGCCCGCAAGGTCCTCGGACCGGTCCCGGTCAGCACGGTCTTCTTCGGCGGCGGGACGCCGACCTTGCTGCCGCCGGCCGCGTTGGGCGCCATCGTGCGGGCCATCGACGCCGAGTTCGGGCTGCGCCCAGGGGCCGAGATAACGACTGAGGCCAACCCGGAGAGCGTCGGCCCGGCTCAGCTGAGCGAGCTGCGGGCACAGGGTATTACCCGCGTCTCGTTCGGCATGCAAAGCGCCGTTCCCGGCGTGCTCGCGACCCTGGACCGGGTGCATTCACCCGGCCGCCCCGGCCAGTGCGCCGCCTGGGCCCGCGCAGCCGGGTTCGAGCACGTCAGCCTGGACCTGATCTACGGCACGCCGGGGGAATCGGAGTCGGACTGGCGGTGCTCGCTCGAGACGGCCGTGGCCGCGGCGCCCGATCACGTGTCCGCATACGGACTTACGGTGGAACCGGGCACGCGGCTGGCGGCCCGGGTGCGGCGCGGCGAGCTGCCCGCACCCGACGATGACGTGCTCGCCGATCGCTACCTGGTGGCGGACGAGGTGCTGGCCGCCGCCGGCCTGGGCTGGTACGAGATCTCCAACTGGGCGGCGGCCGAGCCGTCGCGGTGCGCCCACAACCTGCTGTACTGGACCGGCGGCGACTGGTGGGGGGTGGGCCCGGGGGCGCACAGCCACGTCGGCGGGACCCGGTGGTGGAACGTGCGCCACCCGTCCGCCTACGGGTCCCGGATCACCGCGGGGCAAAGCCCGGGTCAGGCCCGCGAGGTGCTGACCGAGCCGGAACGGCAGCTGGAGGAGGTCATGCTCGGGATCCGCCTGGCGCAGGGATGGCCAGTAGCCAGGCTCGATCCCGCCGGGCGCGAGAACGCGGGCGCGGTCGTCGCCGAAGGCCTGGCCAGTCCGGCCGCCTACGCCCGGGGCCTGATCGTGCTGACCCCCCGCGGCCGCCTGCTGGCCGACGCCGTGATCCGCGCGCTGACCGCCCCCTAGCTGTGACACTTCAGACCCCGGTGGCCGCTTCAGCTCCGGTGGCTGCTTCAGGCTCCGGTGGCTGCTTCAGCTCCGGTGGCTGCTTCAGCTCCGGTGGCTGCTTCAGCTCCGGTGGCCGCTTCAGGCTCCGGCGACCCGACTTCGCGCCCGGCGCGGGCGCCCGATCCCACGATGATGCCGATGTGTTTCGTGGTACGCCAGCGCCTCATGATGCGCCCAATCCGGAAAGCTCACGGAAGATTCGGCTTACGCGGTGATTTTGGTGCCCCATAGGGTACCTTTTTCTCCACTAAAGCCGAATCTTCCGCGCAAACGTCACCATTGGTCGTACTGGTAATCGAGTTGTGATTCTGACGGGACAAGACGGACTGGTGATGCAGCAAAAGGATGCTGGCGCCTCGCGAAGACGGCACCCAGGCGGATCAGGTCCAGCGAGCAGGCCAGCGACCAGGTCCAGCAGATCAGGCCCGGCGGATCAGGTCCAGCGAGCAGGCCAGCGATCAGGTCTAGCGGATCAGGCTCAACCGCCCAAAACCCCTCAATTAGCGACAATGCGGGCGCAGATCCACTGCGGTATGTCGTACCTGTCGCCGCGGTTCGCCGCGACGACGCCCCGGATGAGGTAGGCCGCCATCGTCGCCCAGATCCCGGCACCCAGCGGCAACGCGATGAGCAGCGCGGTGGTGCTGCTGTCCAGCGCGAGCAGGCCGCCGAGGATGGCGCAGCACACCACGTACAGCAGGCAGCTCACGGACAGGTTGACCGCCGCGCCCGCGTGGTACCGCAGGAACGCCGACCGTCGCGCCTTGACCAGGTAGAGGACCAGCGGGATCACCGGACCTGTGAAGATGGCACCCAGGTAGGCGACGGTAACCAAGCTCACGCCGCCCTCGCGCGCCGCAGGACCAGGCGCGGGCGCGGGACCAGGCGCGGGTCGGGTCGGCTCGCTCGTCATTGATCCTCGGGTGTCATCAGCGGCTGCCGCCACGCTATTCGCTCCCCGGGGCGGTGACGAAATCGATGAGCTCCTCGACCCGGCCCAGGAGCTCGGGTTCCAGGTCGGTGTAGCTCGATACGGACCGCAGGATACGCTGCCAGGCCCGCGGCACCTCGGCCGGCCAGCCGATGGCGCGCAGCACCCCCTCCTTCCACGGCTGCCCCCGCGGCACCTCCGGCCAGGCCGCCAGGCCGACCGCGGACGGCCGTACGGCCGCCCAGATGTCGATGTAGGAATGCCCCACGACCAGCACGTCAGGGGACCGGATGCCGGCCGCGATCCGGGTTTCCTTGGATCCGGCCACCAGGTGGTCGACGAGGACGCCCAGCCGCCGGTGCGGCGCGGGGGAGAAGCTCGCCACGATCGCCGGCAGGTCGTCGATGCCCTCCAGGTACTCGACCACCACGCCGACGTCGCGTAGGTCATCGCCCCAGATCTTCTCGACGAGCTCGGCGTCGTGCTTGCCCTCGACATAGATGCGGCTGGCCCGGGCGACCTTGGCCCGGGAACTCACCGGTGCGGCCACCGACCCGGACGCGGTCCGCCGCGGCCGGGCCGACGGGTCCGTCCCGGCCGGGGCGGGCGGGATGAGCGTGACCGGCTGGCCGTCGAGCCGGAAGGCCGCCGGGGTGAGCGGGAAGACCCGCCGCCTGCCGTGCCGGTCTTCCAACGTCACGGCGCCCTTGTCGTAGCCGACCACCGCGCCGCAGAACCGGCCTTCGGAATCCTCCACCACCAGGCCGCGGGCCGCCTCGACCTTGGGCACCTCGCGCTGCCCGGGCCGCCTGCGCCGCAGCCCCTCTCCTGCCGCCAGCACGTCAGCGTCGTACCGCCTGCTCCGCACGGGTATCTCCTCCTGCCCTTTCTGCCCTGAAAGGGTAGCCGAGCAGGACCCGGCGGGACCGCCGCCGACACGCGGCTATCGCGGTTCGAGGCCGCCGGGTTACGATCGGGGTCGGGGACGGTTTCCCCCGGTACGGCGTTACGGACAGGCACGTAAGGGAGGCCGATCAACTGCGGGCCGATCAACTGCGGACCGGTTGGCCGCGCCGTCGCGCGCCATAAACTTGTCAGACGCAATAGACTTAGCACTCGGGCTGCAGGAGTGCCAAGGAGGTGAGCGCGTGCTCGACGAGCGCAAGCTAACGGTTCTGCGTGCGATCGTTGAAGACTACGTGTCCACCACCGAACCGGTCGGATCAAAGTCGCTGGTCGACCGGCACCATTTCGATGTGTCCCCGGCCACCATCCGCAACGACATGGCGGTGCTGGAGGAGCAGGGTTTCATCGCGCAGCCGCACACCAGCGCCGGGCGGATCCCGACGGATAAGGGCTACCGGCTCTTCGTGGACCGGCTGTCCAACATCAAGCCCTTGTCGTCGGCGGAGCGGCGGGCCATCGAGAGCTTCCTGGGCGGCGCCTACAGCCTCGACGACGTGGTCATGCGGACGGTCAGGCTCCTGGTCCAGCTGACCCGGCAGGTGGCCGTGGTGCAGTACCCGTCCCTGACCAGGTCGGCCATCCGGCACATCGAACTCGTCCCGCTCGCACCGCAAAAGCTGCTGCTGGTCCTGATCACCGATACCGGCCGGGTGGAGCAGTGCACCGTCGACCTGCCCCAGCCCTGGGATGACACCTCGGTCTCACACGTGCGTGCGGTCATCAACGCCTGCCTGGGCGGGCATAAGCTTTCCGACGCCGCCGCCATGGTGACCGACCTGTCGGAGCGGATCCCGGCCGAGGACCGCACGAACGCTAACGCCGTGTTCACCGTCCTGCTGGCCAGCATGGTCGAGCGGAACGAGGAGAAGATTGTCTTCGGCGGAGCCGCGAACTTGGCCGCGACCGATTTCAGCAAGGGGCTGCGAGAGGTGCTCGAGGCCCTGGAAGAACAGGTGGTGCTGATGCGGCTGCTTGGTGAGGCGACCGAGCCCGCGATCCTGACGGTCAGGATCGGCTCGGAGAACCAGGTCGCAGGCCTGAAGGCCACGTCGGTGGTGTCCACCGGCTACGGGAACGAGGCTGAGCCGCTCGCCAAGCTCGCCGTGCTCGGGCCGACCCGGATGGATTACCCGGGCACGATGGGGGCAGTGCGAGCAGTGGCACGTTATGTTGGCCAGATCCTGATGGAGTCCTAGTGGCGGCGGATTATTACGGCATGCTCAAGATCCGGCGCGACGCGACGCAGGATGAGGTCAAGCGGGCCTACCGGCGGCTGGCCCGGGAGCTTCACCCCGACGTGAACCCCGATCCTGAGACGCAGGAGCGGTTCAAGGAGATCACCCAGGCTTACGAGGTGCTCTCGGACACGGAAAAGCGCCGGATGTACGACATGGGCGTGGACCCGTTCGCGAGCAGCGCGGCCGCGGGTGCCAGCCCTTTCGGGCAGGGGTTCAATCCGCTGAACGACCTGCTCGACCAGTTCTTCGGCGGGGCGGGCGGTGCCGCTACCCGCGGACCGCGCAGCCGGGCGCAGCGCGGCCGCAACGCGACGATCAGGATCGAGCTCGAGCTCTCCGAGTGCTCGTTCGGCGCGACCCGGGAGCTCACCGTGGATACGGCCGTGGTCTGCCCGACCTGCTCCGGCGAGGGCACCGCCGCGGGAACTCACCCGCAGACCTGTGACATCTGCGGCGGGCGCGGTGAAGTGAGCCAGGTGACCCGCTCCTTCATCGGCCAGGTGATGATGGCCCGGGTCTGCCCGGGCTGCGGCGGATTCGGCACCGTGCTGGTCAGGCCCTGCCCGGAGTGCGACGGCGACGGCCGGGTGCGGACCAGGCGCACGATCAAGGTGCGGATCCCGGCGGGGGTCGAGGACGGCACGCACATCCAGCTGGCCGGCGAGGGCGAGGTGGGCCCGGGCGGCGGCCCGCCCGGCGACCTGTTCCTTGAGATCGTGCAGCGCCCGCACGAGATCTTCGAGCGGCAGGGTGACGACCTGCACTGCACGGTGACGATCCCGATGGTGGCCGCGGCGCTTGGGGCCACGTTGTCGGTGGAGAGCCTGGACGGGCCCTCCGACATCGACATCCGCCCCGGTACCCAGTCAGGGCAGGTCATCCCGCTGTACGGCCAGGGCGTCAAGCACCTGAACGGCAACGGCCGCGGCGACCTGGTCATCCACGTGACCGTCGAGACGCCGTCCAAGCTCGACGTCGAGCAGGAAAAACTGCTGCGCGAGCTGGCCAAGCTCCGCGGTGAGGAAGCGCCGCCCGGCCGGTTCGCCCCGGGTCAGCAGGGATTCTTCTCCCGACTGCGTGACGCGTTCAACGGACGCTGAACCTGGTGCCGCAGCCGCCTGTTTTCCTGGCTGACCACGCGGCCCTGTCCGGGGACGTTGTCGTCTTGTCCGGAGCGGAGGGCAGGCATGCGGCTACCGTGCGCAGGCTGCGCCCGGGTGAGCGTGCCGATGTCGGTGACGGCGCGGGCCTGGTGGCTGAGTGCGTGGTCGCCGCCGCCGGGCCCGGTGGCCTCGAGCTGGCGGTGCGAGCCAGGCGGCAGGTGCCTCGCCCGGATCTGACCATCACCGTGGTCCAGGCCATCCCGAAGGGTGACCGGGGGGAGCTTGCGGTCGAGGAGATGACCGAGGTGGGCGTCGACCGCATCATCCCGTGGGCCGCTGCGCGCTGCGTTCCTCGCTGGCAGGGGGCGCGCGGGGATCGCTCGCTGGCGAAATGGCGGGTGACCGCCCGTGAGGCGGCCAAGCAGTCCCGCCGCGCCTGGATACCTGAGGTGACCGGCCCTGCCTCGCTGCGGGAGGTCGGCCAGGCGATCGGCCTGGCGGCCTGCGCGATCGTGCTCGACCCGGACGCCACCGCCGGGCTCGGCGGCCTGACCCTGCCGTCATCCGGTGACCTGCTCGTGGTGGTGGGGCCTGAAGGCGGTATCACCGCGGCGGAAGGCGAGGCCTTCCGCCAGGCCGGGGCCACCGCCGGCCGGCTGGGGCCGACGGTGCTCAGGACCTCGACCGCCGGGACCGTGGCCGCCGCGGTGCTGCTCAGCCGGTCGGGTCGCTGGCGCTAGGGCTGCCCGGACACCGTCCCGCCGGTAGCGGGCGAGCCGTGCCCCGATGCAGAGCTTATGTCGCCCGGCGATGGGCCTGCGGCCGACGTGGAGCCGGTGGCGGCCGATGTCGAGCCGGTGGCGGCCGATGTCGAGCCGGTGGCGGCGGACGTGGAGCCGGTGGCGGCCGACGTGGAGCCGGTGGCGGCGGACGTGGAGCCGGTGGCGGCGGACGTGGAGCCGGTGGCGGCGGACGTCGAGCCGGTGGCGGGCGTGGTCTGGCTGCTGGTCGCCTGCGCGGTCGAGCTACCGCAGATAGTGCCGGCCTTCTTGGCCTGCTTCTTGCCGCCGGGGCTAGCCGTGGCCGTGCCCGTGCCCGTGCCTGTGGCCGTCGCGCTCGCCGTCGAGGACGTCGAGGGTGTCGGGGATGTCGGGGATGTCGGGGACGTCGAGGACGTCGAGGGCGGGCTGCTGCTCGCGCTGCTTGTCGCGCTCGGGCTCGCGTTGCCGGAAAGCTCCACAGCCGGACTGGTCAGCTGGCTGGGCGCCGGACTCGATGGGCTCGCCGAGTCCGACGTCGTAGCCGGGGGACTCGACGTGACCGACGTCGAGGTGGCAGAAGCCGCCGCCGATGACTGCGGGCAGGGCGCGATCGGCGCCGGCCGCTGCTTCCCGGGCGCGGCCGACGCCGCTGCTCCAGCCCCGCCGCCCGCGGTCTGACCGCCACGGTTAGCCGGGGCCGAGCTGGTCACGCTGGTCGGGCCGCTGCCGTCGAAGGGGTACGACCTGAGCGCCTGGCGCAGCGGAGGCACCGAGGCCAGCACCACGCCCACCGCGAGCACGGCACAGGCGAGGGCGATGGCGGGCCTGAGCAGGGTTATTATCCGCCAGCTCTGCTGGCCTCGCCCGGCGTGACCCGCGCCGAGCCCGCTACGACGGGCGTTCCAGCGTCGGACCATGTCCGCCAGCAGACCCGAGCTGGCCGGCCCGGGGTTAGCGGGTTGGGCCCGGCTGGCATGGGCGGCTTCTACCCGCGCGCGGATCCGCTCGAGGCCGTCCGGGTGCGGCTCGACCTGGTCCGCGGCGGCGTGCAGCTCCTGGTGTACGAACCGGCCGAAGTCCGGCCCGGGCGCTGGCTTACCGTCTTGTCGGTGACGCACTGTTACTCCTGCTCCAGGGCCGCACGCAGGGCCGTCATGCCGCGGGCCGTGTGACTCTTCACGGCCCC
>JBEKGC010000221.1:0-10615 GCA_050013055.1 Streptosporangiaceae bacterium
TCGCTGCTCGCGGCCGGCAGCGCGTCGCTGCCGCCGGAACGCTTCGGTACCGGCAGCGGCGTCTTGAACATGGCCCGCCAGGTCGGGACCGTGCTCGGCGTGGCCGGGCTGGTCGCGATCCTGGCCCACGTGGACAGGACCGACCCGCTGGCCCGCTACCAGCACGGCGCGGTGCTCATCGTCGCCTTCTTCGCCGCCGCGGGGGTCGTGGCCGCGGGCCTGCTCACCGCCCGGGCCCCCAGAGCCGCCCGCCCGGTGCGCCCAGCCCGCGAGGCGCTCCCCAGCGTCATATCCCCGCCCGCGCCGCTGCCTGTGCCGGGAGAAGATCAGCACGCCGGCTGACAGGCCCCCTGACCCGCCTGACCTGCGCCGGCCCGCGAGGTCAGCCGGGATCGGGCCGGTGATGCGGGGCCAGCCGGGTCCCCCCGCGCTGGCGGCGGCCGGAGGCGGCCCGCACGGCGGGGACGATCTCGCTGGTGACGAGCCCGCGTTCGGTGGTCAGCTCGTCGATGACAGCAAACGCCGTGGCGATCCGGTCCGGGGTGTCGATGACGATCGTGACGGCGGGGACATGACGGCCCAGCTGCAGCAGCCGGTCGCCGTGCGGCGCGTGGCCGCCGTGGAAGCCCCAGATGCCGCGCAGGGTGGTGGCGCCGCTGAGCCCGGCCGAACGCAGCCGGCTGACGATGGCCCGGTGCACTGGCTCCCCGCGGTACCTGAGCGTTTCCGAGGTGTACACCGTGAGCTTGTGCCACAGCGCCATGCCCTGGTCGTCGGCGCCGGGCAGGTCGGGGGGAGCGGCCAGCCTGCGGCCGTCCGCCTTGCAGACGCGGACGCGCTCCACGGTGGCCAGCGGGCGCCGCAGCAGCGAGCCGAGCTCAGGCAGCACGGCGCCGATCCGTTCCCCTGAGCCGACGGCGATGATCATCATCGGGACCTCGGCGTTCCGGCTGAAGAAGGCGGCCCGTTCGCGGCGGCCGTGCGCGGTGCCGTCGACACCGAGCAGCGCGGTGGCGCCGTCCAGGCCGCGCCGGTGCAGCAGGTCGCAGACCGCGATGAAGGCGGGAACCCGGCCGGCGCGTTCCTGCCGGCCCAGGTAGATGGTCAGCTTGGTCGTCTCATGCAGGTCCCCGGGCGACCAGCCGGCCTCGGTGACATCGGTCAGCAGCCTGGCCCGCTCCACGGTGACCAGCCCGGTCCGGGTGAGCTGGACGGCCCGCGGCAGGACCGCCTCGATGCGGGCCCGGGTGTCGACCGCGATCGCGATCAGCGGCAGGTCCTCGGACAGGGTCAGGGACCTGTCCGTGCGCAGGTGGTGCTTGAGCCCGAACCCCTCGGTGCCGCGCAGCAAGATGCTGGCCGCGATCTCGTGCCGCCCGTACAGCTCGATCAGGGCGTCCGCGGTGAAGGCGGCCCCGCTTCTGTGGCGTTCGCCGAAGTAGCTGGTGAGCTTGACGCAGTCGGCCGTCACAGCGCCGCCCCGAGCCAGTCGCCGAGCAGGCGGCCGAGCGCGACGGCGGCCAGGCCGAGCGCCAGGCTGGCGATCACGTTGACCGCGGCCGTCCGGTACTGCCGTTCCTCGGTCAGCCGCTGGGTTTCCAGCATCCAGGTCGAGAACGTGGTGTAGGAGCCCACCGCGGCGGTGCCGGCCAGCAGCGCCTGGTCATGGCCGAGAGCCAGCCCGGTGATCACGCCCAGGATGACCGCCCCGGACACGTTGACGGCCAGGGTGCCCAGCGGGAACCCGCGGGCCGAGGCGGCGGCTATCACCCCGTCGGCCAGGAACCGCAGCACCGAGCCCGTCCCGCCGATCAGCATGACCGCGACCCACAGCAGCAGGCTCATCGCCTGACCTGCACCCTGACCCGCCGGACCATCGCGGTGGCCAGCTGGATCGCCGCGTAGCCGGCCGCCACGCTGGCCGCCGCGTACCCGGCCGCCAGGGCCCAGGCGTGGGCGTCGAGCATCTTGAGGATCTCCACCTGCATGGTGGAGAACGTGGACAGCCCGCCGCACAGGCCGGTGCCGAGCAGCGGCCGCCGGTAGCTGGACAGCGGCAGCCGTTCGGTCAGCCGGGTGACGAAGTAGCCGAGCAGGAACGCGGCCCCGATATTGACCGCGAACGTGGGCCACGGCCACGCCGTCGGCGGCCGCGGGAACGCGTCCGCCAGCGCGGCGCGCGCCAGCGTGCCGAGCGCGCCGCCCGCGAAGATCGCGGCGAGTTCCCGCCGGTCGACGGCCGACCGCAGCCGCCGCGGGCGGGCGGTGGTCACCGGGTCCGACGGCGGGACGGTGGCGCCGGCGGGCGGCCCGCTAGGCGGCGGTGGCTCTGGCACGCAAAGAGTCCGTTCCCTTCTGGTCTGAGAGGCCATCAGCCACGGCACGCGGCGGTTCGCGGAAGCCGGGCTTCCGCACCAGGGCATCATCTGGTACCCGTGAGTTTATTCGACGGCTCGCCGCCGGGCGGCGCGGGTACCCGGCCGGGGTCCCCGCCGCGAGCCAGCCCGCTGGCCAGCGCCTTCCCCTAGGGTGACGGCCATGCGCGACATCGGTGAGCTGACCGGGCAATTGCGTGATTTCGTGGCCGCCAGGGACTGGGAGCAGTTCCACACGCCCAAGAACCTGGCGATGGCGCTGGCCGGCGAGGCCGGCGAGCTCCTCGCCGAGTTCCAGTGGCTGACACCCGAGGAGGCGGCGGGCATCATGGCCGACCCGCAGGCCGCCCGTCAGGTCAGGTCCGAGATCGCCGACGTCTTCCTCTACCTCACCAGGCTGGCCGATGTTCTCGGCGTGGACCTGCTGGCCTGCGCCGCGGACAAGCTCGCGGAGAACGAGCACCGGTACGACGCGGTGACGTACCGGGGCAGCCGGCGCAAGGCGCCCCGCCTCACCTGAGGTGGATCCTGCGGCCGCGGCCGGTAGTATTCGGCGCGTCAATTATTGCGGTCCGACGGGCTTCCGCTGATCTGCTGATCACGGACATGCCCCCACCCGCACGAGAAGTCGTGCTGCGTTGGGGGTCGGTCGGTGACGGTCTTCCGTCGGACTGCCGGGATGCTCGTCTCGCCTATGGAGCAGCGGTTCAGCGACGTGCTGGCCGAGCATATGCGCATGTCCGCAGGCGTTTCGGTGTCGGCCGCCGAACGCCGCTCCTGGGACCGCAGCCTCCCTGTGCTGGCCCAGGACCTCGTGCAGGCGGGGCTGAGCCAGGTCGAGATGCTGATCGAGTACCAGCTGCCCCTCACCAGCAAGCGCGCCGATGTGGTGCTGGCCGGGCAGGACCGGCGCACCGGCGGTGACGCGTACCTGGTGGTCGAGCTGAAACAGTGGAGCCACGCCGAGCTCTTCGAGGACGATCCGGGGCTAGTGCTCGTCGAGCACATGCGCGGCGGCCCGAAGCTGCACCCGGTTCTCCAGGCCAAGGGCTACTGCGACTACCTGTCTGACTACGTGAGCGTCCTGCGGGAGCGCCCGCACGCCGTGCACGGCGTCGCCTATCTGCACAACGCGGCGAAGGCGGACGTCGCGGACCTCTACGACCGGGTGCGGGACGACCGGACCAGGCTTTTCACCCAGACGACCAGGGGCGCCTTCGTCGACTACCTGCGGGACCGCTTCGCGCCCGCGCCGGGCGCGGGCGCGGCGGACCGGTTCCTGGCCAGCGACATACGCCCGTCGCGCCAGCTGCTGACGGTGGCGGCGGCCGAGATCAGGAACCAGACGCAGTTCGTGCTGCTCGCGGACCAGCGGCTGGCCTACGAGCTGGTCCTGCACGAAGTCGACCGCGCGCACAAGCAGGACACCAAGACCGTCGTCATCGTGACCGGCGGTCCTGGCAGCGGCAAGAGCGTGATCGCTCTCGCCCTGCTCGGCGAACTGTCCCGGCAAGGCAGGCCGGTCCTGCACGCGACCGGCTCCCAGTCCTTCACCCAGACCATGCGCCGCTACGTCGGCAAGGGTTCCACCCAGGTCAAGAGCATGTTCAAGTACTTCAACAACTTCGTGGACGCCAGGCGCAACGGCCTGGACGTGCTGATCTGCGACGAAGCGCACCGGATCAGGGAGGTCTCCGCCAACCGGTATACCCCCGCCGCGAAACGGACCGGGCGCCCCCAGGTCGACGAGCTGCTCGACGCGGCGCGAGTGCCGGTGTTCCTGCTCGACGAGCACCAGGTGGTGCGGCCCGGCGAGATCGGCACGGTGGAGGAGATCAGCCGCCACGCGGCCGCCAGGGGGCTGGACGTGCGCCATGTCCCGCTGGATGCGCAGTTCCGCTGTGGCGGCAGCCGCAGGTATGAGGACTGGGTGCTCGGCCTGCTCGGCCTCGACGGCAGGCAGCCGGTCGCCTGGGGCGGCGACGACCATTTCGACGTGTCACTCGCCGAATCACCGGACGAGCTTGAATCGGTGCTGCGGGACCGGCTCGACGCGGGGTTCTCCGCTCGCATGACGGCCGGCTTCTGCTGGCGCTGGAGTGATCCGGACGGTGACCGGCTCGTCCCGGACGTGGTCATCGGCGACTGGGCCCGGCCGTGGAACGCCAAGGGCGAGCGAGCCGTTGGCGGCGCACCGCCGAGCGCGCTGTGGGCGACCCTGCCCGGCGGCTTCGGGCAGGTCGGCTGCGTCTATACCGCGCAAGGCTTCGAGTACGACTGGAACGGCGTCATCGTCGGCCCTGACCTGGTCGTCCGCGACGGGCGTCTGGTGACCGTCAGGGCGGCGAGCAAAGACCCGGCCCTCGTCAGGGGAAGCGTGAGCGATGACCAGGCAGACCGGCTGATCCGCAACACCTACAAGGTGCTCCTCACCCGCGGGATGATGGGAACGATCCTCTACTCGGTCGACGCGCAGACGCAGCGCTTCCTGGCGAGCCTGGCGGGCTGACGTCTCGGCGGAGAGCGGCAGCCACCTTTTCCGAGGTTTCCTGTCCGGCACCCCGGCACCCTGGCACCGGGCGGCAGGAACAAAACCTACGCGCCTTAGGCTGGAGAAAAGGGTGCAGGTGAACGGCTTAGGCGGGAGAGGGAGATGCTCATGCGCGACGCGGTCATCGTCGAGGCGGTCCGGGCGCCGGTCGGCAAGCGAAACGGCGCGCTGTCCGGGATCCACCCGGTGGAGCTTTCCGCTCACGTGCTCAGGTCGCTGACCGGGCGGAGCGGGATCGACCCCGCCGTGATCGACGACGTGGTCTGGGGCTGCGTGTCGCAGGCCGGGGAGCAGACGCTGGACATCGCGCGCACCGCGGTGCTGGCGGCGGGCTGGCCGGAGTCGGTTACCGGGGTCACGGTCGACCGGCAGTGCGGGTCGAGCCAGCAGGCGGTGCACTTCGCGGCGGCGGGCCTGATCGCCGGGCAGTACGACGTGGTCGTCGCGGGCGGGGTGGAGTCGATGAGCCGGGTCCCGATGGGCAGCTCGCTCCAGGGCCAGGATCCGCTCGGCCCCACGTTCCGGGCCCGTTACGGCGAACACGCCCCCAACCAGGGTGTGGGCGCCGAGATGATCGCCGAACGCTGGGGTTTCTCCCGTCCCCAGCTTGATGAGTACTCCCTGGCCAGTCACGAAAAAGCGGCCGCGGCCCAGGACGAGGGCCGCTTCGACGGCCAGATCAGCCCGGTCACGCTGCCGGACGGCAGCACGGTGACCGCCGACGAAGGCGTCCGGCGCGGCGGCACGATGGAGGCCCTCGGCCAGCTCAAGACGGTCTTCAAGCCCGACGGCGGGGTGATCACCGCCGGCAATTCCTCGCAGATCTCCGACGGCTCGGCCGCGCTGCTGATGACCACCAGCGAGAAGGCCGCCGAACTCGGCCTCACGCCGATCGTCCGCGTGCACACCGCGGTACTGGCCGGCGCCGACCCGATGATCATGCTGACGGCGCCGATCCCGGCGACAGAGAAGGCCCTGCGGCGATCCGGTCTTTCGCTCGACCAGATTGGCGCGTTCGAGGTCAGCGAGGCCTTCGCCTCGGTGCCGCTGGCCTGGCTGGCCGACATCGGAGCCGACGCAAAGACCCTGAATCCGAACGGCGGCGCGATTGCCCTCGGCCATCCGCTTGGCGGCTCCGGGGCCCGCCTCATGACCACGCTCGTGCACCACATGCGCGACAACGGCATCCGTTACGGGCTGCAGACCATGTGCGAGGGCGGCGGTCAGGCCAACGCCACCATCCTCGAGCTGCTCTGACCCGGACTCAGAACGCCGCGTACCCGCCGTCGATCAAGATGGCGTCGCCGGTGTGGAAGGACGAGGCGGGACTGGCCAGGTAAACCGCGATCCCGGCGAAGTCCGCGCCGGTGCCCCAGCGCCGCATGGGCATCCGGGGCATGACCTTGGCCACGAAGGTGTCGTCGGCGAACCGGGAGGCGGTCACGCCGCTCTCGGTCCAGCCGGGCAGCAGCGCGTTGGCCCGGATTCCGTGTCGCGCGAGCTCGACCGCGAGCGCCTTGACCACGGCGATGAGCGCGCCCTTGCTGGCCGTGTAGGCGTAGTTGCGCGCCATGCCCATCAGGACCGACATGCTCGAGGTGGCGACCAGACTGCCGCCGTTACCGGCTGCGATCATGTGCCGGGCCGCCTCCCGCAGCGTGCTGAAGGCGCCGTCCAGATCGACCCGGGTCACGGCGCGGAAGTCGGCCAGGCTGGTGTCGACCAGCGCCGTGGGCGGGTGGGCGAAGCCGGCGTTAGCGAAGCACGAATCGAGCCGGCCGTGCCGCTCGGCCACCTCGGCCATCGCGCTGGCGACCTGCTGCTCGTCGCCGACATCCACGGTCATGCACGCCACCGCGCCCCGCTGGGCCAGTCGCGCTGCGGCTGCCTCGTTTCGTGCTGGGCTGGTGCCCCAGATGATCACCCGCGCGCCGGCCTCGGCCAGTCCGCCCGCCATGCCGAAGCCGATCCCGCTGTTCCCCCCGGTCACGACAGCCACATGGCCGTCAAGATCGAAAAGTCCCATATCACCCTCCTGGCCCGGAACTCCCGCATCGCGGGTGTCCATACTCCCACCGGCCACCGGGGGTAGCCGGTGCGGCGCCGCCGGAGGGTCCGGGTATTTTGGGATTCAGGCAGGTCAAGCTGGTTCACGCAAAGTTAAGAGGAAATAGTGAAGGCTGAAGTAAACGGGGCTGTTGTGGCTGAGGCGACGGCTGAGGAGATTATCAGCATCGAGGGCAACAGCTATTTCCCCCCGAGCAGCCTGGCCGACGGCGTGCTGGCCGAGAGCGCTAGGCCGTACACCTGTCCGTGGAAGGGAGCGGCCCAGTACTGGGACCTGCGCACCCCGCAGGGCACGATCTCGGACGGTGCCTGGAGCTATCCCAACCTGAAACCTTCGGCCGTCGAGCGGGTCGGACGGGATTTCGCCGGTTATGTCGCCTTCGACCGCAAATCGGTGACCGTCAGCTCGTAGTGGTCACAACCGCCCACCAAGCCGGCCCTGCTGGCCCGGCGGCAGGACGGGGCTCCGGGCCAGCTCGGCTTTGGCGATCGAGCGCAGGTGGACCTCGTCGGGGCCGTCGAACAGGCGCATCGCGCGGTGCCAGGCGTACATGGCCGCCAGCGGGGTGACGTCGGTGACGCCGGCCCCCCCGTGGACCTGGATGGCCCGGTCGATGACCTGGGTGGCCGCGCGCGGCACCGCGACCTTGGCCATGGCGACCAGGTGCCGGGCGGCCTTGTTGCCGGCCACGTCGATGACGTGGCTGGCGCGGTGGCACAGCAGCCGGGCCTGCTCGATCTCGAGCCGGGACTCGGCAATCTGCTCGCGCACCACGCCCTGTCCGGCCAGCGGGCCGCCGAAGGCGACCCGCTCCTTGGCCCGCTGCACCAGCAGCGCGAGGGCCCGCTCGGCCGCGCCGAGGGCCCGCATGCAGTGGTGAATCCGGCCCGGGCCGAGCCGGGCCTGCGCGGCCGCGAAGCCGCCGCCCTCCTCGCCGATGACGCTGGTCACCGGGACGCGGACGTCGCTGAACAGGACCTCGGCGTGGCCGTGCTGGTCGTAGTGGCCAAGCACGGGGTAGTCGCGGACCACGGTGACGCCCGGGGTGTCGCGGGGGATCAGCACCATGGTCTGCTGGCGGTAGGCCGGGGCGGAGGGGTCGGTCTTGCCCATCAGGATAAAGAAAGCGCAGCGGGGATCCATGGCGCCGCTGGTCCACCACTTGCGCCCGTTGATGACGTACTCGTCGCCGTCCCGGTCGATCTGGGTGGTGATGTTGGTGGCATCGCTGCTGGCCACGTCGGGTTCGGTCATCGCGAACCCCGACCGGATCTTCCCGGCGAGCAGGGGCTCGAGCCACTCCTGCTGCTGCTGCTCGCTGCCGAGCAGGTGCAGCAGCTCCATGTTGCCGGTGTCGGGGGCCTGGCAGTTAATCGCCTCGGGCGCGATGTCCAGGCTCCAGCCGGACAGCTCGGCGATCGGCGCGTACTCGAGCTGGGTCAGCCCGGAGGCGGCCGGCAGGAACAGGTTCCACAGCCCGTGCGCCCGGGCCTGCTTCTTCAGCTCCTCGACGATCGGCGGGAGGACGTGGCCGTCGGGGCCAGCCGCCCGGCGGTGGGCCAGGTACTCGGCCTCCGCGGGCAGGACCAGCTCCCGCATGAACGTGACCATGCGGTCCTGCAGCTCACGAGCGTGCGGACGAGGGGCGGGCAGGTCGTACTCGAGCACTGAATCCTCCCGGACAAACCGAACGCTGGATGTGCGGCTAGCCTCGCGACCCGGAAAGTCACATGACCCATGCTCGCTTCTCGCCCGGACTCGATGGCAAGCGCGACCGTCATGATCGCTGGCCTCGGCCACGGCCGCGGACACCGATTCCTCGATAAGGATAGGGCCAATGCAGAGAACTGAACGGCGCGACGCCGCGCGCATCCGATCAACCACCAGACCGCGCGACGGCTCACGATCGACGCGACGGTCAGGCTCTGAGGGCCCGGAGCGCCGCACCCCAGCCGCCGCCCCCGCCGCTCCCCGCACCCGGAACCCACCCGTCACAATCCTCGAAAAAGATCGTGGAATATTCGGCTTACCTGGAAGGTTTGGTATCCTATCGGGTACCAAACTATCCGTAGGAGCCAGATCTTCCGCGCGAACCGGACGGCCCGGCCCGCAGGACGCCCGGCCGGACCGGGCACGGCATGCACCTCGCATCACCACCCCCAGCCGCCACCGCGCCACCAGCAAGACCGCGAGGTACCCGCGTCCGGCGGCCTGTCCAGCGGACCCCAGTGCCGTGTACACAAGTACGAAAACGTCCGATCTGCCCGCCGCTTACGGCGGCCAGGAAGACGCCAGATCCGGTTGGCCGGTCTACCATGGAACCGTGAGTGAGCCAGGGTTCGAGATCCGCGCCGAGGATCAGCCTGCGTGGGCGGAAATCGTGCGCAGGACCCAACGCGGCGAATCGGTCGCGGTCATCGCGCACGGCGACCACGTAGCTGACGTTGTGCCCTCGGGTGAGCTGGACCGGCTGCGCGAGACGATCGAGGTACTTTCTGATACCGAGCTGGCGCGTGACCTGCGAGAGGGCCTCGCCGATGCGCGTGCCGGACGGGTATTCTCCGCCGAGCAGGTCGCGGCTGACCTCACCGAGGACGTCCTGTCAACCCGGCGCGGCGGCTTACCATCCAAGCCACGATCCATCTGTGATCGCTCGCGCCAGCGGGTAGTCCCGGCTCCCCGAGGGCAGGGCTTCGTCCCGCCCGGACAGGGCGGCCGCGCACCTGAGCCGGTCTGCCGCGTGCTCACCGGGCACGGGGTGCCGATCGCACCGAGCACCTGTTACGCCGCCAGGTGCGGCCGGTGGCGCGACGGCGCCCCGGGGCGGTCATCGCGAGCGATTGCTTCGCGCCAGGTTCAGCCACTGGGCCATGCGGCGGCGGGGCTATTCGGTGATCTTGGTGAGGAACAGCCAGGCGCTGGCAACGCCGCCGGTCAGCGCGACCAGCACAGGCACGATCAGCAGGTAGAGCCCGCCATGTACTCCGGACACGAGCAGGACGCCGGAGACGAGCAGCAAGGTCGAAACGATCGTGGTGGGCGTGATCAGCTCGAGTGTCTTCCTGATCGCCTGCGTGCTCGCGTCGGCCTTCGCGCGGCGGTCCAGGACGAGCAGGCCGCCTCCGGCGGTTACGGCAAGTGCGGTCAGTTCGGCGCCGAGGGCTGCGGTGGCCTGTCCAGGAATGGCGATCAGGATCGCGGTCAGTAGGACCGTGCCGAACAGGCTCAGTGTTTGCGCGGCCCGGTTTCTGAGCTCCTGGGAGCGGGCAATGAAGTCGATCCTGATGGAGACCGCGACAAACAGCAGGCCGATCAGCGAGGCGGCAGCGGTCCCGGCGACTTGGACGAATGTGCTCCACGGTGTCATGCGATCCTCGATCTTGATGCGATGGACGCGGGCTGCCGTCTCCTGGCGGGGAGTGTGGTCACAGAACTGCCGCGGCCGGTTTGCCCGTGGCGGCGCGACGGGCGAGGAGTGCGGTCCCGGTGATCGCGACGGTGATCGCGGTGACGATGTAGGCAGCGATGATGGTCAGGTTGCCGGTGATGCCGTAGGAGCCGAAGTAGACGATGTGCCGCAGGGCCTGGACGCCGGCGCCGTTGGGCAGGGCGGGGCTGATC
>JBEKGC010000222.1:0-10608 GCA_050013055.1 Streptosporangiaceae bacterium
CGCTCGAGTACCCCGAAGGGCCTTTCCGCTCGACTTGCATGTGTTAAGCACGCCGCCAGCGTTCGTCCTGAGCCAGGATCAAACTCTCCGTTGAATGTCTATTAACAACCGCAGCTATTGCTGACGGATTGTTGACATAAGAGACCTCCTCGACCGGTCTAAAGATCGGTTCCGGAAGTGATCATGGCCATCGTAGTGAGATCAGTCCGTGATAACCACGAGCCGCCTCACTGACGAGGTTTTGGTGCTTTAAAGTGCACTGGCTTTTAGCACGCTGTTGAGTTCTCAAGAAACGGGCGCGCACCTTCTGGAGACTTTCGTTTCCGTCCGGGGCAACCACTCTACATTACCAGGCTCAGAATCTCGTGTCAACTCAGTTCGCTAGAACTTTGCTAACCCTTGAACCTTGCCTCACCTCTACGTTACCCCACCGGGCGAGCTGTGCGCACGCGCACGTCAGAACCGGAAGGACTTCCTGGGGGTGTCCCGGCGACTCAGGCCACTTTCGCGTCCATCCGGCCGGGCAAGAAGAACTCTAGGGGTGCTTGGCACCTTCGTCAAATCGACGTCGGCTACAGGATGTCACAGCAGGTCAGACGTGATGTTACCGACCGCATGCGCACGTCCGCCGCCAACCGCGGCGGACCGGACACCATCGGGACCCGGCTAATCGCCGCGGGATTTCTTCCGGCACAGGACACGACAGCCGCCATTGGAGCCTCGCGTTTACGCTCAGAGCGTCGTATGGCGGCGCATGAATGGGTCAACTGGGCACCACTTCGACCGCGCCGACCGTGCGTTTGCCCACCCGCAGGATCAGGTAACGACCGTGCAACAAAGTCTCGGCGCCGGGAACGGCGTCCTCCGACGTGACCTTGCGGTTGTTCAGGTACGCGCCGCCCTCGGTGATCGCTCTCCTGGCCGCTGACTTGCTCGGCACGATCTTCAGCTCGGCCATCAGGTCGACCACGGTCGGCAAGGTCTGCGGGTGGGCTCCGGTGAAGACCTGGACGGACGGCACTTCCGCCACCGCGGCCGCCAGGGTGGGCTCGTCCACCTCGGCCAGCTCGCTCCGGCCGAACAGGGCCTGGCTGGCCGCGATCGCGCGGCGGGTTTCCTCGGCCCCGTGCACGAGCGTGGTCAGCTCCTGCGCCAGCGCGCGCTGGCCCGCCCGGGCGGCGGGCCGCCCGGCGCTCTCGCCTATCAGCTGCTCGATCTCCTCGCGGGACCGGAAGCTGAACACCCGGAGCAGACCGGGCACTTCGGCGTCGGACACGTTCAGCCAGAATTGGTAGAACGCGTACGGCGGCATCAGGTCGGCGCTGAGCCAGATGGCTCCGCCCTCGGTCTTGCCGTACTTGGTCCCGTCCGGCTTGGTGATCAGCGGCGTGGCCAGCGCGTGCACGGTGGCGCCCTGCACCGACCTGATCAGCCCGACGCCGGCGACCAGGTTGCCCCACTGGTCACTGCCGCCGACCTGCAAGGTGCAGCCGTACCGCCGGTAAAGCTCCAGGTAGTCCAGCGACTGGAGGAGCTGGTAGCTGAACTCGGTGTAGCTGATCCCGCCGCTTTCCAGCCTGGCCTTGACCGCCTCCCGGTCCAGCATCCGGTTGACGGAGAAGTGCTTGCCGATATCTCGCAGGAACTCAAGCACGGGCATCGGCCCGGTCCAGTCCAGGTTGCTCACGATCAGCGCGCTGGCCGGGCCCGCGTCGAAGTCGAGGAACCTGGCTACCTCAGCACGGATCCGCTGCACCCACTGGTCGACCACCTCCCGCGGGTTCAGCACCCGCTCGGCCGACTTGCCGCTCGGGTCGCCGATCAGCCCGGTCGCCCCGCCGACCAGCCCGATCGGGCGGTGCCCGGCGAGCTGCAGGCGACGCAGCGTCACCAGCAGCACCAGATTGCCGATGTGCAGCCCGGCCGCGGTCGGGTCGAAGCCGCCGTACACCGTGACCCGACCGGAATTCAGCGCCGCACGCAGCTCGTCCAGGTTGGTGGTGTCGGCGAGCAGGCCCCGCCAGGAGAGTTCGTCGATGATGTCGTCCACGCCTGCATGGTCCCATCTTCGGTCCCTAGGGGGTAACCAGTTTGCGTTGCCTGGGCACATGCGGGCGGTACGCCGAGACGGTCGGCTCGCCCGCGATCCAGAACCGCCACGGCACCTCGGCCCCCCGGGAGACCCCGACCCGGGGTCCGCGCGCTATGTCTTCCGAACGAACCATGGTGCTTGCGCCCTGACCTGGCTCGCGGACGCGGAGCGGTGAGGAGGCCAGGCAAACGTCCGCGCCATCCAGCGACCTGTCGATGTCGAGGGCCCGGCAGAGCCTGGCGGGCCCGCGAGCCAGCTCACGCGAGGCGAGCCCGGCCTGGTCCGGCCCGTCACCCGGCTCGCGGCCCGGCTTGCGGCCCGATCGGCGCGCCCGGGCCAGCTCCTCCCCCGCGATGACCGCCCCCGCCCGCAGCAGGACGGCGGACGCGCTGTCTTCCCTTTGGCAGACCAGGTTGACGCAAAAGTGCATGCCGTAGGTGAAGTACACGTAGGCGTGGCCGGGCGGCCCGAACATGACCGCGTTCCGCCGGGTCTGGCCCCGGTAAGCGTGGGACGCCGGATCGGTCCTGCCTTCGTACGCCTCGACCTCGGTGAGCTCCACCGCGACCAGGCCGGCCGCCGTCTCGTGCTCAAGCACGCAGCCGAGCAGCTCCGGCGCGACCTCGGTGGCGGGCCGGGCAAAGAAGTCGCGCGAGATCGGCACCTGCCGCTACCCCACGTCCTGCGCCCAGGCGGCGTGACCCTGAACCGTCGCCCGCAACGCGGCGAGCTGCTCGGCCACCCGTACCGGTGCCGTGCCGCCGTAGCCCTGACGCGACGCCAGGGCGCCCGGCACCGTCAGCACCTGGCGGACGTCGGGCGTCAGGTACTCCGAGACCTTGGCCAGATCGGCGTCGTTCACCTCGTTCAGGTCGCAGTCGTGCACCTGGCACCAGACCACCAGGTGCCCGACCACCTCGTGCGCCTCACGGAACGGGACGCCGCGGCGCACCAGGTACTCGGCCAGATCGGTGGCGAGGGTGAACCCGACCGACGCACCGCGACTCAGCTTGCCTGGATTGATCCGCAGCGTCGCGATCAGGCCGGCCATGGCCGGGAGCACGAGCAGGAGCGTGTCGACCGCGTCGAAGACCGGCTCCTTGTCCTCCTGCAGATCCCTGTTGTAGGTGAGCGGCAGGCCCTTCAGCGTCACCAGCAGGCCGGTCAGCCCGCCGATCAGGCGGCCCGCCTTGCCCCGGGCCAGCTCGGCCACGTCCGGGTTCTTCTTCTGCGGCATGATCGAGGAACCGGTCGCATAGGCGTCGTCGATCTCCACCCAGTCGAACTCCGCCGACGACCAGAGCACGATCTCCTCGCCGAGCCGGGACAGGTGCACCCCGATCAGCGCCGCGGCGAAGCAGAATTCGGCCGCGAAGTCGCGGTCGCTGACGGCGTCCATGGAGTTCGGCGCCGCTTCGGTGAAACCGAGATCGGCGGCGAGCACCTGCGGGTCGACCGGCAGCGACGACCCGGCCAGCGCACCGGACCCGAGCGGGCTGACCGCGGCGCGCTTATCCCAGTCCCGCAGCCGGCTGACGTCGCGGGCGAACGCCTGGACGTGGGCGAGCAGCTGGTGGGCGAACAGCACCGGCTGGGCGTGCTGCAGGTGGGTCATGCCGGGGGCGGCCACATCACCGCATCCCGCCGCCTGGTCGATCAGCGCGGTCTCGAGCTCGGCCAGCCTGCTCGCGACCAGCCGGGCGTTGTCCCGCAGGTACAGCCGCAGGTCGGTGGCGACCTGGTCGTTGCGGCTGCGGCCGGCCCGCAGCTTGCCGCCGAGCGCGCCGAGCCGTTCGAGCAACCCTCGCTCCAGCGCGGTATGCACATCCTCGTCGGTGATGGTCGGCCGGAACGTCCCGGTCGCGCACGCCTGGTCCAGGTCATCGAGGGCATTGAGCATGGCGCTGACCTCATCGTCGGTCAGCAGGCCGGCCTGGTGCAGCACCCGGGCGTGGGCGCGAGAGGCGCGCAGATCGTACCGGGCCAGCCGCCAGTCGAACTGCACGCTGACCGATAGCCGGGCCAGCGCGTCGGCAGGCCCGGCACCGAACCGTCCGCCCCACAGCCGCGTCGACTCCCCTGCCGCCTGTTCCGGTGTCTCCACAGTCCTTCTTTCTACCGCGCCAATGCCTCAGTTTTATCGCAACCACGGGCCCGGCGGTGCTGGCTGACGATCATCATCGGCGTTCGGCCAGGCCGAGGAAGTCCGCCGCCAGGGCGCCGCCGCCCGCCGGGTCACGCACGATGATCAGGACCGTGTCGTCACCGGCCACGGTGCCGAGGATCGACGGCAGGGCCGCGTGGTCGATGACGGAGGCGAGGAACTGCGCGGCTCCGGCCGGCGTCCGCAGCACGACGAGGTTCGCACTCGCCTCGGCCGAGGTCATCAGCTCACCCAGGTACCGCGCCAGCCGCGCGTCACGCGCCGACTCCGCGGTGTGCTCCCGCAGTCTCGGAGGCCCGCGGTGGTCCGCGGGAACCTGCGTGTTCTGGGTGCCACCTGGGCGCGAGCCCGGGCCGCCCGGCTCCTGCGGCAGGGCGTAGACGAGCGCGCCGCCGGTGGCCCGCAGCCGTACCACGCCGAGCTCGTCGAGATCACGGGACAGGGTCGCCTGCGTCACGTGCACGCTGGCGTAACGCTCGAGCAGGTCGGCCAGCTCCTCTTGCGAGCGAACCTGCTCGCGGGCGAGGATGGCGGCGATCCGCGCGTGCCTGGCCGTTTTGGTCACCGGGGTCGTCGGGTTTGTCGGGTTCATGCCCGCTCCAGCAGCCAGGCCAGCAGGGCCTTCTGCGCGTGCAGCCGGTTCTCCGCCTGCTCCCAGACCACGCTGTTCGGTCCGTCGAGCACCTCGGCGCTGATCTCTTCGCCGCGGTGCGCAGGCAGGCAGTGCAGGACCAGGCAGCCGGGCCGGGCCAGCGCCAGCTTCTGGCCGTCCAGCCGGTAGTCCGTCCCTTCGCCGTCAAAGGCGGCCAGCCGTTCCGTCCGCTCTCCTTCTGTCCCCATGGAGGTCCACACGTCGGTCGCGATCACATCGGCGTCCTGGCACGCCGTCCGCGGGTCGGTGTAGCACCCGACCTCCCCGCCGCTGCGGCGGGCGACCTGCCCGGCGGCGGCCAGCACCGCGGGGTCGGGGCGGAAGCTTTCCGGTGCGCCGATGCGCACCCGCATCCCGGCGGTCGCCCCGCCGAGCAGGTACGAGTGCGCCATGTTGCTCGCGCCGTCACCGAGGAAGGCCAGCGTCCGGCCGGCCAGCGAGCCGCTCCGGGCCCGGATCGTCTGCAAATCGGCGAGGACCTGGCAGGGATGGAACTGATCGGTGAGCGCGTTGACCACCGGCACGGTCGCGACCGAGGCCAGCGCCTCGATCCGCTCCTGGCCGGAGGTACGCCAGGCGATCGCGGCGACCTGCCGGGTCAGCACCCGGGAGACGTCCTCAATCGTCTCGCCCCGGCCGATGTGGGTCGTCTGGGTGTCGATGAGGAGCGGGTACCCGCCGAGCTCGGCGATGCCGACGGCGAACGAGACCCTGGTGCGCAGCGATGGCTTGTCGAACAGCACGGCCACCGCGCGCGGCCCGGCCAGTGGCTGCCGCCCGAACCTGTCCTTTTTCATCTCCTCGGCCAGGTCGAGCACCGCGGCCTGCTCATCGGGCGTGAGATCGTCGTCCCGTAGGAAGTGCCTAGGCATCAGGCCGCACCCCGCACCGCGTCGAGGATGCCGGGCAGCGCGGCGGTGAGGCGGCCGGCCTGGGCGGCGGACAAGATCAGCGGCGGCGCCAGCCTGACCGCGTTCGGCTGGACCGCGTTCACCAGGAACCCGGCCTGCCGGGCGGCCGCCTCCACCGGCACGGCCACCTCGGCCGTCAGCACCACGGCCAGCCAGAGCCCGGTGCCGCGCACGCTCGCCACCAGCGGATGCCCGGTCCCGGCCAGCCCTGCCGCCAGCTGGGCGCCGACGTCGGTGACGTGCGCGAGCAGGCCGTCGCGCTCGATCACCTCGAGCACCGCCAGGGCCGCGGCGCAGGCGACCGGGTTGCCGCCGAAGGTGGACCCGTGGTCGCCCTTCGCGAAACCGGTGCCGCAGTCGCCGAGGCCCACGCAGGCCCCGATCGGGAGCCCGCCGCCGAGGCCCTTGGCCAGGGTCAGCACGTCGGGTCGCACGCCCTCGGCCTGGTGCGCGAACCAGATCCCGGTCCGTCCGATCGCGCTCTGCACCTCATCGAGCACAAGCAGCGCGCCGGTGCGGTCGCAGATCTCGCGCGCAGCGCGCAGGTAACCCGCCGGGGCGGGGACCACACCGCCCTCACCCAGGCAGGGTTCGAGGAACACGGCCGCCACGTCGGCGTCGACGGCCGCGCTCAGCGCGGCGGCGTCGCCGAACGGAACGAACCGCACGGTCAGCCCGAACGGGCCGAACGGCGCGCGGATGGACTCCTTGCCGGTCAGCGCGAGCGCCCCCATGGTCCGGCCATGGAAGCCGCCCTCGGCGGCCACGATCACCGGCCGCCCCGGTCCCTGACAGCGCCGCACGAGCTTGATCGCCGCCTCGTTGGCCTCCGCCCCCGAGTTCGCGAAAAATACCCGCCCGTCCACGGGCCCGGAGGGCCCGGCAGTCCCCCCAAGGGGGGGCCCGGGGGGTATGGGGGGGCGGGCAGCCCCCCCATGAGCGGGGGGGGTCTGGGGGGGGTCGTCCCCCCCGAGGAGATACAGCAGTTTCTCGGCGAGCTCGATCTCGCGCTCGTGCAGGAAGAGGTTGGAGGTGTGGGCCACGGTCGCGACCTGGCGGCTGACCGCCTCGACGATGGCCGGGTGGGCGTGCCCGAGCGAGCTCACCGCGATCCCGGCGATCAGGTCCAGGTACTCACGTCCGTCCGCGTCCCACACCAGGCAGCCCGCGCCCCGGCTGATCGCCACCGGGGGCAGGCCGTAGTTCGGCATGATCGTCGCCGCGAACCGTTTCTGCAGCGACTCGGTCTCGCTCATGGCTGCGGGGCTCCTTCCTGCACCACCATGGTGCCGATGCCGGAATCGGTAAAGATCTCCAGCAGCACGGCGTGGCTGAGCCGGCCGTCAAGGACATGGGCGCGCGGGACGCCACCGCGCACGGCGGTCAGGCACGCCTCCATCTTGGGGATCATCCCGGCCGAGAGCCCGGGCAGCAGCCGTTCCAGCTCGGACCCGGTGAGCTGGCTGATCACCTCGGCCGACGAGGGCCAGTCCAGGTACAGACCCGCCACGTCGGTGAGCACCACGAGCTTGGCCGCGCGCAGGGCCACCGCGAGCGCGGCGGCGGCGGTGTCCGCGTTCACGTTATAGACCTCGCCGTCGGCTCCGGAGGCCACGCTCGACACGACCGGGATCCGGCCGTCGGCCAGCAGCGCCTCGATCGCGCCGCAGTCGGTCTGCACGATCTCGCCGACCAGGCCGATGTCGACGCTCTGGCCGTCGACGAGCGCCGCCTTGCGGATGGCGGTGAAGGTGCCTGCGTCCTCACCGGACATGCCCACGGCGAACGGACCGTGCCGGTTGATCAGGCTGACCAGGTCCTTGTTCACCTTGCCGGACAGCACCATCCGGACGACCTCCATCGTCTCCGGCGTGGTGACCCGGAGCCCCGCGGTAAACGTGGACGGCACGCCGAGCCGGCCGAGTTCCTCGCTGATCTGCGGGCCGCCGCCGTGCACCACCACCGGGCGCAGCCCGGCGTAGCGCAGGAAGACAAGGTCCTGGGCAAAGGCCAGCCGCAGCGGCTCCTCGGTCATGGCGTGCCCGCCGTACTTGATCACCACGGTCCGGCCGTGGAATTGCTTCAGCCAGGGCAGCGCCTCGATCAGGGTCGCCGCCTTGGCGGACGCGGCCAGGTGCCCGTCGCCGTTCATCAGGTCGCTGGCCATGATCATGTGGAGTAGGCCGAATTCTCGTGCACGTAGGCGGCGGTCAGGTCGGTGGTCAAGATGGTGGCGGAGTGCGGCCCGGCGGACAGGTCCACGGTGATGGTCACGTCCTTCGGCTTCAGGTCCACCTTCGAGCGTTCGTCGCCGGCGGCGCCGTGGCGGCAGACCCAGATGCCGTTGATCGCCACGTTCAGCCGGTCGGGTTCGAAGACCGCGTCCGTGGTGCCGACCGCGCTCAGCACCCGGCCCCAGTTGGGATCCTCGCCGCCGATGGCGCACTTGAGCAGGTTATTGCGGGCGACGGCCCGCCCGGCGGTCACGGCGTCCGCCTCCGACGCGGCGCCGACCACCTCGATCGTGATCATCTTCTCGGCGCCCTCGGCGTCCAGCTGAAGCTGCCTGGCCAGATCCGCGCACACCTCGGTGAGCGTCGCGACGAAATCGGCCCGGGCCGGCGTGACGCCCGCCGCCCCGCTGGCCAGCAGCAGCACCGTGTCGTTGGTGGACATGCAGCCGTCGGCGTCCAGCCGGTCGAAGGTCACCGCGGTGGCCGACCGCAGCGCGGCATCAAGCTCGGCGGGCGGCAGGTCGGCGTCGGTGGTGAGCACGCACAACATGGTGGCCAGCGCCGGAGCGAGCATCCCGGCCCCCTTGGCCATCCCGCCGATGGTGTAGCCACCCAGGCCGCGCCGGAAGGCAATCTTCACCACGGTGTCGGTCGTCCTGATCGCGTCGGCCGCGGCCAGCCCGCCGGCCCGGGAGGCTTCCGCGACCGCGGCGTCGACGGCGGGCAGGAGCTTGTCCATGGGCAGGCGCTCGCCGATCAGGCCGGTGGAGCAGACGGCGATCTCGCCTGCCCCTTCGCCGAGCACGGCGGCCAGCTGCTCGGCGGTGGCGTGCGTGTCCTGAAAGCCCAGCGGCCCGGTGCAGGCATTGGCCCCGCCGGAGTTGAGCACCACGGCCCGGACCCGGCCACCCCGGACGACCTCGCGGGTCCAGAGCACCGGAGCGGCCTGCACCCGGTTGGAGGTGAAGACGGCGGCGGCGGACCGTGACGGCCCGTCGTTCAGGACGACGGCCACGTCCGGGTCATCGGAGGATTTCAATCCGGCCTTTACTCCGGCGGCGCGGAAACCCTGCGGGGCGGTCACGCTCATGGCGCTACTCCGTGTGCGGTCAGGCCGGCGGTTTCCGGCAGGCCGAGCATGAGGTTGGCGATCTGTATCGCCTGGCCGGCCGCGCCCTTGACCAGGTTGTCCAGGGCGCAGACGACGATAGCGCGGCCGGCGTGGGTGTCGGCCGCCGCTTGCAGATGGGCCGCGTTGGACCCGTAGGTCGCACCGGTGGCAGGCCACCGGCCTTCGGCCAGCAGGTGGACGAACGGCTCCCCCGCGTATGCCTGCGCCAGCGCGGCCCGGATCTGGTCCGATGAGCCCCCCGGGGTCAGGCGGGCGGTGCAGGTGGCTAGGATGCCGCGTGCCATCGGGGCCAGCGTCGGGGTAAACGAGACAGTCACCGGGCTGGGATGAGACAGCCGGGTCCGTTCGGGAAAAATGGCTTGCTCTATTTCCGGGGTATGCCGGTGCGTGCCCCCGACCTGGTAGGCCGACATCGACCCCATGACCTCGCTGCCGAGCAGGTTAAGCCGGGCCGCCCGGCCCGCGCCCGAGGTGCCCGAGGCGGCGACGATCACGATGTCGGCGGGGTCGGCCAGCCCCGCGGCCAGCAGCGGCGCGAGGGCGAGGATCGAGGCGGTGGCGTAGCAGCCGGGCGCGGCCACCGTGGTCGAGGCCTTGATCGCGGCGCGGGCCCCGGGCAGCTCGGGCAGGCCATAGGTCCACTGGCCCGCGTGTGGTGTCGGGTAATACCTGCTCCAGGCGTCCGGGTCGCCCAGCCTGAAGTCGGCGCTCAGGTCGATGATCTTCAGCGCGGCCGGGAGCTTGACGGCCAGCTGCGCGGACTCCCCGTGCGGCAGGGCGGTGAAGAGCAGGTCGGCCTCGGCCAGGATGTCCGGGTCGGTGCTGGTGAACACGATGCCGTCGAGGCCGGGGTGGCCGGTCAGCTGCGGATGCACCGCGGTCACCGGCGTCCCGGCGCTGCTGCCTGCCGCCACCGGGCCGATCTCGAGGGCCGGATGACCGGCCAGCAGGCGCAGTAGTTCCCCTCCGGCGTATCCGCTGGCCCCCGCTACCGCCACCCTCGCACCCATGTACCTGGCCTGTCCCTCGCGTCGGCACCGTCTTGGAAGATTATTCGTCATGCCGCATTAATATGCAAACTGGGACGCGAAGCGGCAGCGAGAAGGCTAGCTAGGGATACCTTACGAACTGACGGCGCGACTCGCCAGGGGGCGGAACACGCTGAAGGTGTCCGCCGCCGGTCCGCCTGCGCCGTTGATCGCGCGCGGGATGCTGGTGACCGCGCTGAGCCCCCTGGTCGTGCTGATCATCTGGACCTGATCACGGCCGCCGGCCTTGGCCCGGTACAACGCCGCGTCGGCCGCGGCCATCAGGTCGGCGTATTCGCGCCGGTTCCCGCTGTCCAGCGCGGCGACGCCGATCGACACCGTGACGTGCACCCGTTCGCCGCCGGACGCGCCGGGAGCGATGATGCACAGGCTGG
>JBEKGC010000223.1:0-10592 GCA_050013055.1 Streptosporangiaceae bacterium
CGACGGCGGAGTCGGCGAGCGCCCTGGACGCCTACTGGACGCTGGCGGTGACGGTCCGGGACCGCCTCGCTGACCGGCGGGTCAGGACGGCCAGGGCGAACTATGAGGCCAACCCGAAGTTCATCTACTACCTGTCGGCGGAGTACATGCTGGGCCGCCAGTTCCGCCAGAACGCGTTGTATACCGGCACCGCCGGGCTGGCCCGCCAGGCCATGGCCGGGTCCGGGTACTCAGCGGGGGAGCTGGAGGAGCTGGATGTGGAGCCCGGGCTGGGCAACGGGGGCCTGGGCCGTCTGGCCGCCTGCCTGCTTGACTCCATGGCCACCCTGGACATGCCGGCCGTGGGCTACGGCATCCGGTATGAGTTCGGGATCTTCAAGCAGGCCTTCGAGGACGGCCATCAGGTCGAGCACCCCGACGACTGGACCTTCTACGGCAACCCGTGGGAGTTCCCCGCTCCCGATGACCTGCAGCTGGTCGGGTTCTACGGTCACACAGAGGCAGCCGAAGATGATCAGGACGGCCTGCGGGCCCGGTGGGTGCCGGGGGAGGTGGTGCGGGGCGAGCCGAGCCACATGCTGGTCCCGGGCTACGGCACCCAGACGGTCAACATCTTGCGGTTGTGGCGGGCCCGGGCCGGCCGGGAGTCGTTCGACCTGGGCCTGTTCAACGAGGGCCGCTACGCCGAGGCGGTCGCGGCGCAGATGCGCTCGGAGAACCTGACCAAGGTGCTGTATCCCAACGACAGCACCGAGGCGGGCCGGGAGCTGCGGCTCAAGCAGCAGTACTTCCTCGTCTGCTGCTCGCTGCGGGATATCATCCGCCGGTTCCGGTTCCGCAACAGCGACTGGGAGACGTTCCCGGACAAGGTCGTCATCCAGCTCAACGACACCCACCCGGTGATGGCCATACCTGAGCTGATGCGGCTGCTGGTCGATGAGCACGGCCTGGGCTGGGAGCAGGCCTGGTCCATCACCCGCCGGACCTTCGCCTACACCTGCCACACGCTGCTGCCCGAGGCCCTCGAGACGTGGCCGGTACCGCTGTTCGGGCGGCTGCTGCCCCGCCACCTGGAGATCATCCACGCCCTCAATCGCTCCTTCCTGCAGGACGTGCGCGCCCGGTATCCGGGCGACGAGGGGCGCGTCGCCCGGATGTCGCTGATCCAGGAGGGCCCCGAGCAACGGGTGCGGATGGCCAACCTGGCCGTGGCCGGCAGCTTCGCGGTCAACGGCGTGGCCGGGCTGCAGTCCCGGCTGCTGGCCGAGACGACGTTGCGGGACTTCGCGGACCTGTGGCCGGAGAAGTTCAGGAACGTGACGAACGGCGTCAGCCCGCGCCGGTTCATCCGGCTGGCCAACCCCCGGCTGTCCACCCTGATCACCGCCCGGCTGGGAGACGGCCAGTGGCTGACCGACCTGGACCGGCTGGCCGAGCTCGAGGCCTTCGCCGGCGATGGGGAGTTCCGGGTCCAATGGCGCGAGGCCAAACGGCAGAACAAGATCGACCTGGCCGCCCACGTCCTGGCCGCCACCGGCGTCACCATCGACCCCGCGTCGCTGTTCGACGTCATGGTCAAGCGGCTGCACGAGTACAAGCGGCAGCTCCTCAAGCTGCTCCACATCATCACCGTGTACAACCGGATCAAGGCAGACCCGGCCGCCGCCGTGACGCCAAGCACGGTCATCTTCGGCGCCAAGGCCGCGCCGGGCTACCAGCAGGCCAAGCGCATCATCAAGCTCATCAACTCGGTCGCCGCCGTCGTCAACGCCGATTCTGACGTGGCCGGCCGGATCAAGGTCGTGTTCATTCCCGACTACAACGTCTCCGTCAGCGAGCTCGTCGTCGCCGCCGGCAACCTGTCCGAGCAGATCTCGCTGGCCGGAAAGGAGGCCTCCGGCACCGGCAACATGAAACTGGCCCTCAACGGCGCCCTCACCGTCGGCACACTCGACGGTGCCAACATCGAGATTCGCGACCGGGTCGGGGACGGCAACTTCTTCCTGTTCGGCCTGACCGCCGACCAGGCCGCAGCCACCAGGCGCGACGGCTACTCCCCTCGCGCCCGCTACGAAAGCGACCCCGAACTCAAGGCCGCCATTGACGCCCTCGCATCCGGTGCCTTCTCCGGCGCGGACCACCACGCCACCCAGGAGGTCCTTTCCTCCATCCTCGACTGGGACGAGTACCTGATCCTGGCCGACTACCGGTCCTACATCGACTGTCTCGACCAGGCCGTCATACCCGCCTGGACCGACCAGGACCGGTGGACCCAGATGTCGATCCTGAACACGGCCCGCTCTGGCTTCTTCTCCTCCGACCGCACCGTCCGCGACTACTGCCGCGACATCTGGCAGGCCAAGCCCGTGCCCGTACCTCCGTATCCGGCGCCCTGACGCTTAACCTCTCGGCCTGAGCTCCCGAGCTCCTGAGCTCAGCTGCGGAACCGGGTCCCGGCGGTGGCGTATTCGTCGAGCATGGGTACCGGGGTCAGCGCCGGGTCGCCGGTGGCGGCGTGCATCGCGTTCAGGACGCTGACGACGTGCGCCGGGCCTGCGTCGTCGAGCATCTGGAGCGGCCCGCGGGGGTAACCGCAGCCGAGCATCATCGCGGTATCGATGTCGGAGGGACTGGCGTAACCGTCCTGGAACATCCGGACCGCGTCATTGAATTGCGGGTAGGCGAGCGCCGCGGTCAGGAAGCCGGGCCGGTCCCGCGAAACGACCGCGTTCAGGCCGAGCTTAGCCGCGAGCGCGCGCGCCTTAGCGGCCGTGCCTGGTGCGGTCACGTCCGGCAGCACCAGCTCCGTGAGCCCTGGCTTGCCGTCACCGTCGCCGGTGAAGCGGATGCCGACCACGTCGGCCGGGTGGCCGGCGGCCAGGGCCGCGTCCAGGACCCGGTGCTTCGGGTCGGCCGCCACGATGACCAGGCCGGTGGCGGCTGAGGGCTGCGGCGTGAGGCGGATGCCGGCCGCGGTGATCTGGCTGGCCAGCTCGTCCAGCCGCCCGTCGGGGTCCCTGATCAGCGCGACCTCGGCGGGAACGGGCGCCAGGTCGTGATCCCCGGCGGCCGCCGCGGTGGTGCTGTGCCGGTAGTCATAGAACCCGCGTCCGCTCTTGCGGCCGAACAGCCGGGCATCGCACAGCTTGCGCAGCAGCGGTGCCGGCCCGTAGCGGGTGCCGCCGAACTCAGCCTGGAGCACCTCAAGGACCGACAGCGACGTGTCCAGGCCGATCAGGTCGAGCAGGGTCAGCGGCCCCATCGGCAGGCCGAGCCCCGCGGTGGCCGCCGTGTCGATGTCCTCGCGGGTGGCCTGCGCGGTTTCCAGCAGCCGCACCGCGTGGTTGAGATAGGGCACAAGCAGCGCATTGACGATGAACCCGGCCCGGTCACTGACCTGGACCGGAGTCTTGCCCAGGTCACGGGCCAGCAGGGCCAGCGTCTGGCTGGTCTCCGGCGAGGTGAGCACGGTGGAGATCACCTCGACCAGCTTCATGACCGGCGCGGGATTGAAGAAGTGCAGCCCCGCCACCCGGTCCGGATACCGCGTGCCGCCCGCGATCTCGGTGACCGACAGCGAGGAGGTATTGGTCGCCAGGATGGCATCGGCCCGGCAGGCCGCGTCCAGACCGGCGTACAGCGTCCTCTTCAGCTCCATGCGCTCCGGTATGGCCTCGATCACCAGATCGGCGTTCGCCACCCCGGCCGCGATGTCAGCCACGGGCCGGATCCGGGCCAGTATCTCCTCCCGGCCGGTACCCGTCAGCTTGCCCCGGCTGACCGCCCGGTCCAGCGAGACGCGCAGCCGGCCCATGCCCTGATCCAGGAACTCCTGGCTGATCTCGACCGCGACCACCCGGCGGCCGCTGCGCGCGACCAGCTCGGCGATACCCGAGCCCATCAGGCCAAGCCCGATGACCGCCACCTCGCGGATACCAGCCGGCTTGATCTCGTTATCAGTCATGTCGCAGAGCCTTTCGTCAGGAGGGTACGTGGTTGGCCACCGCGTTTGTCCAGGCAGACCTCGGGCGGTGGAATTTGTGAAAGCCGCCACCGTGGCGGCGGCGTGCTCATCAAAGCCATCTGGCCTCTAGTAGACTCGCTCGGCGCGCGCCAGACGAGGGTCTTCGGTCCCTTTCCGAAGACCCTTCGTACGCCCGCCCGAGCAGGATCATCACGCTGGCCGGCCCGAGGGATGGAACGGCTGACTCCGTTTCATCCTTACTGGAAGCGGATGAGCTCGATCGAGATGAGGCAGATCCAGACGATGACGGAGAGCGTGAAGAATCTCTCGATGAGTCCGAAGATGGGCTTCAGTCGAGGACCGACGAGCCCAAGCGCGCAGGCGACTGCACCAGCGAGCACCACCCAGCCCAACGTCACTAGGAGGCCTTTGGCGCTGTGCCATGCCGGGTAGTGGCTGAAAAGCCCACCCAAACCTGTTGCTGCTGCGGCCACCGCCCCGAACGCGACAACTGCGAGAAGCATGTGGATCGTGCCCTTGACCGTCTCGAAACGGTTGCCGGATTGATCGGTGGGAAACGCGGGCATCAGCAAGCGCGCCGCCGCGTTTGCCAGCAGCAGCACGACGACGAGGGTCGGCACATACGGATGCAATCCGGTCAGTGCCACGGCGATGCAGGTGCAGGCCAATGCTCCGGCAACGAGTTGCGCCCAGAAGTAGCGGCGGTAGTCCCCTACGCCGTAGTCGCTGATGGCGTCGCGAACCGGGTCATACTTGGTCGGGAGCGCGTGCAGCGCGACCAGGATGGCCAGTTGCGCCGACGCGGCCATCAGCGCGATCACACTGAAGGCGCTAACCATGTTCGGCGCCGCGATCGGAGGATGCGCCGCCGCGGGGCGGTAGGTTCACCGAGGGGTGGCGCTGGGAGGCACCCGTTCGGTGTCCTCCGTGGTTGGCCGCGACGCTGCCGCCTTAGCCGCTTTGGCAGCCCGCCGCCGCTTAATCCACATCCAGATAAACATGGCATCCTCCGGGTCCGGTAGAAGCACCTTCTTCGTAGCCGGGGTCCGGGGCGACGCCCCGAGAGGGTGCCAGCATCGCCAGCACCGTCCAGCACGGGCCGGGGACGGCTGAATCCGTGTCTGCTCCTGACGGTACACCTATCCGAGCGGTGCCGCTCTATCCCCGCGGCGATCACCATTTCGTGATACTTTGATGTGGTCGCTCCGGACCTCGGTGGCTTATCGCGCTTGCTGACTGCAAGGGCCCGCCGAGATGGCCGGAGATTTTTATGTACGGCAGCACGCGAACCGGCGTCCGGCTCGGCGCCGCCGCCATCGCGTTCAGCGCACTGGTGGCAGGCGCCCTTACGGCTACTGCGAGCGCGACCCCGGCGGCATCGCGGAGCACGGGTGCGGGGCTGGTCGTCACGACCACCGGGGGAACGCTCCGCGGCACGACCGTCGGCCCGGCGGCTGAGTTCCTCGGCATCCCGTACGCCGCTCCGCCGGTCGGTCCGCTGCGCTGGCGTCCCCCGCAGCCCGCGGCCCCCTGGACCGGAATCCGCGACGCCACTGCGTTTGCGCCGCACTGCCCGCAGCCCCCCTCGGGGTTCGGCGTGGCCAGCACGTCTGAGAACTGCCTCTACCTGAACGTCTACACCCCGTCGGGGGCCAGAGCCGGCGCGCGCAACCTGCCAGTCATGGTGTGGATCCACGGCGGCGCCTTCATCGCCGGGGAGAGTGACGACTACGACCCGGCCGGGCTGGTCAGGGACGGCGTGATCGTCGTCACCATCAACTACCGCCTCGGCGCGCTCGGTTTCCTCGCCGACTCGGCACTGGCCAGCCATCCGGGCGGGTCATCCGGCAACTACGGGCTGATGGACCAGCAGGCGGCGCTGCGCTGGGTGCAGGCCAACATCCGCATGTTCGGCGGCAACCCGCGCAACGTGACCTTGTCCGGTGAATCCTCCGGCGGGCTCAGCGTCCTGTCGCAGCTCGTCTCGCCCGCCGCCCGCGGCTTGTTCTCCCGGGCCATCGTGGAAAGCGGAACCTACAACCTGACCCAGGCCACGCTGGCGACCGCCGAGACCGCGGGCCAGGCCTTCGCCGCCAAGGTCGGCTGCGCCAGCCAGACCGGGGCCAGCCAGACCGCGGCCTGCCTGCACGCCCTGCCGGTCTCGACCATCGTGGACAACGAGGACTTCGCCGGCTACAAGCCCGACATCGACGGCACGGTACTGACCCAGTCAATCGGACCCGCGCTGGCCAGCGGCCAGTTCAACCGCGTGCCGGTGATCAACGGGACCAACCGTGACGAGTGGCGGCTGTTCGTCGCCCAGGAACAGCTGGATGGCGCCCCGCCGGTCACGGCCGTGAACTACCAGGCCAGCATCGCCTCCCTGCTTGGTGTTTCCGCCGGGACCGCGGCCGTCATCGCGGCGGAATACCCGCTCAGCGCCTATTCCAGCCCTCCGGTCGCGCTCGGCGCGGTCGGCACCGACGAGATCTTCGCCTGCCCGGCACTGACCGCCGATGAATCCTTGTCGAAATACGTGCCCACGTATGCGTATGAGTTCAATGACCAAAACGCGCCGGAACGCTACCTGGCGCCGGTCGGCTTTCCCTACGGAGCCGCGCACGAGTCCGAGGTCCAGTACCTGTTCAGCCTGGCGAACACCCCGTTCCCCGGCGTGCTCACCCCGTCGCAGCAGCGACTGGCCGCGGCTATGAAACGGTACTGGACGACCCTGGCCGAGACCGGATCACCCAACTCGCATCCCGGCTCGTGGTGGCCCCGCTTCGACGGCACCAGCCATCAGGTGCTATCCCTGGCCCCGCCCCGGCCGCAGGTCGAGACCGGCTTCGCCGTCGAGCACCACTGCGCGTTCTGGGCCCTGGCCTAGATCGGCGCTCAGCCGGCGCTTTCCGCGTTACGAGCATTCCGGCTGAGGTCGGCGAGCTCGTCCAGGAGTCCCCGCGCCTGGTCCGCCTGGCGATCGGAAAAGACAGCGTGCGCCCGCCGTCCGGCGGCATCGCCGTGCACCGAGGCGAGCGACAGCTTGCGCTGTACCGGCCCCTGGGTCAACCGGACGCTCTGCAGTTTTTCCAGCCTCAGGTAAACGGTCTTCTGGCACACCCGCCCGGTGACCGTGACGGCCATCACCCGGTTATGCCCGGCCGCGAGGAAGTGGTAGCTCAGCGGGGCTTTGAGCCGCGCACGTTTCGGCGGTCTTGTCAGTTCCGGTATGTCATGACCCAAGACCAGCCCGACCAGGTGCTGCGCCTCGTTCATGTCGCCCACCGGGAGCAGCGCCCTGGTGAGGCCGCCGGCCTTGGGGCCTGAGTCCCGGCCTGCCACCCCCGCCACGTCGACCACCAGCCGGCACCAGCCGAACGGGCGCCACAGCAGCGGCTGTTCCAGGCGCACCGCCTGGACCCGGCGGAAGGGGATGGTCTCGGCCACCGTGCTCAGCAGCCCCCGGCGGATCCTTATCCCGTCGGGTGAGGTGGCGACCCGGAAACCGTAACGACCCGTCACCTGCTGCCATGTCCTGGTCACCAGCCCGAGCGCGATCAGGCCGAGGGTGGACTCCGCGGCGAGGAAGATACCGGGCACGGCCGTGACGGCGGCCACGGCGATCACGGCCAGGGCGCCGAACCTGGGCGCGGCCCGCAGCAAGGTGGCGCCGATGACCCGGCCTGCCGGGACGGCGATGACCGGGAGTTCGGCGGGCTCCGGGGTGGCCGGGTCAAGACCGTGCTGGCCGGCCAGCAGCGTGGCTCGCAGCCTGGCCGCCTCGCCGACGGTCAGGTAGGCCAGCCGGTCGCCCTCCTTCCCGGCGCCGGCCAGCCTGATATGCAGGGCCGCCAGGCCGAGGATGCGCGCCAGGAACGGCCGTTCCACGTCGACCGCCTGGATCCTGGTCATCGGCAGCTGCCGGGAATCCCGGCGCAGCAGGCCGGTCTCGATGCGCAGCGTGGCGCCGTCCAGTTTCCACCGGGTGACAAGCCACCGGACCAGACCGGTGACCACGAGCCCGGCGGCCACGATCAGCTGGTACAGGTCGTGCTTGTAGCTGCCGGCCGTCACCAGGCTCAAAGCGAAGATGCCGACCAGGCCGGACAGCACGCGGCCCGCCGAGATCAGGGAGGACAGCGGATGCAGGCGATGCCAGCCGACCCCGACGGCGCCCCCCGCGCTTTGCGCGTCCTCGGGGCTTTGCGCGTCCTCGGGGCTTGTCGCGTCCTCGGGGTGCTCAGTCACAGGCCAGCGGCCCTTGCCTCGCCGAGCGTGGCGAGGCGGTCCCGCAGCCGCGCGGCCTCATCCCGCTCAAGACCGGGTATCCGGGCGTCGCTCGCGGCCGCCGCTGTGTGCAGCTGCACCGTGGCCAGCCGGAAAACACGCTCGAACGGTCCCGCCGTGACCTCCACGAACTGCATCCGCCCGTACGGCACGACGGAGATCCGGCGGACGAGCACGCCGCGCGACACGATCAAGTCCTCGTCCCGTTCGCGGTAAGCCCAGGCCAGGTAGCGGCGGCGTTCGACCCACCCAACGAACCCGGCGGCCACGGCCACCACCGCCACGGCCGCCACCCCGGCCCAGGCGCCAGCCCAGAGTCCGGCCGCGACGCCCGCGATCACGCCGAGGACCGGCCCGGCCGCGGCCACCTGGGTCAGCCGCATCCGCCACAGCCGCGCCGAAGGGACCATCCAGCCTGGCGGTGCGTTGACAGCCATGACTAAACCGTACACATCACGGCATCGTGCCACCTGCGCTGCCGGGCCTGACCGCCCGGATCGGTATCGTGTGGCATGCCCGAACTGATCGCGCCTGCCGTCGGCCTGCACGCGGCCTGGCTCGAGGCGCATCACGAATGGGGTCCCGGCGTCCACGAGGACGGTTTCGGACTCCGTCCCTCCGATGAAGTGGACTCGCCGGCCGGGTTCGCGGCCTGGGTGGCCCGGCTGACCGCCCAGTCGGATCCGGCCAAGCCGGTGGACCCCGGCCGGGTGCACTGCACGTACCGGTGGATCGTCGAGGACGGCCGGGTCCTCGGCGCGATCGCGCTGCGACATGAGCTGAACGACCGCCTGATGCAGCTGGGTCACGTCGGCTACGGCATCCGGCCGTCGGCGCGCCGGCGCGGGCTGGCCAGCTGGGCGCTGGGCCGGATGCTCGGCGAGGCGCGGGTGCTCGGCCTGGACCGGGTGCTGGTCGTCTGCGCGGCAGGCAACGTCGCCTCGGCCAAGACGATCGAGCGCCACGGCGGCGTCCTGGAAGAACTCAGGGACACCGAGTACGGCCCCGTGCGGCGATACTGGATCAAGACCGCGTGAGCGAAGGAACTGGACCTAGTCGCCGGGGGAGCCCCTGCGCGGCGGGGGTCGCTGGATCGAGGGTGAGGCCATGACCCTGTTCCGCCGCAAACCACCTGTCCTGCGGCCCGGCCCGCCCCGGGCGCACCGGCCGTGGCATGTGCCCGAGACGGAAATTCCCGCCATCGTGCCCGTTCAGACCCTGCTGTTTGATCCGTCCGACCTGGCCGCGGTCGCCATCATCGGCATAGCGGCCTACACCACCGGGTTCGAGTTCTCCGTGGCCCGGCGGATCCGGCCGGGCACTCCCGGCCTCGACCAGGACCCGGCGCCGATGACCCTCGGACGCGACCTGAACGGACCGCCGTCCTTCCAGCTCAGCTTGCGGCTCGCTGACGGCCGCACGGTCGCCGACGGGAGATCACCCGGGGATGCCGAGCCGACCGGACCTGTCCTGCTGCCGCGCGGCGGGGGCGGGACGTCGCACTCCCAGCTCCTGCGCTGGTGGGCCTGGCCGCTACCGCCGAGCGGGCCGCTGGAGTTCAGCTGCCAGTGGCCGATGTACGGGATCAGCGAGACGCGGGTCGGCATCGACGCGCAGCTGATCCTCGATGCCGCCCGCCACAGCATCTCGCTGTGGCCGCGGGACGGTGCCTGATCGATCGGGGACCCGGCTCAATCGGCCGCGACGGGATGGGTGCCGTTGTCGATGGCGCGGCGGACGCGGGTGAGCAGGGTGGCTTCGGAGAACGGTTTTTCCAGCAGGTCGATCTGGTGGGCGAAGGCGCCGTGGCTGTCCAGGATCGGCTGGGCGTATCCGGACATGTACAGGACGGGCAGGGCCGGGCGGACCGCGTGTACCTGCCTGGCCACCTCGTTGCCGAGCATCTCGGGCATGACCACATCGGTGAGCAGCAGGTCGATGGGCTGCCCGGTGTCACCCGCGATGCTGGGCGCCTGTGCCGCCGTCAGGGCCGTGCAGACCTTGTACCCGTTGCGGGTCAGCAGGCGGCTGGCCAGTTCTTGCAGGCTGGCTTCGTCTTCGACGAGCAGGATCGTCTCGCCGCGTCCGCGGGGGGGTGCGGCCGCCGCTGCGCCGGAGGTGGCCGCTTCCTCGCTGGTGGCGGGGAGCAGGCCGGTGACGGTGGTGCCGAGGCCGGGCTCGGAGTAGATCTGGGGGTGGCCGCCGGCTCCGGTGATGATGCCGTAGAAGGTGGCGAGGCCGAGCCCGGTGCCCTTGCCGGCCGGCTTGGTGGTGAAGAACGGCTCGAACACCCGGGCGAGTACCTCGGGGGGGATGCCGG
>JBEKGC010000224.1:0-18526 GCA_050013055.1 Streptosporangiaceae bacterium
GTCTGACCTGGCGGAACTTGCCGCGTGGATAAATCCGGTCGTGCGTGGCTGGATGAACTACTATGGCCGGTTCGGCAGGTCGCGATTGTACCGTCTCTTGCAGCGCATTAATACCTACATAGTGCGGTGGGCGCGCAACAAGTATCGGCGGCTGGGTACCTTTAAGAAGGCTAAACGGTGGTGGACCGGGCTCGTCGATCGAGAGCCTGACCTATTTGTGCACTGGGCCTGGGTGTCCGCGTTCTGAAAGATCAAATGAGAGGAGCCGTGTAACGGGAGACTGTTAAGCACGGTTCTGTGAGAGCCGGGGGGTGAGACTCCCCCCGGCTACTCGACCCTGATGCAGTCGGGGAGGGCGGCCCGTGTAGCGCAGCAGTTACAATGTAGTCATGACGACCCCGCTCTCCATCCGCTTCACCCCGTCATTGCTGGCCCGGCTGCGGCAGCGCGCACATGCCATGACCGGCGCCAGCGCCGCTGGGCTGGCGCAACGGCTCATCGACGAGGGTCTGCGGATGGCCGATCACCCAGGTGTGATCTTCAAGGACGGCCCGTCCGGCCGCAGAGCTGCGCTCGCCTTCGGACCTGATATCTGGGAGGTCATCAAGTTCCTCCGTGAGGTCGATGAGCGCGGACCGGCTGCGCTCGACGCCGCCGCCGAGGTGTTCGCGGTCGGCACCAGCCAGATCAGTACGGCGATCAGCTACTACGGAGATTATGCCGACGAGATCGACGCGGAGATAGCAGATGCCGACGAGGCTTCGGCACGTGCCGAAGCGGCGTGGCGCGTCCAGCAGCAGCTCATCGCGTGAACCAGCAGCCTGACGTCAGGCTCCTGCTGGACGAGATGTTCTCTCCGGCCATCGCGGCCGAGCTGCGCCAACGCGGTCACGACGTCATCGCGGTAGCGGACCGGGCTGATCTGCGGGCCAAGTCTGACGAGGAGATATTCGCGTGGGCGAGCGCGGAAAGACGATGGTTGCTCACGGAGAACGTCAAAGACTTCAGGCCGATCATGCTGCGCGTCGTGTCGGCCGGGTCGCCAGGCTGCGGGCTGCTCTTCACCAGCAGCCGGGCCTTCCCCCGGTCCAGGAAGAACCCCGGGCCGCTCATCAACGCGCTGCACGCCTGGCTGACTGACGGGCCGCCAGCTCCGCCGGTAACGGAATCCTGGCTTCTCGGCGTGCCAGACACCTCGTGAGACGCAACGTTTGCCTGGCGGGGAAAACCCGGTCCGTTCGGCAGAAAGATCGTGGGCCTGGGCGCGGTCGGCCGGGACATAGGGGAGCTAGGGCGCGGCGGTGATAGCGCCGGTTCTTTGCTGCCACGCGGTCAGCGTAGCGTTCCTGGGCAGGCCGGTATCAGGGGCCGAACCGCACCGGCAGATTCGGGGGCGACCGGAAAATCAGCCCGTGGATGTGCACGTCCTCCGCCGCCGGATCCAGCCGCAACCCCGGCAGCCGGTCGAGCACCGCGTTCAGCAGTACCCGCATCTCCATCCGCGCCAGGTGCATCCCCAGGCACTTATGAATCCCGCCGCCGAAGGAGATAGCCTGCCCGCCCTCCCGCACGACGTCGAAGGCATCCGGGTCGGCGTACCGGTCCGGATCCCGGTTAGCCGCCCCCAGTGACACCGCCACGAAGCTCCCCGCGGGAATGCGCACCCCGCCCAGTTCCACGTCCTCGGTAGCCAGGCGCGCGACGGTCAGCAGCGGCGTCTCCCAGCGCAGCGCCTCCTCGATGGCCTGCGGCACCAGCCCCCGGTCGGCCCGGACCATGTCCAGCTGTCCTGGGTCGGACAGCAGCCCGAACAGCAGGTTGCCCGACGACCGGTAGGTGGTCTCCGCTCCGGCGGGCAGGAGCAGCAGCAGGAACGGGTAGATCTCGTCGTCACTGAGCCTGCGCCCGTCCACCTCGGCCGAGATCAGCTGGCTGACCAGGTCGTCGCGGGTATGCCGCCGCCGGTCGGCGATGATCTCGGCGAAGTACCCGCGCAGCTCCAGGCTGGCCGCCACAGCGCCCTCCCAGTTCCGCATAACCGTGATCAGCTGCGTCGACAGCCGCATGAAGCGAGGCCAGTCGGCCTCGGGCAGGCCGAGGATCCGGGCGATGACCTGGACCGGGAACGGGAAGGTCAGCTGCGGGACCAGGTCGGCGTGCCCGTCCCGGGCGAACGCGTCGATCAGCTCCCGGACGGTGGTGCCGATGATCGCGTCGTTCCACTGGTCCAGCACCCGGGCCCGGAACGCCCTGGCCACCAGGGCCCGGTGTCGCTGGTGCTCCGGCGGGTCCATCTCCAGGATCGTGTGCCCCGTGACCGGCCCGATGGTCATCGCGTTGGCGGCCGAGGAGAACCGCACGTGGTCGGTAAGCACCTGCTGCGCGAGCTCGTAACTGGTCACGGTGAACAGCGAGGTGATCCGCGGCGCCTTCTCGTCGTGCCGGTACCGCCCCGGCCTGCTGCCCACCTCGACGTGCAGCACCGGGGTCTCCGCCCGGATCCCGGCGAACATCGGATACGGGTCTCGCACGTCCCCGGCCAGTTCGGCGAACTGCCGCATCGGATCGTAGCCAGGCTCTCCAGACGCCGTAACCAGCCCCTTCCCGACATAACCTCCATCTCAACGTACCGCCGCGCCACGGGCCAGCCGCGCGGCCACCTGGTCCTGTCGATGCGCGCATGTGGCACGACTTCGCTCTGCAGGCCGGTTTGCTCGCCGCGGCCGACAGTGCGGTGGCCCAGGCATCCTGGTTCGTCAGCAAGATAACCGGGTGATTCTGTCCCACGCGTAACAGACGCTACCAAGGCAAGGCGGTCCCGGTCTCGAGCAGGGTCTTCAAGCTGGCCAGCACGGCAGGCCAGCCGTAAGAGATGCCCTGGAGAACGTGGCTACCAGGCTCGAAGCCGTCGTGGACGACCGTGAGCTGCACCACACCAGACCCGCTGTCTTCGATGTCGAAGGCGACCTTGGAGCGGGGCTCGGCCCGCCAGGCATCAGCGGTGACGTCGTCCATGCCGACCTCGGCGGCCCACTCGGGCGTGAACGTGTGCCAGGTGTACGCCAGCCGGCGGGAGGGATCGGACTCGAGGATCACTTGCTCGGAGTCGCTCACGACGAGCCCGACCTGCTCGTGCGCCAGGTCGTACGTCGAGCCCTTCTTCCAATCCGAACGGAAGGTCTTCTCGCCAGCCCTGTGGTGCTGCCACCAGCGTTTCGTGACGGCAGGATCGGTGAGGCCCTGCCAGACCCGTTCGGGCGTGGCGTGAATGTAGGTCGTGTAGGTAAAGCTCGTCGTCTGGTCGATGCGTGCAGCCATTGCCTTGTCTCCAGTTCTCGAGTTGCCGGGTTGAGCATGATGCCAACCCCATATGCAACTCATGGTTGCACGTCTGTCGCTAAAGTGCTACCTTAGGTTGCAGTTTGAAAGTGGGCGATGACCGGCATGGGGCGCCACGTAGTGGCACCCGCGGCCGACCACATGCACAGACGCGCACAGGAAGGGAGCGAAGACTGATGGCAGACCTGGCGATTGAGCGGGAGGTCCTGATCGAGGCACCGGTGGAGGTGGTGTGGCGGACCATCACCGAGCCTGATCAGATGAGCCAGTGGTTCGCCGACCGGGTGGACCTCGTGGTCGAACCGGGCGCTCATGGCTACATGCAGTTCGGGGACCAGGGCGGACCCGTCGTGGTGGAGACTGTCGAGCCGCCGGCTCGCTTCTCATTCCGCTGGAACTATCCCCGCGGAGAGGAACCAGTGACCGGCAACTCGATGCTCGTCGAGTTCACGCTGACGCCCGAGGGCGACGAGCGGACCCGTCTCCGGGTGTCCGAAAGCGGCCACGAGCTGCTCGACTGGCCCGACGCGGAGAAAGAACGTTATGCCGGCGAGCACCGGGACGGCTGGGTCGACTACCTGGACCGCCTGGCCGCTGTGCTCACGAAACGCCAGCCGGGATGACCGCGCAGGCCGATGACGAGCTGTGGTCAGCCATCGGCGATCCGTCTCGCCGCCGGGTCCTCGACCTCCTCGTCCGCCACGGTGACGTCAGCGCCAGCTGGCTGGCCGGCCAGGTGCCCTTCTCCCGCCAGGCGGTCTCCAAGCACCTGGCCGTGCTCGAACAGGCCGGGCTGGTCAGCCGGCGCAAGCAGGGCCGGGAGGTTCTCTACCAGGTAGAGGCCGGCCGTCTCGACCAGGCCACCCGGGCCATGGCTGACCTGGCCGCGCAATGGGACCGGCGGCTCGGCGCGATCAAGCGGCTCGCCGAAGCGGCGCACGCAGAAACCAAGAAGAAGCAAGGGCCCTAACCCTCCGGCCGGCTCCCAGCTTCGCAGCATCGCCGGCGCGAACCACGGTAACGACATGAAGGAGAGAACGATGACCGATCACAAGACCGGAACGCGTGAAGAGTGGCTTGCGGCCCGGCTGGAGCTGCTCGAGGCCGAGAAGGAACTGACACGGCGTAGCGACGAACTGGCGCGGCGGCGGCAGGAGCTGCCCTGGGTGCCGGTTGAGAGAGACTACCGGTTCACGACCGAAGACGGTGATGCGTCGCTGCGCGATCTGTTCGGCGGGCGTTCGCAGCTGCTCGTCTATCACTTCATGTTCGATCCGGACTGGAACGAAGGCTGCCCGAGCTGCTCGGCGGTCACCGACGGCTTCGCCGGCAGCGTCCCGCACTTCGAGCACCACGATGTCGCGTTCGTCGTGGTGTCGCGCGCCCCGCTCGACAAGCTCATCGCGTACAAGCGGCGGATGGGATGGGACTTCCGCTGGGTCTCGTCGTCCGGCAGCAGTTTCAACTACGACTTCCACGTGACGGTCGATCCCGCAGTGGCACCGGTTGAGTACAACTACAGGGACCAGGCGCAGCTCGAGGCGAAGAACGTCGCCTGGCGCGACTGGTCGGGCGAGCAGCCCGGCATGAGCGCGTTCGCGCGTACCGGCGACGACGTGTTCCACACCTACTCCGCGTATGCCCGCGGCTTCGACGGGATGTGGCCGATGTGGCAGTGGCTGGACCGTGCGCCGCTGGGCCGCAACGAAGGCGACTGGTCATGGTTCCATCGGCACGACGAATACCTCGCGACCGCAGGGCGACTGTCATGAGCGGGCCCAACGACTACAACACCAAGATCATTGAGGAGTTCCGGGCGAATGGGGACGCGTCGCCGGGCCATGGACGGGCATCACGCTGATTCTCGTCCACCACATCGGCGCAAAATCCCGGACCGAGCGCGTCTCGCCGCTGGCCTACTCCGCTCAGGGAGACGGCCGCTTCGCGATCTGGGCCGCCAACGGAGGATCGCCAACCCACCCGAACTGGTACTACAACCTCAAGGCCGACCCCAGGATCAAAGTCGAGGTGGATACCCAGGCGTTCACGGTACTAACAGCGAAATAGGAACCCTCCGGGGTGCCGCGTGAGCGCGGCAGGAATCCCCGCGCCTTCAGGCCGGGGGAGGACGTCAAGCGATCCACGACGCGATCCTGAACGAGGCCGGGCTGGCCTGATGACCAGGATGATGTCGTGGCCGCTGCCTCCAGCGACGCGCCCGTCGCCTGGCTAGAGCCGGAATCAGCCTGGAACTGTGACGTCCGCCGAACTCGACGGTGCACCAGGCTCAGAACATGCATCACGGTCCGTTCGGCAGGAAAAATCTCTAATTTCCCGAACGGACCGTGGTGTCACGGCCGGTCTGGCTGTCCGCATGGAACGGCCGGCGCATCAGGGCGGGGAAGTCGCTGCGCCGATCCCATGCTGCACAATAAGAGCGACGTCCGGCCCGGCCGCTTCGTCCTGGCGGTCAGCTGCCCGGGGCGCAGCGCCGCACCTGGCCGGATAATGAATCTGCCGCCGGGAGGTTCGCATGGCACGGCATCCGCTCATCGGCTACCTCGTCTGGGTTGTCCTTTTCGGCGCTGTATTCGCCTGGGAGGGCCTCGCCCTGGCCCGGGTGACCGGCGTTCCCGCGCTCAGCGACGTCTTCCGCGTGATCACGCGCTATCCGATCGGGCGGTGGGCGCTGTTCGCCTTGTGGCTGTGGGCCGGCTGGCACTTCTTCATCCGCGGCTGGCACTTCCTGCTCCGGTCCTGAGCGTGTTATGGCGCCGGGAGAGCAGCTAGCTGCGCTAGCTTCGCCGGGCCGCCAGGCCCTGGTGCCGATGGCAGTCGGTTACCTGATCCTCATGTCGGCGCTTGGCCTCGGCCTGCGCCGCCTTTACCGGCCACCAGGGGCTCAGTCTGCATCAGGCACGCAGCCGGATGAGGCGCGGGCCACGCGGCCGGACCCCGGGCAGCGCATCGGCTGGGCTGCACTGGCCAGGCATGTGGCCGGCACCGTCGTCGGCGGGTATCTGCTGCTCATGGCCGTCGTAGTCGCCTACTACTCCGGCGTCGCACGGATGGGGATCGGTTTCCTCGAGAGCGTGGTCACCGGCACGGCGCTGCTGCTGGGACTGGCGGCTCCGGTATTCGCCGCACTGTCCTGGTTGGCCGAACGTCGAGGGCGGAGCTGATCGGTCACCCATGAGCACTCGGACCGGGGAAACAGAAGGATCTGGCCGGCTTGCCGCCCTCACGGTGTCAAAAGGACATTGTTAATCCGGGCAGGATCCGGTTGGTTTCGCACGCCCCCGCCCTGTTCGGGTGGGCACAGGTCAGAAAAGAATTCCTGGATGTACACGTGCCTGAACATGTAGCCGTCTCCGGTTTCCTGCAGGAAGAGGCATTGGACGGCGTGCACCATAGTCGGCCGGCTCGGCATCGGCAGCAGGTTAGTCCAGCGAAGTACAAAACGAATTCGAGCCTGCTCGACAAAAGCAAAGCCGGAAAGACTTTTAAACAGGTAGATCGCAGCACAGCCGGATACTGCGATGCCGAAGTGCAGGCCATTAGCGGCAGTCGTGATAGAGGTGACAAGCAAGCCTGCAACTGCGCCAGAGATTAGCACGCCCGCCAAAATGACGTCAGCGCTTGCCCGCAAGACGACGCTAAGACGCGGGCTGGGAAAGTCGCGCGCGAAGTTAAGCGGCCGCACATCTTCCATTACTGGCCCGCTACTCCGTTCTAGCCAGGTCGCAATAAGCCCAGCGCACATCACCGCGAGCGCGTAGATGAAGATATGCAACAGGTCGTGCCTCGTCGCTGCCGTCTCATCCTTACTCAAATGCGTAACGTAATGAATTGCGTGCTTCCTGAGGAAGGTAATAAATTGGGCAATCGCAGTGCGAGATAGCCCATGCGGAAGGCCGAATATCAGACCGATAACCATACTCAATATGAAGGTGGGGCGTATGGTCTCATCCATGGACTCAAAATACGCCGACGACTCCTTCCACACCCGCCGCCACTGAAAACGGTCCGAACTGAAACGCGCAGGCGGACCCGTGCTGAGATCGATTGAGTCGGTATAATCTTCAAACGCGGAGCACAGCCCGGCAAGAACCCCGGCAATGGCGCCGCGCCAGCCGTAGAACGCAGCCGCGATGGCGCCCATCACGGCCATGCCCGTGGCCTCGAGGATGACCCGGCTAGCTCCTGAAAGGAATGTGTACCACCAGGTATCTGGTTCTGATCTGAAGCCGAGAAGATCAGGGGTGAATACGGTCTGATTGATCCGCTGCATCTGACGCGCTATAAACGCCAGCTGGCGCACGGTCTGAGGAGGGTCGGGGTCACGCCTGTGGCTCAGCATTGTCCTGACGTACTTGGCGATCAGCAGGCTTCGGCCTTGGTCCTCATTCTCCGCGGGATCTCCGGCTATATTGTCATTTCCCTGCCCGCGGAACCCTAGCATCATGAAACTAAGGAAGAGGGGCCTATCGGCAAGATCCCAGAGCCACGGCTGTCTGGCGAGCGCATCCCTGACACCCGCGTACAGGCCGTCAGGGCGGTCTAGGAGGCGCTCGACCTGCTCGCGGTTCAGCGTCTGGACTGTCAGCACGCCGTAAACATTCAACACACTCTTAAGAAGTTGGTAATCTTGCGTACGGCAGCAGATAGTAATAGGCGTTGACTTACGCTCATGCCGGAAATCGTTGATGGCTTCAACACATTTTTGCCGCGCTTCGGCTTCTACTTCGTCTAGTCCATCTAGGAGCAGCAGCAACTGCGAGCTTTCGAGCCACGCTCGTACATGTCCAGGCGCCACATCATACCGCTCGCTAACCTCCTGCAAAACCCATTGCTCTAGAGGCGGCTGCCTTTTCGACCACGAGGCAAGCGGAAGAAATACTGGAATAGGCGCACTCTCGTCAAGTTGCGCTTTTTCAAGCAGCTGCCTGAGGAGCTCAAGCATGGTGGTGGTCTTTCCGCTACCAGGCGAGCCCAGGATCAGCATCCGCTGGTGCAGATCACGGAATACAGTATCCAGCGGTGTTCCTGGCGGGACCGGCGCTGGCTGCCCGGCTGGTTCGGCGGATGTCAAGCGCCAGGGCTGCGGCGCATCGACGCTACTAGTCAGCCCCACCTCTATGCGTGCTTCCTGGTAGAGAGAATGCTCAAGAATGCCGGCCACCCAAACACTGTGGACGCTCTCCAACAGCAAAGACCGCGCGTTGGGCCCCCCGGGCTGCGCGGCCGGGAGCGAGCCGGTGTCCTGCTGGCGGACCTGCACCACCACGTAAATGAGCCCCAGCACTATGGTGATCGGCCACGCGAGCCACAAATGCGGCCGCCAGGACGACGGCAACGCGCTTGTCGCGACACCACTAGTTAGGCCAATGACTAGGGTCAGCACGCCACCAGCGACCACGAGCCGCTGCGCCGACTTAGCCATACCACATTGGTAGCAGACCCAAGCCGGGAGCACTACGCTTCCGGGGCATGGCAGGTTCGAGCGGTTCGGCGCACTCCCGGTCATCGACGTCGGCCCGCTGGCCGGCGGCGGCGAGGGCTGCGGTGGCGGAGCAGATCCAGGTGGCCTGCCGCGAGCGCGGGTTTTTCTACCTGACGGGCCACGGCGTGCCGGCCGGGCCGGCTGGCCGAGCTCGCCGACGCGAGTGCTGAGTTCTTCGCGCTGCCTGCGGCGGACAAGCTGGAGATCGCCATGGAACGCGGCGGCCGGGCCTGGCGGGGTTCCCGCGGCAGGTCCCCCGGCTGCGCCCGCTGGTGCTGGCCTACCTTGATGCGCTGACCAGCCTGGGCCAGGCCGTGCTGGCCGGAGTGGCCCAGAGCGTGGGCCTGGACACCGGGTAGTTTGTCACCGGGTACACCGCGGACCCGACCATCTTGTTCCGGATCTTCCACTACCCACCATCGCTGCCGACGGCCATCGCCTACCAGGGTCACCCGGCGGCCGACGATCCGCGGTGGCGGGAAAGCGGCGCACCGGACCAGGAAGCATACGGACGCTGGTGCAGCCGCCTGTGCGGCATGGCCTGCCTGCGGATGGCCCTGATCGCCCGGGACGGCCAAGCCCCCGCCCTGTTCACCCTCCTCGACGGCTGCCTCGAGGCCGGCGGATACGCCGAACGCCCCGACGGCTCAGTGGCGGGCCTGCTCTACCGCCAGTTCAGCGAGTTCGCCCGGGACCGCTACCAGCTCCGGGCCGACGTCATCACCGACCTAGACCCCAGCCGGATGATCCGCGAACTGGGCCAGGGCAGGCTCCTCATGGCATCGGTGCACAAGGAGATCCGCCGGCCCGACCGCGAACCCCCCGGGACCGGCGGCCACCTCGTCCTGGTCACCGGGCACCACGACAACCAGGTCACCTTTCACAACCCATCCGGCCACGCCCCGCAAGCGGGCATCGCCACAGCGGCCCTCGCCCTGCTGCGGTCCAGTGCCGCCGTGGTGGATGCGGGCTGGCCCGGCGCCCAGCGGACCCACATCGAGATCACCACGCGCTGGCCCGCTTACGCCCTGTCGGGTGACTCGGCACTGCGCGGCGCGCTGCTCGGCGCCGCCAGTGCAGCAGGTCTGAAGACGACGGCGAAGGTCGCAGGGCCGTCCAACATCGGCAACTACCTCGCCGGTCTCGGCATCCCTGCTACGGCCGGATTCGGCGTGGACTACCGGGGCCTGCACGGCACCGACGAGCGGATCCGGCTTGAGTCAGTCCCGCAGGTCCAGGCGTCTACCACCGGGCTCTTCTTACCCTGGTGCACGCCTCCTGACTGATCCCTTAGCGCTTTCACGAGGGTGGCGGTTAGGAGGGTGCTTTCTGGCTCTTCCCGTTACGCACACGGAGATGACCTCTGGTGTTTCACCGTTCCGGGCTCAGAACGGTGCATCACTGTTCGTTCGGTTAAATTCCCGGGACTGGCCGCCAGGCTGGCCGTCGTATTGTCTGCGGGACGCGGCGATGGCTTGCCGGTGCCGCTCCGCCCACGCGGTGAGGGTCGCGAATGATTCGCTCAGCTCGCGGGCGATGGGGGTGAGGCTGTATTCGACCTTAGGCGGCACGGTCGGGTACACGGTCCGGACGAGCAGGCCGTCGCGTTCCAGCTTGCGCAGGTTGAGGGTGAGCATCCGGCGGCTGATGCCCTCGACGGTGCGCTCCAGCTCGGTGAAGCGGATGGGCCCGGCGGCGGCCGCGACGATGATGCCGATGCTCCACTTGCCGCCGATGTGGTCGAGCACCTCGTTGATCGGGCACGCCTCGTCCTGAGCCACCGTAGGCACAGCGATGTTCCTCTGGGACATGAAAGTGCCTCCTTCCCCCCGTCGCCATCGGGAACACATAATGAGCCCTGTAACAAATAATGCCCTAAGGAGACGGATAAATGACCCAAGCCGTGCCGCCGGCGCCTCCTGATGAGTTCCGCCTCGACGGGTACGTGGCCCTCGTCACCGGCGCAGGCCGCGGGATCGGGGCGGCCATCGCCCGCGCCTACGCCCGGGCCGGAGCCGACCTGGTCCTGGTGGCCCGCACCGCGGCCGACCTCGACGCCGTCGCCGCTGATGTACGGGCATTCGGCCGAACGGCGCTGCTCATCCCCGCCGATATCACCGACGTGTCCCGGGCGGCGGAGATCGTCGAGCACGCCATCGCCGAACACGGCAGGCTCGACGTCCTGGTCAACAACGCCGGCGGGGCGATGCCCGCCCGCTACCTCGATACCACCCCCGAGGCGCTGGACGCGGCGTTCCACTTCAACGTGGCCGCCCCGTTCGAACTCACCAAACGCGCGACCCCGTACCTGCTCGACAGCGGCCGCGGCTCGGTGGTCACCATCACCTCCAGGATGGACCGCCTCGTGGCCCGGGGGATGGTGACCTACGGAACCGTCAAGGCCGCCGTCACCCAGCTGACCCGCCTGCTGGCGGCGGAGCTCGCGCCCGGCGTCCGGGTGAACGGGATCGCCCCCGGCGTGGTGGAAACCGAAGCTCTGGGCCAGGTGCTCACCGGCGAGCTGCGGGCCCGGATCATCTCGGCCACCCCGCTGCACCGGCTGGCCACGGTCGCGGACGTCGCCAGCACCGCCCGGTGGCTCGCCTCCCCCGCCGCGAGCTACCTCACCGGCAAGATCATCGAGCTCGACGGCGGCGCCGAAACCCCCGTGTTCCCCGACGACACGCCAGACCCCGGTGGCCGGTCCAGGCGACAGTGATGTCGTAACTGCGGGTTCTGACCGCGTGCGTCACCCGTTCTCCGGCTCGGTCGTAGTCGCGGACTCCCAGCTGCGGTCTTGCTGCCAGTAGTCCTCGATGGCCTCGAGCGGCCGGGCCCGCGTCTCGGGTGCGAGCCGGTAGACGAATACCACCGACACCAGGGCGAAGAACCCGTAGATCCAGAACGTGCCGCTCAGCCCGATGCCGGCGACCAGGGTCAGGAAGCTAATGGAGATGAGCAGGTCGGCGGTCCAGTTGCCGGTCGCCGACATGCTCGAGCCGTAGCCGCGCAGCCGGGTCGGGAAGATCTCGGCGCTGAACAGCCAGAAGATCGGCCCCATCCCGATCGCGAAGGCCAGCACGTACAGCGGGATGAGGACCAGCAGGACCGTTCCGTAATTCTGGTAGTGGGTCAGGAACATCGCCCCGAAGGCCGCCATGATCACGAAAATGGCGCCGTTGCTGATCAGCAGCAGAGTGCGCCGCCCGACCCGGTCGGCCAGGAACAGCGAGACGATCTCCCCGGACACGAATACCGCGCCGACCAGGATCGCGCCCACCAGGTACCCGTTGGCGCCCTTGTCGAAGCCGCTATAGCCGGTGATGGTCGGCGCGTAGTAGATCACGGCGTCGATGCCGACGAATTGCTGCAGCACCGACAAGCCGACGCCGAGCGTGAGCGCCCACTTCAGGCCGCCCCGGAACAACGCCACCCGCTGGAGCACGTCGCCAGCCTCGTCCCAGCGGCCTTCGCGGCCGAGCCAGCGCGGTGTGTCCGGCAAGAACAGCATCCCGATGGCCAGGACCAGTGACGGCACGACGCCGACGAAGAACATCGGCCGCCAGGCCCAGCCCAGCTCGATGACCGCCCAGTCCACTACGTAGGCCAGCAGGATCCCGACGGTGATCATGAACTGGAAAAGGAATCCCAGCCGGCCGCGCGCCTGCGGGGGTGCCATCTCGCTGATGAACATGGGCGACACCACGGAGGCCGCGCCGATGCCGGCGCCCTGCATGACCCGGAAGATCAGGAAGGCCCAGATGGTCGGGGCGATCGCGGTCAGCACCGAGGGTCACAATGAACAACAGCCCGACGCATACCAGCAGGCGCTTGCGGCCAATCCGGTCGGCCAGTCGCCGGGCGCACAGAGCGCCGATGATCGTTCCGACCAGGACCGCGGCGACCGCCACTTCCTGGCTGAACGAGCTGAGGTGGAAGGTCCGTGCCAGTGACGCCAGCGCCCCCGCGATCACGCCGGTGTCGTAACCCCACAGCAGGCCGCCAACCGCGGACATCGCTACCCGCGCAGGCCCTCGTGAAACTCGCTGTTCACCAAACCGCCTGGATGGCAGAGTGATGGACACGTGGCAGCATCGGAGGGACCGGGCGATGCAGGTTTTCCTTGAGACGCAGCGATTGGTGCTTCGCAGGTTCAGCATGGCTGATGCGGACAACCTGGTGAGCCTTGTCACCGGCGGGATTCCCACGTCCCGCGATAAGATCGAGAATGAGACCCTGTCCGCGTTCCTAGGATATTACGAGCGGTACGAAGGATATGGATTCTGGGCAGTCATTGAGAAGGCTACCGGCGAATTCCTCGGCTGGTTCCATTTCCGGCCAGGTGAGGGCTCCGCACCCGGCGAGGTCGCGCTTGGTTACCGGCTGCGCAAGTCAGCCTGGGGCAAGGGGTATGCCACCGAAGGATCGCGCGCGCTGATCGGTAAGGGATTTACCGAGTTCGGGGTGCAGCGCGTGGTCGCGGAGGCGATGGCCGTCAACACGGCCTCGCGGCGGGTGATGGAGAAAGCAGGTTTGAAGCTGGTACGAACATTCCATCAGCCCTGGCCATATCACATCGATGGCCGCGAGTTCGGCGCCGTGGAGTATGCGCTGGATAAGGCCGACTGGCAGCGGCAGGACCAGCTCGGCGACGACCCGGTTCGGACGCTGCGCGATGCCGACCAGTGGTAACAGGCCGCAGCTCCTCTCGATCTGCTCGTGTCACCGATTCAGTCCGGAGATGCTTTCTGCCTACTGGTCATGGCTGTCGTTTCTGAGGTAGGACAGAACGGCGAGAACGCGGCGGTTGGTGTCCTCGGTGCTCTGGACGCGCTCGGGCGGGGGCACGAGGCGAGTTCAGCTATGCTCGGCGAGTTCGGAAAGGAGCGCGGCCCGCCTGTCCTCGAGTGCCGTGACCTGGGTCCGGAGTTGTTTCAGCTCGCGGTTGACGCGCTTCAGCTCGGTCCGCGCCTGCTGTTCCCTGAGGTATCCCTCACCATGCCGGGCGCTGACCAGCTCCTCGACCTCCCGACGGAGCAGACGCAGCCACGGATTCCCCTCGATCTCGGCGCGCCGGTACTGAAGCTTGCCCGCCCTGATCGCCGCGATGATCTCGTCCTGCGTTAACCCGAACTCCGCTCGAGCCGTCTTGTCGCTCAGCGTCGCGCCCTTGCGCGTCCATTCATTGCCGTACAGCTCCATGATCGATCATTATTGTGCACTTCCCGCCCGCGTCGTCCGCGGACCTGGTCGTGGCAGGTCAGCCCATACTCAAAAATGCAGCAAAATACCGGACCGTTTCTGTCCAGTATTGCCCCTAGCCTGCGGGGTAGAACCGAAGCGCAGACCAAGGAGATCACCATGGACTTCGTCTCGATCCGCGTCATCACCGAGGACGTCGCGCGTCTGGCCAGCTTTTACGAGAAGGTCACGGGAGTGCCAGCGACCCGGTACACCGAGGACTTCGCCGAGCTCAAGACGGCCCACGCCACCCTGGCGATCGGCAGCACCCGCACGGTCCCGCTGTTCGCGCCCGGCGCCGCCCGCCCGGCCAGCAACAGCACCGTGATCATCGAGTTCCTCGTCGACGACGTGGACGGCGTGCGCCAGAACCTGGCCGGCTTCGTCGAGGACTTCGTCGCCGAGCCCACCACGATGCCGTGGGGCAACCGGTCACTGCTGTTCCGCGACCCCGACGGCAACCTCGTCAACTTCTTCACCCCGCTCACCCCGGCCGCCATCGAGAAGTTCGCCCGCTGACCACACCGCGGCTGCCCAGGGCGCTCGGTGCCCCATCCGCGAGGCCGGGGCCGGCAGCGGGCCTCCCGGCGCCCTACTGGATCAGCTCGGCGGGCACCCGCAGCTCCGGGCGGGAGTAGAGGTCCGCGACGTGCCGGGGGTCGCCCGACGCGCAAGCGGCGGCGACTTCGTCGATGAGCTCGTCGTAGCCGGGGCCGGTCTGGCCCGCGTAGGCGGCGGTCATCTGGCCCCACTCATCCCACGGCAGCATCTCGACCTTGTTCAGGGCGGCCAGGTCCCTGATCGTGTTGCCGCTGATCTCGGCCGGACCAAAGTTCTGCGTCCCCGGCACGCCGAACGTCGCCGCGTCGATGTCGCCGTGCCGGTAACCGGCCCAGGCCTCTCCGCCGGTGAGGAACTCGCCCGGCTGCAGGTCCTCCGGGCGGGGTACGAAAGAGTGCTCTAGGTGCTCGGTGTCGATCCTGACCCACCGTTCGCCGGCCTGGTGCCAGTACTCGGTGATCCAGTGATCCAGGCCGAGCCCTGGCCGGAAGTACGTGCCGAAACCGCACCGAGCGCGGGCCGCGATACCGCGGTGGCGCAGCAGCGCGCAGCTCAGTACGACGAAGGTCCGGCAGGTGGCGACCAGCCGCCGCCTGGGCTCGCGCGGGATGTCCAGCGCCGCGGGGTCCAGCGCCAGCACGGCATCGATGATCGCGCTGGCCTGCCGGATCTGTTGTCCGGCGAGCCGGTCGGCGTCCAGGCCAAGGTCCGTCGTCTCGAAGGGATGCAGCACCAGGCCCGGAACGAGCCGGCAGATGCCGACAGGATCGGTCGGGATGGCCTCGAGCACGGCCGCGCTGACCTCGCCGATGTCCGTCAGCCGGCCCGGAGCGGAGTAGTCGATCGCGCCGGTCATGTACCGGATCCTAAGGGCCGTCACTGACATCGGCAGGCACCCGCGCTCCACCAGGCCACTTCACCGCCCGGATTAGTGCGCACCTTTTCTCAGCGCGAGCTAGGACCCTGCAACTTGAGCGGGGCGTCAGCCGCAAGCCCTAGAACTTGAGCCAAGTCAGGTGCCCAGAGTCCGCCTCGGGAGATTCGGCATTCGGTGCGCAGGTCCGGGCTGCGGGTGTCAGGCCGCGGCGACTGGGGCAATCTTGGCTGCCAGGCGACGGTGGTGCAGCAGCGATGGCAGCAACCAGTTGTAACTGCTGACCTCCTCGGCCTGGATAGTGATCGTGTCGGGCCTGCGCGCTTTGATGACGTACCGGAAGTCGGCGTGCCAGTGGTCCTGTTCGCTCTTGGCCGGGTTGGCCGGGATCGGGTGGACGTCGATGTCGACCGGGATCGCGTCAGCGTCCGGCAGTTCGCGCGTCCAGATTGGGGCAGATATTGGGCCAGTTCCTTGGTCACGGACTGTGTTGCGGGCTGTGCAGGCTGGAGTGACGCTGAGACCACGGGAAACGCCGGCAAGTAAGACAGGCGGAAAGGGGCTATCGATGCCAAGCACGACGGAACCGACATGGCAGGCCGGGCGGTGGACATCATGGTGAGCAGCGCTGCGGGGCTTATCGGGCTGGTCACGGGGGGCAGGTCCGGTGAGCGAGACCGTTCGCTGCTGTCCGCCGGCGCGGTCGGCGAGGCCTTCGGACGGCAGAGCCTAAAGTATGTCCGGCTGGATCCTCTCGACGGGGGGTTCGCTGATCGCATCCGGGCGGTCGACGTGGCCTTCCTCGCGATCGCTGGCCAGTGGGCAGAGGACGGCAAGCTTCAGGGACTGCTGGATAGCCTGGGCGTTTCCTATACAGGTTCCGGGGTGCTCGCCAGCGCGGCGGCGATGCACAAACCCACGGCGAAAGCGCTGGTGTCGGCCGCCGGCGTGAAGATCCTGCCGCACATCCTGATCTCCGAAGGCGATGACATCGAATCCGCGGCCAGGGACTGCTGCGAGGCGCTAGGACTTCCTGTCATTCTCAAGCCTTGCTCAGAAGGCGGCTCGATCGGCGTCCGGGTCGTCCGCACCCCAGCCCAGCTGACCATGGCACTGGCTGAGGAGGCCGCGCGCGGGGAGTGGCTCATCGAGCCCTTTACCGAGGGCAGTGCCGTCACCTGCGGGGTGCTTCAGCGCGACGGCACCCTGACGACGCTGCCGCCCCTGCAGACCGTGCCGACCACGGCGGAGTTCTACGACTACGCGGCCAAGCGGAATCCCGGCGGGCACCGCTACCAGTGTCCCGCCGCGATCCCCGAGGCCGCGCTGGCGGAAATCTCGCGGAACACCCTGGCGGCCCACCGGGCGCTGCGCTGCTCGGGATACTCGCGCTCGGACTTCGTCGTCACCTCGGCCGGGGAGGTGTTCTGGCTGGAGGCGAACACCCTGCCGGGCCTGTCCAGGCACGGCAACCTGGCCACCATGGCCAGCGCCGCCGGGATCAGCTACGACGAGCTGGTCGCGACGATACTGGCGACGGCGCACCGGCAGGGATACCGGCCGTGAAGACAGAGCTTCCGCTGACGGCGGTCGGCATATACCAGGCGCAGGAACGACTTCGCGGCGTCGCGGCAGCCACGCCGGTCCTGTCCAGCCCGGCCCTTGACGCAGCCGCTGGCCGCACCGTGGTGTGCAAGGCCGAGGCGCTGCAGCGCACCGGGTCCTTCAAGTTCCGCGGTGCCTACAACGCCGTCGCCGCGCTCGGCGAGACCAGCCGCCAGCGCGGCGTGGTAGGCGCGTCGTCCGGTAACCATGCCCAGGCCCTCGCTCTGGCCGGGCGGCTGCTAGCGTACCGCGCCGTCGTGCCGTCGGCGGATGACCCGTCCGTGATGGCCGGGGCCGGTACCGTAGCCCTTGAGCTCCTGCGGCAAGCACCAAGCCTGGCCTTGATCCTCGTGCCGGTCGGCGGGGGCGGCCTGGCGGCCGGTACCGTCGTGGCAGCAAAAAGCATCAACCGCGCTATCACCGTCATCGGCGTCGAGCCCCGCACGGGCGGGGACACGGCTGCGTCCCTTCGGGCCGGGCATCTCATCACGCTGCCGGCGGTGCCGGACACGATCGCCGACTGCGGCACACCAGCCCGGCCCTGCTGCCCTGGGAGGTCAACAAGGTGCTCCTCGATGACGTAGTCACCGTCACGGACGACGACATCATCCGGGCCATGAGATGGGCATTTGAGTACCTGAAGATCGTGGTCGAGCCCTCCGGCGCGGTCGCGCTCGCCGCCCTGGCAACGAGCGGACTTCCGGCCGGCCCGGCCGGCGTCGTCATCTCAGGCGGATCCGTGGACTTCGGCACCTTCCGGGCCCTCATGGCCGGGCTCCCGGACGTGACGGGCCGCGCCGTTGCCTGACCAGCCGGCCCGTCACCAGGTCCCCTGGATCACCCAGTACGCCACCCCGTCCCTGATCGCGGCCATTGCCTACCAGGGCCACCCGGCCGCCGAGGACCCCGGCTGGCGGGAAAGCGGCGCCCCGGACAGTGAGGCATACGGACGCTGGTGCACGCGCCTGTGCGGCATGGCCTGCCTGCGGATGGCCCTGATCGCCCGGGACGGCCACGCCCCCGCCCTGTTCACCCTCCTCAGCGGCTGCCTGGAGGCCGGCGGATACGTCGAACACCCCGACGGCTCAGTGACGGGCCTGCTCTACCGGCCCTTCGCCGACTTCACCTGGGACCGCTACCAGCTCCAGGCCGACGTCATCACCGACCTGGACCCCAGCCGGATGATCGGCGAACTCGGCCGGGGCAGGCTCCTGATGGCATCGGTGCACAAGGAGATCCGCCGGCCCGACCGCGAACCCCCCGGGACCGGCGGCCACCTCGTCCTGGTCACCGGGCACCACGACGGCCAGGTCACCTTCCACAACCCATCCGGCCACACCCCGCAAGCAGGTATCGCCACCCTGCCGATGACAGTCTTCGACCGCTTCGCCGCCCACCGCGGA
>JBEKGC010000225.1:0-20055 GCA_050013055.1 Streptosporangiaceae bacterium
ACTGAGCTCGCGGGATGCGCGCGCCGGCCTGCGATCCGACCGCCACCACCTCGGTCCCGTCGCTGGCCACCTGGTCCAGCGTCTGGCTGATACCGCGGCTGCTCGCCGCCGCGGTGAACTGCCCGCCCGCCAGCGTCGCCGGCGGGAATCCCAGCGTGGCCGCGGGCGGCGGCGGGCCGGCGTTGCCGCTGTTCGCGCCCACGATGACCACGACGACGACGCCGAAGATGATCATGGCGAGGATGGGGGCCGCCACCCGCATGATCCAGCCGCGGAAGACAAGCCCGGCCCGGAATTCGGAGAACCAGGTGCGTTTGACGGGCTGGGGCAGGAACGAGCGGAGCAGCCTGGCCCACTCACCGGCCGCCGCCGGGCCGGGCGCACCCTGGGGCGGGCCGGACGGGGACGGCGACGGCGACGGGGACGGGGACGGCGACGGGGACGGCGACGGGGACGGCGACGGGGACGTCCAGGGCTGGTCCTGTGGGCCGGAGCGCCGGGCGCGGCCGTCGAACTCGAAGCCGGGTACGTCCGGCGCCCGGTGGTCGAGCCGCGGCCGCGGCGCAGGCGGCACGGACCCGGGGCCGCCCTCGGGCCACGACGGCGCGGACCGAGGCTGGCTGACGGTCGGGGAGTACCGGAACCGCCTCGGCTCGCCCGGCGACTCATCGGGCCGCGTGTCCCGCGGGCGGCCGGGGGCGGCCGGGCGTGCCGCCGGGCCCAGGCTCGCGTCGTGCCGGTCCGGCTTGGCCCGGCGGTCCGGCTTGGCCTGGCGGTCCGGCTTGGCCTGGCGGTCCGGCTTGGCCTGGCGGTCCGGCTTGGCCTGGCGGTCCGGCTTGGCCTGGCGATCCGGCGGCCCGGGCCGGGCGCGGCGGCCTTCGAACTCATAGCCAGGCACGCTGCCGGCCTCGCCGTCCGGCGGCGCGATCCCGTACGGGAACCGCGACGAGGGGCCCAGCGGACCCCGGGCGTCGTCAGCCTCGGGGTAGCCGGTCGAATCCCTTGTCACCTGTGCCTTGCCGTCTGGAGAGGCAGAACGGGCCGGATGAGCGCATATGCCATTGCTCGCCGATGGTACCGGCCGGCCTGCGCCGGGGCTGGGACTTTGGCGCACGCCGCGGCCCGGCGCAGGTGGCATCAAGGCGGGAGTGGCCCAGGCCACAGGGCGCCGCCAGGCGCCGTGCCAGCTTCCAGGTCCTGTCCCGGATGTCGCCAGGTAACCTGGGTGACACAGGCCAAACCATCGATAGATAGCGTCGGAAGAGGGTTTTGAGGGCCGATGTCCGCTGTGTCTTCTGGGTCACCACAGGGTAGTGCGAAGATGCGCGAACCCGAAGCGTCACAAGAACCCGGGTCGTCGCGCCAGCCGGCCGACCCGCCGCGTCAGGGCACAGGACACGATCCCGGCGCGGACTTCGGCGCCAACGAATGGCTGGTCGAAGAGCTGTACCAGCGTTACCAGGCCGACCCTGGCTCAGTGGACCGGGCCTGGTGGAGCTTTTTCGCCGACTACCAGCCGACGCTGACCAACGGAACCGGCCCCCAGCCCGTCCTCCGCGCCCCCGCCAGCCCGGCCCCGCAAACCGCACCCGCCCCGGCCCCCCAGGCCGCCGCCGCCCCGGCCCCCCAGGCCGCCCCGGCCCCGGCCCCGCAAGCCGCACCGGCGGCCCAAGCCGCACCGGCGGCCCAGGCGGGCCCGGCTCCGTCGGCTCCCCCGGCCGGACCCGGCGCCGAGGTCAGCAGGCTGCGCGGCGCCGCGGCCCGCACCGTCATCAACATGACGGCCAGCCTCGGGGTGCCCACGGCCACCAGCGTCCGCGCGGTGCCCGCCAAACTGCTCGTCGACAACCGGATCGTGATCAACAATCACCTGCGCCGCGGCCGCGGCGGCAAGGTGTCCTTCACCCACCTGATCGGCTACGCGGTGGTCGCCGCGATCAAGGCCATGCCGGAGATGAACGAGGCCTACACCGAGGAGAACGGCAAGCCCGCGATGGCCCGGCCGGACCACGTCAACCTGGGCCTGGCCATCGACGTCCAGGCGGCCGACGGCGGCAGGCAGCTGCTCGTGCCGAACATCAAGGCCGCGGAAGAGATGGATTTCCGTCAGTTCTGGACCACCTACGAGGACGTGGTGCGGCGGGCCCGCGCGGGCAAGCTGGCGGTCACCGATTTCCAGGGCACCACCGCGACCATCACCAACCCGGGCACGATCGGGACCGTGCACTCCGTGCCCCGGCTGATGCCGGGCCAGGGGTGCATCGTCGGCGTCGGGGCGATGGAGTACCCGGCCGCTTACGCCGGGGCGTCGGAGGAAACGCTGGCCCGGCTGGCGATCAGCAAGTCGGTCACGCTCACCTCGACGTATGACCACCGGATCATCCAGGGCGCGCAGTCAGGGGAGTTCCTGCAGAAGATCCACGCCCTGCTGCTCGGCGCGGACGGCTTCTACGACGACATCTTCGCCGCGCTGCGGATCCCGTACGAGCCGGTCCGCTGGGTCAAGGACATCCCCTCGGGTCACGAGGACGACGTGACCAGGTCCGCCCGGGCCCAGGAGCTGATCCACGCTTACCGGGTCCGCGGCCACCTGATGGCCGACACCAACCCGCTGGACGTCAGCCAGCACAAGCATCCCGACGTGGACATCAACCAGCACGGGCTGACCCTGTGGGACCTGGAGCGCGACTTCCCCACCGGCGGCTTCGGCGGCAAGAACCGGATGAAGCTGCGGGACATCCTGGGCGTGCTGCGCGACTCGTACTGCCGCACGGTCGGCACCGAGTACATGCACATCCAGGACCCGGAAGAACGCCGCTGGCTGCAGGACCGCATCGAGGTCCCGCACGCCCGAGCCGAACACGACGAGCAGATCCGCATCCTGTCCCGGCTCAACGTGGCCGAGGCGTTCGAGATGTTCCTGCAGACCAAGTTTGTCGGTCAGCGCCGGTTCTCGCTCGAAGGCGCCGAGTCGCTGATCCCGCTGGTGGACGCGGTGCTGGCCGAGGCGGCCCAGGCGGGCCTGGATGAGGCCGTCATCGGGATGGCCCACCGCGGCCGGCTGAACGTGCTGGCCAACATCGTCGGCAAGTCCTACGGGCAGATCTTCAAGGAGTTCGAGGGCAACATGGACCCGAGCAGCGCGCAGGGCTCGGGCGACGTCAAGTACCACCTCGGCGCGGAGGGGACCTTCCGGGGGCCGGACGGCCAGCAGATCAAGACCTCGCTGGTGGCCAACCCGAGCCATCTCGAAGCGGTCGACCCGGTGCTTGAAGGCGTGGTCCGGGCCAAGCAGGACGTGATCGACAAGGGCGAGCCCGGCTTCACCGTGCTGCCCGTGCTCATCCACGGCGACGCCGCGTTCGCCGGGCAGGGCGTGGTCGCCGAGACGCTGAACCTGTCGCTGCTGCGCGGCTACCGGACCGGCGGCACCGTGCACGTCATCGTGAACAACCAGGTGGGCTTTACCACCGCCCCGCAGTACTCGCGGTCAAGCGTGTACCCGACCGACGTGGCCCGGATGATCCAGGCGCCGATCTTCCACGTCAACGGGGACGACCCCGAGGCGGTCGTCCGGGTCGCCCGGCTGGCCTTCGACTACCGGCAGACGTTCCGCAAGGACGTCGTCATCGACATGGTCTGCTACCGCAAGCGCGGGCACAACGAGACCGACAACCCGTCGTTCACCCAGCCGCTCATGTACGACCTGGTGGAGGCCAAACGGTCCACCCGCAAGGTGTACACCGAGTCGCTGATCGCCCGCGGCGACATCACCATGGAAGAGGCCGAGGCGGCGCTGCGCGACTACCAGCAGCAGCTCGAGCGGGTCTTCACCGAGACCAGGGACGCGGCCGAGCGCCCGGCCGAACCGGGCACCGTGCTCAAGCCCGAGCCGGAGGACCGCCCGGTCAACCACCAGGCGGTGCCGACCGCGGTGACCGCCGAGGTGGTCAAGCGGATCATCGACACCCAGGTCAACCTGCCTGCGGACTTCACCCCGCACCCGCGGCTTAAGCCGCTGCTCGACAAGCGGTCCACCATGCGCGAAGAGGACGCCATCGACTGGGCGACCGGGGAAATGCTGGCGTTCGGCGCGCTGCTGCTCGACGGGCACCCGGTGCGGCTCGTCGGCCAGGACAGCAGGCGCGGGACGTTCGGCCAGCGGCACGCGGTGCTCGTCGACCGGCACAACGGTGCCGAGTACACGCCGCTCAAGCAGCTCGACTCCGGCGCCGCCAGGTTCTTCGTGCACGATTCGCTGCTTTCCGAGTTCGCCGCTCTGGGCTTCGAATACGGCTACTCGGTGGCCCGCCCGGACGCCCTGGTCTGCTGGGAGGCTCAGTTCGGCGACTTCCTGAACGGCGCGCAGACGATCATCGACGAGTTCATCAGCTCCGGTGAGCAGAAGTGGGGTCAGCGTTCCGGTGTGGTCCTGCTGCTCCCGCACGGCTACGACGGTCAGGGCCCCGATCACTCCTCCGCCCGGGTCGAGCGCTTCCTCTCGCTGTGCGCCGAGGACAACATGACCGTGGCCATGCCGACCACGCCAGGTAACTATTTCCACCTGCTGCGCTGGCAGGGCCTGTCCGGCCGGCACAAGCCGCTGATCGTGTTCACGCCGAAGTCGATGCTCAGGCTCAAGGCGGCTACCTCGGCGGTCAGCGAGTTCACCACCGGGCCGTTCCGCCCGCTGATCGGCGCTGGCTCCTCCGGGTCGTCCGACGCCGAGGTGCGCCGGGTCCTGCTGTGCGCGGGCAAGGTCTACTACGACCTGGCCGCGCGGCAGCGGGAAACCGGCCGGACGGATACGGCCATCGTCCGGGTCGAGCGCCTGTATCCGCTGCCGGCCGTGGAGCTGCGCGCCGAACTCGGCCGCTACCCCAACGCCGAATCGGTCACCTGGGTGCAGGAGGAACCGGCCAACATGGGGGCCTGGCCGACCATGGCGCTAAAGCTCCCGCGCGCGGTGAACCGCGAAGTCGGCGTGATCTCGCTGCCCGCGAGCTCGGCCCCCGCGGCCGGCTCGGCGGCCAAGCACGCCAGCTCGCACCGGGAGATCATCGAGATGGCGATCCCCTGATGTACTTCACCGACCGCGGCATCGAGGAACTCCAGCAGCGGCGCGGCGACGATCAGGTCAGCATGACCTGGCTGGCCGAGCGGTTCCGCGACTTCGTGAACCTCAACCCGGACTTCGAGACCGCGGTCGACCGGCTCGCTACCTGGCTGGCCCGTTCCGACGACGAAGAAGACCTTTAAAGAGCCCGGCCGAACGGACCGTGGTGTACCCGCCGCTCATCCGGCGTGCCTTCGGCGGCTTGACCGTCGGCGCGGACCTGCCCGGCCGCACTGCGGTGCCAGCCTGCGGTGCCGGACTGGGTGCCAGCCTGCGGTGCCAGCCTGCGATGCCGGAGGTCCGGCCGGCTTGGGCTCCTAACGCGATATGTCTTGACTTCGCGGCGATGAGATATATCGTTTAGGTGTGACGGGTGAATTGACGGGAAGGGCGACTGGGATGACGCAGTGGACCATCGAGTCTCCGACGAGTCTGCACTTCGGGGATGTGACCGGACTCCGGGTCAGGCTTATCGCCGGGTCGGTGGCCGTGCTCGCCACCGACGGCAAGCCTTCGCTGGACGTAGCCGACATCACCGGTGACCCGCTCAACGTCAGCTACGAAGACGGCCTGCTGACCATCAGCCACGAGAACCTCACCTGGGAGGGGCTGCTGAAGTGGCTGCGGCCGCACCGGCCCTCCGCCACCGTGACGGTAACCGTTCCGCGCCAGTGCCAGACGCAGGTCGGCGTGGTCAGCGCCACCGCGGTGATGTCCGGCATCAGCGCCAGGGCATCGGTCAAGAGCGTCTCCGGCGGGATCACGCTGGACGGCGTCACCGGCGACGTCGACGCCAATACCGTGTCCGGCGCGCTCGAGGCGCAGGGGATCAACGGCACGCTCAACTTCAACACCGTCTCCGGTGACCTGACGCTGGCCGACGGCTGGCTGGAACGGCTGGACACCAACGGGCTCAGCGGTGACGTCACCGCGGACATCGACCTCGACCCGCTGGGCGGCATGCAGGTCACCACCGTGTCGGGTGAGGTGACGCTCAGGCTCCCGGCCGAGGCCGACGCCCGGGTGGCCCTGCACTCCCTGTCCGGCGACGTGCGCAGCGAATTCGCGGAGCTGAGACGATCAGGCGGGCCGGCACCGCATAGCGTTAGCGGTAGCCTGGGCGCCGGCTCGGGGCACGTGTCCGTGACCACCATGTCGGGCCGGGTCATGCTGCTACGGCGGGCCGAACGCGGCACGCCGCCGCACGATGGGCGGCCAGGTAATGAGAATAAGATGGAAGGCGAAACCAGTTGAGCCCGGTATTCCGCCACGGCAGCCTTCGGCTGTACCTGCTCAGGCTGCTCGACGAGGAGCCTAGGCACGGCTACGAGGTCATCCGCCTGCTGCGCGACCGGTTCATGGGCGTGTACTCGCCCTCGCCAGGCACGATCTACCCCCGGCTGGCCAGGCTCGAGGAAGAAGGCCTGGTCACCCACGACGAGGTAGACGGCCGCAAGGTCTACCGGATCACCGAGGCGGGCCGCGAGGAGCTGCGCAGCCGAAGCGACGAGCTCGACGAACTCGAAGAGGAACTGTCCGCGTCGGTCAGCGACATCGTCCGAGAGGTCAGGGAGGACGTCAGGCAGACCGTTCGGAGCCTCCGGGAGGAACTGACCTGGGCGGCCCGGGAGTCGCGCCGGGTGACCAAGGACGCCACCGAGGACGTCCGCCAGCAGGCCGCCCGGGCCCGCGAACAAACCGGGCAAGCCGGCGAAGACGCACGTGAGCAGGCCAGGCAGGCTACCGACGACGCCCGTGAGGCGGCCAGGCGAATCCGCGACGATGTGCGCGAACAGGTCAGGCAGGCCCGGGACGCCGACCGTAAGACCCGTGAGACCCGCGAGGACGCCGGGGAGCCAGCCCGGCCCGCCGGATCGCCCGGGCGGCCCTCCGGATCGCCTGGGCGGCCCCCCGGTAGGCCGGGGCGGCCCGCCGGATCGCCCGGGGAGCAGGATCTGGGCGCCGACGCCGCGCAGCGGGTACACGAGCAGGCACGGCGCCTGCGCGAGGAGACGGCGGGCGCGCGATTCGCGGCCGACGAGCAGGACTCGGACATGCCCCAGGGCGGTTCGGCCTGGTCGGCGTGGACGGACTGGCCCGGCCGGCGGGGGTGGGAAGACCGGGCGCGGATGCGGAACCGGCCCGGCTGGAGCGAATCGCTCGACTTCGGGACCTTCCGTGACCTGGAGCGGCTAGCCGTCCAGTTCACCTCCGACCTGAGGAAGCTAGCCATGCAGTCCTCCGCCGTCGGCGAGAACGTCATCACCGACCTGCGCGCGATCCTGGAAGAGGCGCTCGAGCGGATCAAGGCCGAGATCTTCCGGTCTGGTCACGACGATCCCAGCGAGGACCTCGAGTCAGGTGCCCCGCAGGAGGGTTGAGGTGCCGCGCTAGAGGGTGAAGACGACCTTGCCGAAGATGTCGCCGGAAATCATGGCCTCGAAGCCGTCGCGGGCCTGCGCCAGCGGCAGCACCCGGTCGATCAGCGGCCGCGTGCCTGTCTGCTCGCAGAACCTGGCCAGGCGGCCGAGCTGGTCCCGGGAGCCCATCGTGGATCCGGTCACGGTCAGCTGGGTGAAGAACACCCGAGTGAGCTCGGCCGGCGGGGCATCGCCGCTGGTGGCCCCGGCTATCACGATCCGGCCGCCGGGCTTGAGGGACCGGACGGAATGCGCCCAGGTCGCCTGGCCCACGGTCTCCATCACCACGTCCACGCGCTCCGGCAGCCTGGCTCCGGCCGGGAACGCCTGGTCGGCGCCGAGCTCGAGGGCACGCTCCCGCTTCGCCTCGTCGCGGCTGGTCGCCCACACCCGGTAGCCAGCCGCCCGGCCGAGCACGATCAGCGCGGTCGCCACGCCGCCCCCGGCGCCCTGCACAAGCACGGTCGCGCCGGGCTCGACACCGGACTTCTCGAACAGCATCTTGTACGCGGTCAGGTACGCGGTCGGCAGGCAGGCTGCCTCCTCGAACGACAGCGCCGTGGGCTTGGGCACCAGGTTGCGGCGCGGCACGCAGACCCGTTCGGCGAACACGCCGTCGTGGCGTTCGGACAGCAGCGACCGGCGCGGATCGAGGGTCTCGTCGCCGCCGCCCGCATCGAGATCGCCGATCACCGCGTGCACAATCACCTCGTGCCCGTCCGGATCGATCCCCGCGGCGTCACAGCCGAGCACGATCGGCAGCCGGTCCGCCGAGATACCCACCCCGCGGAGCGTCCAGACGTCATGGTGATTCAGCGCGGCGGCCCGCACCGTCACCGTCACCCACCCGTCGGGAACCCCCGGCTCCGGCCGCTCCCCGAGTTCAAGGCCGGCCAGCGGATCATCAGCGTCAATACGCACAGCGGTCGCAGCAAACATAATCCACACCATACAGAACCCGGGAGACGGCGATCGGAGGCCGAGCCCTTCGCCGCAAGTGGCCGGAGCCTGGAGACCGAGGGGCTGGAGGGATGAAATGGCCTGGCGGGATGGGGTGGTTTTCCCCCAGGGGGTCGCGGTGCCCGCGTACCCCTTCTAGGGGGTGCAAGGGCCCCGCGACCCCCTCGGGGCCAGGGGGCGGGGGCGGGGGCGAGGGCGGGGGGGGATGGCGGGAGGAGGGGGTGGGTGTCGCGCGTAATCATTGGGCCACAGAATGCCGGCGTGCTGCTGGCGCCGAGCGCGCCGATGATGCCATACTCGATACCGGCAACAGGCCATTACATACCAACCCATCCCCGTCATCGTGGACGGGGCAGCTAGGGAACGGGAGTGGACCTCAACTCCTACGCTGAACTCGCGGTCCGGCTCGTGAACACGGCCGGTGCCGGGGGTGAAGACGGCGATCGGCTAGCCAACCTGGACGGGTTGCGCACCCTGGTCGCGGACCGGGAACACCTCAACACCGGCGTGACCCGCAACGATCTCGATGCGATGCGGGGACTCCGGGCGGAGCTTCGCGCGTTTTTCATCGCCTGCGCTGACGGCGACGGCGAGGACGCCGCCGCCCGGCTCAACGCGCTCCTGATCCAGCACCCGGTCCACCCGCAGCTGTCCGGGCACGACGGTCAGCCGTGGCACGTGCACTATACCGAGAGCGGCTCCGTCGCGGACCGGTACGCCGCCGGGGCCGTGATGGGCCTCGCCGTCCGGCTGACCGACGTCGGCATCGACCGGTTCGGCGTCTGCCAGGCGGCGGGTTGCCAGGGGGTGTTCATCGACATCAGCACCAGCAACACCAGGCGTTACTGCTCGGACCGGTGCGCGAATCGCGCCAAGGTTTCCGCGTTTCACGCCGGCAAACGGGGCGAAGGCGACGGGGAAGCAAAGACCCCGACCGCCACGGCGTAGTACGCCGGCGTTTCGGCGCGCCGCTATAGGGGGATCCCATTCGGGATGGTAAACACCCGCCACTAGCCGTTACATAAAGTTATTCCTACGACATCTGGGTGTGATGTCCGGGCCGGTCCATGGACTCATCTTTCCTCCACAACTGGGCTGTGACCTGCGTTATCAAAACGATTCCGGATGAACACTTCTCAGTTATGACGTTGATCCCTACGATGATCTCTACTCGACGCATACGAGAAGCTCACCCGATCACGATCGGAAAAGGGATCATCATGGCATCTGGAACTACCGGGGTCGCCGCAGCAGCGCCGACCGACGTAGGCCTTAAACGTGAGATTGGACTGATCGGGGCCACCTGGGCGTCAGAGACCTCGATCATCGGCTCGGGCTGGCTGTTCGGCTCGTTGTACGCCGCGCAGGCGGTGGGCGGAGCCGCCATCTTGGCCTGGGCCATCGCCGGCGTCGTGGTCGCCGTGCTGGCCCTGGTGCACGCCGAGCTCGGCGCGATGTACCCGGTCGCCGGCGGGACGGCCCGGTTCCCGCACATGGCGTTTGGCAGCGTGGCCGGCATCGGCTTCGGCTTCTTCGCCTACGTGCAGGCGGTGACGATCGCGCCGATCGAGAGCTTCGCCTTCATGCAGTACGGCTCCTACTACTGGCACGGCATCTACAACGCCAAGACCGGCAACGTCACCACCACCGGCTTCATCTTGACCATCGTGCTGATGGCGGTCATGGTGTCCGTCAACTTCCTGGCCATGCGCCTGTTCTCCAGGGTCAACAGCGCCATCACCTGGTGGAAGGTGGCCATCCCCGTGCTGGCCATCATCGTGCTGCTCTTCAAGTTCAAGGGCGGCAACTTCACGGCCGGCGGAAGCTTCATGCCGGGCGGCATCAAGGCCTTGTTCGGCGCGATCCCTGGCGCGGGCATCGTCTTCGCCTACTCCGGTTTCGAGCAGGCTGACCAGCTGGCGGGTGAGATCAAGGACCCGCAGCGGAACCTGCCGCGGGCCATCATCATGGCCGTCGCGATCGCCGTCGTCATCTACATGATGCTGCAGGTGGTGTTTATCGGCGCGATGCCGGGCGACCTGCTCGGCAAGGGCTTCGCCGGGATCACCAACGCGAACGTGCTGGCCGGCCCGTTCGCCGGCGTGGCCACCCTGGTCGGACTCGGCTGGCTGGCGACCGTCCTGCGGGTCGACGCCTTCATCTCCCCGACGGGCACCGGCCTGATCTACATGACAGGGACGTCGCGGGTCAGCTACGGGCTGTCCAGGAACCGGTACGTCCCGGCGGCCTTCGGCCGGACCAACAACCAGGGCGTTCCGTGGGTCAGCCTGCTGGCCGCGTTTATCATCGGGCTGTTCTTCCTGCTGCCGTTCCCGAGCTGGCACTCGCTGGTGGGCCTGATCACCGGCGCGAGCGTGCTGATGTACGCGGGCGCACCACTGTCGATGGGCGCGTTCCGCCGGCAGGTGCCCGAGGCCAACCGGCCGTACCGGATGCCTGGCGCCATGATCCTGTGCCCGGCCGCGTTCTGCGTGGCCGACCTGCTCATCTACTGGTCGGGTTTCGAGGTGGTGTGGAAGCTCGGCATCGTGCTGGTCATCGGCTACGTCATCCTCGGCATCTTGATGGCGCGCGACCCGCAGCGGCCGAGGCTGAACTGGAAGGCGGCCCAGTGGATCCCGGTGTGGCTGATCGGCCTGGGCGTCATCTCCTGGCAGGGCGTGTACAGCGGGCAGTCCTCCACGACGCCGCTGCCGCCGGTTAACACCGGGCACCTGCACTTCTGGTGGGACATGCTGGTGACCATCATCTTCAGCCTCGTCATCTACTACTGGGCCATGTACAGCAGGCTGCCCCGGGAGGAGATGCTCGAGCTGGTCGCCGCGCAGGGCGAGATCGAGGACCCGCTGGCGGACATCCACGAATAACCCCGGCTAGCGCCAACAAGGACGGCCCCGTCTGGGCGACGGGGCCGTTCTTGGTTTTCCGTGCCGGACGCATCCGGGCCCGTTCGGCATAAAAGGCTGGACGGACCTGCGCGGGGGCGCCAGTACCTGGCCAGGACGCGGCCCTCGATGAGCGAGACGGGCACGGCGCCGAAACGGCGGCTGTCCACCGCCCCGGCGTCCGGGTTGTCCGACGCCAGCCACCAGCCGTCCCCGGTGCGGCGGGCGGCGCGCTTGACGATGAGCATCTCCGGCCGGCCAGGGTGCCGGGCCAGCACGATCTGGCCGGGGCGGATCCGGCGGGTGCGCCGGACCAGCAGCCAGTCACCGGGGCGCAGGGCGGGCAGCATGGAACGTTCGGCCACCTTGACCCGGAGAAACGGCCATCCCATCCATCCCTCCCGGTGTCACCGCTGGCGAGCGGGGTAGTGTCGGGTCTGCAAGTTAACGAGTCGGAGAAAGGGAATCGATGAGGCTGCTCACCCGCCTGCTCGAGCCGAAGGCTATCGCTCACGCCCACTGCGACCTGCCCTGCGGAGTCTATGACCCGGCGCAGGCCAGGATCGAAGCGGAATCAGTCAAGGCCATCGACGAGAAGTACGCGCAGAACACGGACCCCGAGTTCCGGGCCCGCGCCATCGTCATCAAGGAAGAGCGGTCGGATCTGGTCAAGCACCACCTGTGGGTGCTGTGGACGGACTACTTCAAGCCGCCGCACTTCGAGAAGTACCCGCAGCTGAACACGCTGTTCAACGAGGCCACCAAGCTGGCCGGCGCCGCGGGCACCAAGGGCAGCACCGACGTGGCCAAGGCCGACGAGCTGCTGGCCAAGATCGACGAGATCAACAAGATCTTCTGGGAGACCAAGCAGGCCTAAGCCCTTCCAGGCCTGGTCCAGGCGCTGAAACCCGGGTTCCTCGGCTGAGGGACCCGGGTTTCACTGTGTTGGAGTGGCTGACGGGGCTTGTGGGGTGTCCGGCGTGTCATGGGGTTCTAGGGGTTCTGGGGGGTGGGCGGCGCGGCGCATTTCTCGTCGCGCGCTGCGGGCGGTAGGTTGCATTCAGGTGGGCAGCGACCCAGAACTGCCCGAAGGAGAGACGTGACCGAAGACACCGCCGCGACGACGGACTTCGGGTCCGTGCCGGACCAACGGGACCCGGATGCGGACCGCGAGACGACCCAGGACCACGTGAAGGTGTGCATGCCCGCCGAGGGCGCCTACCTTTCCGTGCTGCGGACGGCGACCGCGGGCCTAGCGGCCAGGCTCGACTTTACCCTCGACGAGATCGAGGACCTGCGCATCGCCGTCGACGAGGCGTGCGCGATGCTGCTCGCCCAGGCCATCCCGGGTACCAACCTGGAATGCGCCTTCGACCTGGGCGAAGACCTGATGATGATCACCGTGGCGGTGACCGCCGCGGAGCCGCGGATTCCGGCCAAGGACACCTTCGCCTGGACCGTGCTCTCCGCCCTGGCCGGGACGGTGGACTCCCGGCTCGGGCCGAACGACCAGGTGGCTATCGTGCTCCGCAAGCGCAGGGAAACCCTGAAATCTGGGTCGAGGTCCGGGTGAGCAGCGAGTTCGAGGTCCAGGTGACCGAGGAGCTGGAAGTCGCCCCGGTGACTGAGGAGCTGGAGGTCCCCCAGGCGGCCAGGCAGACGATGCGCGTCGAGCACGGCTCGCCCGACCGGGCCCGGGCCAGGGAACTGTTCGAACGGCTGTCGGTCTTGCCGCCCGGCGATCCGGAGCGGGCACGGATCCGGGGCTACCTGGTCGAATTGCACCTCCCGCTGGTGGAGTACCTGGCCCGCCGGTTCAGGAACCGGGGTGAATGGCTCGACGACCTCACCCAGGTCGCCACCATCGGCCTGATCAAGTCCATCGACCGGTTCGACCTCGAACGCGGCGTTGAGTTCTCCACCTACGCCACGCCCACCATCGTGGGCGAGATCAAGCGGCACTTCAGGGACAAGGGCTGGGCCGTCCGGGTGCCGCGCCGCTTGCAGGAACTGAAGCTTTCCCTGACCAAGGCCATCGGCGAGCTGGCTCAGCGGGAAGGACGCGCGCCGACCGTCAGCGAGCTCGCCGCGCACCTGCAGATGAGCGAGGAGGAGGTCCTCGAGGGGCTGGAGTCGGCCAACGCCTACTCCACCGTGTCCCTGGACGCCCCCGACTCCGGCGACGAGGACGCGCCCGCCGTCTCGGACTCCCTCGGCATGGTCGACGACGCGCTCGAGGGCGTCGAGTACCGCGAATCGCTCAAGCCGCTGCTCGAGCAGCTGCCGCCGCGGGAGAAGAAGATCCTGCTGCTGCGGTTCTTCGGCAACATGACCCAGTCGCAGATCGCCACCGAGCTCGGCATCTCCCAGATGCACGTGTCCCGGTTGCTGGCCCGGACGCTGACTCAGCTCAGGGACGGGCTCACCAGCGAGGACTGACCGGGGGCGGGGAGGGCCGGTTGAGGGCACGGACGCTGGCCGGGGTGAACAGGCCGGCCAGGGCGCCGGCCGCGAGCACCAGCGCGGGTACGCCCCAGACCCACCGGTGCCCGGACAGCAAGTACAGCCCCGCGCCGGCCACGAACAGCTGGGTCATGAACACCGGCGTCCGGCTCCACAGCCTGGCCCGGTACAGGCCCGCCGCAAAGGCCGCCAGCGCAGCGGCGGTGCCGAACGCGATCACGGTCAGCGCGATCCCGCTGACAAGCTGGTACGACTGCCCGTCGGCGGTGGAGATGGCGGAGAACACCCCCGCCACACCCAGGCCGGCGGCCTCGGCCGCCTGCGCGGCCGCGGCCAGGCGGAGCGCTACGCCGGACGAACTCCTCGCTCGCGTGGCCATGTCCTCACACCCATCCGTTCGGCGATCAGGGGGTCGCACCACGTCCCAGCTTAGGTGGCGGCTAGCCTGGGCACGTGCGCGGCGTCCTGATCGTAAACCCACATGCGACGTCCATCAGCGGGCCCGTGTGCGATCTGGTGGTACGTTCGCTGGCCGGGCTGGTCGACGTCCGGGTGGAGAAGACCAGATACCGCGGCCACGCGCATGAGCTGGCCGCGGCCGCCTGCGGTGAGCTGGTGATCGTGCTCGGCGGCGACGGCTCGATCAACGAGGTCGTCAACGGCGTCATGAGCCAGCACCACGGCGCCCCCGACGGGTCCGAGCCGCCGCTGATCGCGGTGATACCCGGCGGCGGCGGCAACGTGTTCGCTCAGGCGCTCGGGCTGCCGGCCGACGCCGCCGGGGCGATACGCAGGGTCAGGGAGGTGATCGCGGCGCAGAGTTACCGGACGATCGGCCTCGGGCTGGCCGGGGACCGGTATTTCACCTTCAGCGCGGGCCTGGGCATGGACGCCGAAGTGGTGCACGAAGTAGACCTGCTGCGCGCGGCGGGCCGGCGCGAGAGCGCGTCGCTGTTCTTGCGGACAATGGTGCGCCATTATTACCGCGGCACCGATCGGCGCAGGCCGGCCCTGACCATGGAGCGCGACGGCCAGCCCGCCACCACGGATGTGTTCTTGACCATCATCACCAACCGCTCGCCGTGGACGTATTTCCGCCGCCGCGCGGTGCTGCCCGTGCCGAATCCGGATTTCAGCTCGGGCCTGGACGTGCTGGCAATGCGCCGGGTGCGGCTGACCACCATCTTCTACTTGGTCAGCCAGATGATGTGGATCAGGCGACGGCCGCCGCGAGCGCGGCACGTGCTGGCCGTGCACGGCGCGGAAGCACTGTCGGTCCGTTCGGCGCGGCCGATCGCGTTTCAGGTTGACGGCGAATATCTCGGTGAAATCGAAGCTATTAAATTTCAGTTCGTGCCGCATGCGCTTCGTGTCGCGGCGTGACGCCAAGTGTTTACTGAAGACAGCATGAAGATGCCCTGAACGCCGTGTGTGGGCCGCTCAGCGCACTATGAGGCGGTGCGAGCAAAATGTGATCGATCTGACATTGAATTCGGCGAGCGGTTCGCCGTGAACTCTTGCGCTCCTGTCCCCGGCGTTGAGAGGCTTGTCGCGATGCCTGGTGCGGGGGCGCCTTGCGTGTCGTCAGATCTGATGACTCTCTGTGCGCCTTCGGAATCAGCTCCGGCTGCCCGTGAGCCGGGACGGTTCCGCCGGGAATCATAACAGTCCCGGGGAATCTGGGATTACTGAGAAGATATGCCATAGCTCGTGAAATGCTTCACAAGCTATGGCTATATACGCGTACCGGACGCAACCGTTTGCGGCTCGGAGCCGAGAAGGAGTGGACATCATGGACTGGCGTCACGAAGCCGCCTGCCGTGAGGTGGACCCGGAGCTGTTCTTCCCCATCGGGAACAGCGGTCCCGCGCTACTCCAGATCGAGGAGGCCAAACAGGTATGCCGCCGCTGCCCGGTGATGGATGCCTGCCTGCGCTGGGCCATCGACTCCGGTCAGGACGCCGGGGTCTGGGGCGGGATGAGCGAAGATGAGCGGCGCGCGCTCAAGCGGCGCATGATCAGGCTCCGCGCCCGGGCGCACGTGTTACCGGTCTCGGTCTGAGTTGTACCGGTCCGAGTCGTAACTCACAGGAAGATCAAGCACCACCTCGGTGCCGCCGCCTGGCCGGGGCGAGATCCGCAGCCGGCCGCCCAGTTCGCTGACCACAAGCGCGCGGACGATCTGCAGGCCCAGGCTGGTGGTTGAGTCCAGGTCGAAGTCGGCAGGCAGGCCGACCCCGCTGTCCGCCACGGTCACCGTCAGCCTCTCCGGCACGCGTGCCGCGGTGACCTCGATGAACCCCTCCTCCTTGGTCGGGTGCGGGAAGCCGTGCTGCAGCGCGTTCTGCAGCAGCTCGGTCAGGACCATGGCCAGCGGGGTCGCCATCGAGGCCGACACCAAGCCAAACGACCCGGTGAGCTTGGGCACCACCCGCACCTCGGTGACCGACACCTCGCCGGCCATCATCGCCACCCGGTCCGCGATGTCGTCGAAGTCGACGATCTCCTCCGGCGCGTGCGACAGCGTCTCGTGCACGACCGCGATCGACCCGACCCGGCGGACCGCCTCGTCCAGCGCGGCGCGGGCCTCGGGTGCGCGGAGCCGGCGCGCCTGCAACCGCAGCAGCGCGGCCACGGTCTGCAGGTTGTTCTTCACCCGGTGGTGGATCTCCCTGATCGTGGCGTCCTTGGTCATCAGCTCGCGCTCACGGCGGCGCAGCTCGGTGACGTCCCGCACCAGGATCAGGGCCCCGGTCCGGTTCCCGCCGACGGTCAGCGGGATGGACCGGAGCTGGACCACAGAACCGTTGCCGTCGACCTCGGCCACGCTCGGCGCGCGGCCGGCCGCCACCACCATCAGCGACTCATCCATCGGCTCGTCCGAGGCGGACAGCCCGGCGGTGAGCACGCTGAGCTCGGACCCGATCAGGTCGGCGGCCAGGCCGAGGCGGCGGTACGCCGACTGCGCGTTCGGGCTCGCGTAGGTGACCCGTCCCGACTTGCCCAGCCGGAGCAGCCCGTCGCCCACCCGCGGCGACCTGACCAGCATCGCGTCCGCGCCGGGAAACGGGAACGTCCCTTCGGCCACCATCCGGGCCAGGTCGTCGGCGCCCTGCACGTAGGTGAGCTCGAGCCGGCTCGGGGTGCGGGCCGAGTTCAGGTTGGTGCACCGCCCGATGACCGCGATCACCCGGCCCGCCCGGGTGACGGGAATGCCCTCGGTGCGGACCGGAACGCCGTTCGTCCAGTCCGGATCGCTCTCCCGCCAGATCCGCCGCTCGTCCCGGCAAATGTCGAGCAGCCGCTGGTCCTCCGGCCCGGCGAACGTCCCGACCACGTCGTCCTGCAAGGAGGTGGGCCCGGTGGTCGGGCGCAGCTGGGCGATCGCCAGCCAGCCGGTGCCGTCACTGGCGGGCGCCCACAAGATCAGGTCGGCGAACGACAGGTCGGCGAGCAGCTGCCAGTCCGACACCAGCGAGTGCAGCCACTCGATATCGGTGCTGCCAAGGCTCGTGTGGCTCCTGGCCAGGTCGTTCAGCGTGGGCACAGCAACATCATCGCATCCGGGGCTGACATCATTCTCCTATGCCTGATCGATCACACCCGCTGGAACGGCTGCGCCAGGCCGCGGACGGCCGGGCGTCGGCCGGCCTGCGCCGGGTCCTGACCCCCCGTGGTCCAGGCCACGACGGCCTGCTCGACCTCGCCTCGAACGACTATCTCGGCCTGTGCGGGGACGAGCGGCTGACCGCGGGCGCGGTCGAGGCGGTCAGGAAATGGGGCCCGGGCTCGACCGGATCCCGCCTGGTGACCGGGACGACCGAGTTGCACGCCGAGCTGGAGGCACAGCTGGCGGAGTTCGCCGGCGCGCAGGCCGCGCTGGTCTTCTCCTCCGGTTACCTGGCCAACCTCACCGTCATCACCGCCCTGGTGACCGCGCTGGCCGGCCCGGCGGGGGTGCTTGTCGTGTCCGACGCCCGTAACCACGCCTCGCTCATCGACGCCTGCCGCCTGTCCCGGGCCCGGGTGGTGGTGACCCCGCACCGCGACGCCGGCGCGGTGCGCCGGGTGCTGGCCGACTGCGGCGAGGGCGCGGCCGTCGTGGTCAGCGACGCGGTGTTCTCCGTCGACGGCGCGGTGGCCCCGGTCGCCGAGCTGCACGCGGCCGCCCGCTCGCACCACGCGCTCCTGGTGCTGGACGAGGCGCACTCCTTCGGCGTGGTCGGCCCGGGCGGGCGGGGGGCCGCCGCGGCGGCCGGGATCGCCGCCGAGCCCGACCTGATCCGTACCGTCACCTTGTCCAAGGCGCTGGGCGGCCAGGGCGGCGCGGTCCTCGGCGCGGCGGACGTGATCGGCACGCTGGTGGACGTCGGACGCGGTTTCATCTTCGACACCGGGCTGGCGCCGCCGTGCGCGGGCGCGGCCCTGGCCGCCCTGCGGGTGATCGCCGCCGAGCCCGGCCTCGGCGTCCGGGCCCGGGCCAGCGCGGCCCGGCTGGCCGAGATCGCGACGCGGGCCGGCCTGCGCACCGCGCCGTCCGGCGCCGCCGTCCTCGCGATCGTGGCGGGCGAGGCCGGCCAGGCCGTGCGGGCTCAGCGGACCTGCGCGAGGCACGGAGTGCGGGCCGGCTGTTTCCGGCCGCCTTCTGTCCCCGCCGGGCAGGCCTGCCTGCGGCTTACCGGCCGGGCTAACCTGGCAGAAGGCGACTTCGAGCTGGCGGCGCGAGCGCTGGCCGCGGTGCGGGACGATGATGGGAGTTGACGTTCACCCTTTATTAAGGCAATGATTCCGGATGACCGCTTCTCTGCTGCCTGCCGACGATACCTCGGATGAAGCCCCCGGGCCCGCCGCGGACACACCCGCCGCGGACACACCCGCCGCGAGCGTGCCGCCCAGGCTGCCCAAGTACTACCAGGTTAAGCGAGAGCTGCTGGAACTCACCGCGGCCCTGGACGCCGGCAGCCCCGTTCCGCCCGAACGCGAGCTCGCGCGTTCGTACGGGACCTCGAGGACCACGGTGCGGCAGGCGCTGGCCGAGCTCGTCGTCGAAGGACGGCTGCTGCGGATGCAGGGCAAGGGCACCTTCGTAGCCAAGCCCAAGGTGGCCCAGTCACTGGAGCTGGCCAGCTACACAGAAGGCATGCGCGCGCACGGCCTGCATCCGCAGACCAAAATCCTCGATATCGGGTACGTCACCACCGACGAGCAGCTCGCGACGCTGCTCGGCATCCGGGCGGGCGGCCGCGCGCTGCGCATCCACCGGCTGCGGCTCGCCGACGGCGAGCCGATGTCGATCGACACGTCCTACCTGCCCGCCCGGCGCTTCCCCGGCCTGCGCAAGCAGCTCGAACGCGACCAGTCGCTGTACGAGACGCTGCGCGCGGCCTACGGCATCCAGCTGGCCGAGGCGGAGGAGACCATCGAGACCGTGCTGGCCGACCCGCACGACGCGCAACTGCTCGAGGTGGACGCCGGGCTGCCGCTGCTGCTGCTGTCCAGGCACGCGTTCGACGTCACCGGCGAACCGGTCGAATGGGCTCAATCGTGGTACCGAGGTGACCGGTACAAGTTCGTCACCCGGCTGCGCCGGTGACGGACCCGCGGCTGGCCCAGGAGCGCCCGCTGACGCTGCCGCCGGTGCTCATCGTCAGCGGCACAGGCACCGATGTCGGCAAGACCGTGGTCACCGCGGCCGTCGCCGCCCTAGCCGCCGGCCGCGGGCGGCGGGTGGCGGTGGTCAAGCCCGTCCAGACCGGCGAGCCGCCGGGGCTCACCGGCGACCTGGCCACCGTCCGGCACCTGTCCGGCGTTACCGCCACCTACGAACTCGCCAGGTTCCCCGACCCGCTGTCGCCTGAGGCGGCGGCGCGGACCGCCGGGCGGCCGCCGCTTGACCTGGCCGCCGCCGCCGTCGCGGTGAAACAGATCGACGCCGACCTGATCCTGGTCGAGGGCGCGGGCGGCCTGCTGGTCCGCTACGACGCCGCGGGCAGCACGATCGCGGACCTGGCCGCGATGCTGACCGCCCCGGTCCTGGTGGTCACCACCCCCGGGCTGGGCACCCTGAACCACACCGCGCTCACCCTGGAGGCGCTCGCCCGCCGTGCGCTCGGGCCGGCTGGCCTGGTCATCGGGGCCTGGCCCGCCGATCCCGGCCTGGCCGAATGCGCCAACCTCACCGACCTGGCCG
>JBEKGC010000226.1:0-11548 GCA_050013055.1 Streptosporangiaceae bacterium
AGGCCGACTGGGTGGGAGGTGGTCCTCCGCTTTGCGCGCCCGGCAGCAAGCCACCGGGCTATTGGCACCCAAGAATAACAGCATTGAGCCGTCAAGCGGTATTCCCGCGCCGTCCGTGCCCTAGTTGACGACCCGCTTGGTGAAGGTGCGGGTACCGAGGTAGCTGAAGACCACGGTGCCGCCAACCAGCGCGAGCAGGACGCCCCACAGCGGCATATGCCCGAGAGCCGGGGTCAGCACGGCACGCAGTCCCTCGGACATGTACACCATGGGATTGACCAGGACCGCGATCTGCAGCCAGCGGATATGGTGCAGCGCCGACCACGGGTAGTAAACACAGCCGAGCATGGTGGCAGGCAGCAGGATCACGGCGAACAGCATCTGCATCTTGCGCGGGTCCATCAGCGTGCCGAGCAACAGCCCGAGTGAGGACGTGAGCAGCGACGCGAAGACCAGGATCAACGCGAACAGGGCCCAGTTGGTCACGTGCACGTGCGGAGCCTGACCAGCCGCGTGCACGAGCAGCACGATCGGGAACACGATGACCGCACCGATGAACGACTGGACCGCGCCCGCCACGATCTTCTGGATCGCCAGGACCCGGATCGGCACCGGCGCGAGCGCCCGGTCCTCGATCGTGCGCTGCCACGAGAACTCCATCACCAGCGGGAACGTGACGGCCATGATGCCCTGCATGAGCAGCATGGAGGCCATCAGGCCAGGCACCAGGATGGTGGCGAAGTTGATGCTGCCCGTCGCCCGTGAGGCGGCCGCCCCGCCGGCCAGGTTGAAGCCGCCGCCGATCTTGGGGAACACGTAGGCGAAGACGAAGACGAAAAGCAGCGGCTGCATGACCGCCCTGGTGAAGGTGGCGATGGCATTACGCCGGAGCACCCGGAACTCGCGGGCCATCATGGCGTTGAACGTCTTAATTAGCGTCGGCCGCGGCTCGGGCGCCTCGGCGATCAGGGCGGCTATGTCAGCCGCCGAGGGCACTCCGGCGTGGTCCTCCGCTACGGGTGGGGCTTGGGTGGTGGTCACTCCCGGTACTCCCGTCCGGTCAGGGTGAGGAAAACTGTCTCCAGGCTCGGCTTGAGCTGAGTCGCGTCACGCACGGTCAACCCGGCGGCCGCACCCACGGCGACCAGCTCGCCGAGCATGCCCTCGGGTTCGCGGGTGAAAATCCTGATCTGGTCTCCGGTGGTGCCGTCGGGCACGGCTCCTTCGTACCTGACCGTGATGACCGTTTCCGCTCCCGTGCTGTGCTTCAGCTCGTTCACGGTGCCTGAGGCCAGCACCTCGCCGTGGTCGACCACGGCGACCTGCTCACACAGCGCCTCGGCTTCTTCCATGTAATGCGTGGTCAGCAAGATGGTCTGACCCTCGCCGTGCAGCACGCGCAGGATGTCCCACAGGTTCGCCCGGGTCTGCGGGTCGAGCCCGGCGGTCGGCTCGTCGAGGAACAGCACGTCCGGGCGGTGGACCAGGGCCCGCGCGATCAGCAGCCGCTTGGCCTGGCCGCCGGACAGGTCGGTGGACATCGCCTTGCGCCGGTCCGCGAGCCCGAACACCTCAAGGAGCTGGGTGGCGCGACGTGCGGCCTCGCGCAGCGACAGGCCGAAGAACCTGCTGCGGAACTCCAGGTTCTCGGCCACGGTGAGCTGCATGTCGAGCGTGTTGTTCTGGGTCACCACGCCGATCCTGCGCTTGACGCCGACCGGGTCGGCGACCACGTTCCTGCCTGCCACCCACGCCTGCCCGCCGGTCGGCAGGACCAGCGTGGTCAGCATGCCGATGGTGGTGGACTTGCCGGCGCCGTTCGGCCCGAGCAGGCCGAAGAACTCCCCGGAGCTGACGCTCAGGTCGATGCCCCGCACCGCGGGCACGTCGCCGCGGGATGACTTATAGGTCTTGCGCAAATCCTCGGTGCGGATCGCGGGGCCGCCCTCGGTGCGAGTCACCGGCGTGCCCCCTGCCCGAGTCGCGACGTCGTGGGTCATCTGCCGCGCTCCCTTCGTACCATCTCACCGAATTGCTTGATCATGTCGATGAAGAACCTGCGGATGACCGGTTCGTCGGCCGGGCTCATGAAATCAAACGCGTCCCGCCAGGACGGTCCGGCCAGCGCGTAGTAGTCCGCACAGATGCGGCGCCCCTTGCCGGTCACGTACAGCCTGACCACCCGCCGGTCGTCGGCGTCACTTCGCCGCTCGACGTAACCCTCGCGCTCCAGCGTGTCCACCACCGCGGTCACCGTTCCCGGTGACGACCAGCCCCGGGCCGCGACATCGCTGGACTTGAGGCCGTCCGCGGTGACCAGCACGCCCAGCACGCCGAGCCCCGCTGGGCTGATCCGCAGCCCCGCCCGGGCCACGGTGCCTGCGTAAAACGCGCTCAGGATCCGCGACGACGCCAGCAGCAACGCCGGCAGCGGCGCGTCCTCGGCCAAGGTGTCGGCGACATCCCCCCACATCGCGCGGACCGGTCCGCAGCCTGCTGCGGCAGGCCCGTGCCCCGGCTCCGGTTCCGGCGAGACGTCGTCCTGGGCTTGGCCGGCCTCAGCTTGACCCGGGAGCGCGCCGTCCCGCTTTGACCGCCCCGCCGCTGTCTCACTCACGCCGTCCAGTCTTCGCCGCCGGCTATTTCAATGTCAAATCATTTGATCTCAAACTACTTTCGCGCATCGCGAACAGGCGCCGAGCCCGGCCCGGAAGGCTGGCCAGCGGCGAATTCAAGACCCTGAGTTACAGGACTGCGCAGCGACCGAGAACCTGCACCCGACCAGAGTGCCCGCGCCATCCAGGGGTTAAGCAGATGCCTGCTGCGCCAGCCAGGCGAAGGCGGTGCTGCGGTTGTCTTCCTCGACGTTGGTATGGTCCTGATCGCTGGGGAAATGGGCGGTGACATGCGGGAGCTGCTGGGCCAGCCAGCGGGAGTGGGCGGGCGGCGGGGTGGTGTCTTTGAGGCCGTGCCACAGGATGACCGGGGCCTGAATGGTCGTGAGGTCAAAACCCCAGGGGTGGAATGACGCGCTCCAGTCTTCCCACCATCCTTCGTCGCCGTCGGCGAATCCGTCGCGATTGCACAAGGCGAGGTAGTCCGCCCACTCCTGGCTGTGCGCGGCATCCGTGCCCGCTCGTTCCCCCCACCTGTCCATCCACCAGCCCGGCGAGGCGGCGAGCGGGGCGAACTCCGCTGACTGGGCCCGGAACTCCTCCCGTGCCCGCACGGGTTCGGCGAAGAACATGCGGATCTCCTCGCGGAAGCCGTCACCCATGCCGTCGGCGAAATCCAGACCCGGCGCGCCGTAGGGGCCGAGCGGTGCGAACAGGCATACGGCGCTTACTGCCTCCGGCAGCAGGGCAGCGGTCGCCAGCGCGTACGGCCCTCCAGCCGACGAGCCCCACACCGCGGCCCGGGAAATACCCAGGCCAGCGAGAATCGCCCGTACGTTCTCGGCGCAGTCGGCGACCACACGGCGCGGCATCGCCGTTGACCCGCCGAATCCCGGACGGTCGTAGCCGATGAGCCGGAACCCCCTGCGCTGCCCCTCGCGTACGGCACCCGGGAACAGGTGCCGAGACCCAGCACCGTTATGGACGAGAATCGGAACGCCAGACGAGGGGCCAGCGTCCTCGACAGCCAGCTCCCTGCCGCCCACCTGCACAATCTGCGCCGCTGGAATCACACCCAGACCTTAGCCGTCACACGGGCAGAGCAGCGATCCCTTTACTGGCCGGGTCCCCGCCGCCGGTGTAGGACACCCAGGAGTCACGCGACACCCTCTGATGCGTGCTGGGGCGCCGAGTTCAGGTCATCCCAGAGGTCGTCGATATGTTCGCAGCCGACGCTCAGGCGCAGGAGTCCGGGGGCACGTGGCCTTGTCCGGGGAGCTTGCTGCGCCGCTCGGTAGTGCAGTATAGTGCCTTGTGTGAGGCAGTCAGATTTGGAGGCGCGCGCCGGGGCGGACAGCATCGCCCGGGCCATCGGCGACCGGGTCCGGCAGGGCCGGAACAGCCGCGGCTGGACCCTGGACCAGCTGGCCGAGCGCTCTGGCGTCAGCCGCAGAATGCTGGTCAGCATCGAGCAGGGCTCGGCTAACCCGAGCATCGCGACGCTGCTCCTCATCAGCGACGCGCTCGGCATCGGGCTGCCCGCGCTCGTCGACATGGGGGATCCGCCCGGGCTGCGGGTCACCCGCGCTGGTGCCGCCCCAGTGCTGTGGCGGGGCGAGCTCGGCGGACGGGCCGTGCTCGTGGCCGGCACCGAGCCGCCGGACGTCACTGAGCTGTGGGACTGGACGCTCGGGCCGGGCGAGAGTCACTCCAGCGAGGCGCACGCGGCAGGAACCCGCGAGCTGCTCCTCGTCCTGGACGGCGAGGTCGAGCTCAGGGTGGGCCAGCACGGCGAGGTACTCGCCACGGGAGACTCGGCTTCGTTCGCCGGCGACCTGCCCCACGGATACGTGAACGCCGGCTCAGCGCAGCTGGCGCGTTTCGCCCTGACGGTGTTCGAGCCGGCTGTCGGCAGGGGCGCGGCCCGGTGATGACCCCGTTGACCCAGGCTCAGGTCAGTGACAGCGCACGCGCTTTCCTCGAGGCCGTCAGCGTGGCCCGCGAGATACTTGAGCTGCGGCCGGACTACCGCGTCATGGTGCTGGTGGCCGAGGGCCTGGAACCGGGACCGCCCGACAAGATCAGCGACGAGCTGCTGGCGCGAGCCGAGACCAGGGCACGGGTCACGCTTGGCGGCCGGGCACCCGAAGACGTGCCGCAAGTCGCCGACTGGCGCGCCGCCTACCGGGCGTTCGGCGCCAAGCCTCAGCGCACCCGGCCCAGCGTTGAGGCGCTGCTGCGCCGCCTGGACGCCGGGCTGCCCCGCATCGACCGTCTCACCGACGCCTACAACGCGGTCTCGATCGCGAACCTGGTGCCAGTCGGCGGCGAGGACCTGGACCAGTACCAGGGCCCGGCCCGGCTGGCCCGGGCCGCCGGAGATGAGGACTTCGGCGCCACGGCGCACGGCGAGCCGGCCATCGAGCACCCCCGGCCAGGCGAGGTGATCTGGCGTGACGACACCGGCGTCACCTGCCGCCAGTGGAACTGGCGGCAATGCACCAGGACCCGGATAACGACAGCGACCACAAACGCCGTTTTCATCATCGACGGGCTCGCCGCCCTCGGCCCCGACGGCCTGACAGCTGCGGGGAACGACCTGGCCGGCTCACTCATCCGCCTCAGCCCGCGGGCCGCCATCGCCAGCCGGCTCATCGCCGCAGACCATCCCCACGCCGACGGGAGAACACCCGCCTGCTGATCCGCCCCTGGGCCGCCTGAGCTGGCCCAGCTCACCTCCCGGGCGCCGAAGGCGACAGGCCCAGTAGCCTCTCCGCCGCGTCAACGGCCCCGGTGAGCTGCTCCGGATCGGCCGTCAGCCCGGAAACAACCGCGTCGACGGAACGAAGCCCCGCCCGGTCGAGCAGGATCTTCTCGTTGGTGATCCATTCACCGCGCCCGGCCAGCACGGCGTGCGCGCCCTGCGCCGCGGCGGTGGCGATGAGCCCCGCCGTCTCCGCGACATGACCGCGGCTGGCGTGGCCGCCGCGCGCATAGCCCAGCGTCAGCCGGGCATCTGCGCTCCACCGCTGCGATGCGGTGATGCGCAGCTTGTCCGGGTATTCCGGTCGGGGCAGGCTGCCGCGCAGCACACGGTGCAGGGCCAGTTCGGCGACCACCACATAGGTCGGGATGCCAGCCAGGTGGAACATCAGGCGCTCGACACGGTAGCGTCCCTCGCGAGCCTCGGCGAACCGGTGCTCGACGTCGTCCAGATCACGGTAGTGGACATCGACCGGGCGGCCCTCCACCCGGAGCCACGCGCCACCATTGAACACCCCGCCGCCCCAGCCCCCGATGGCTGAGACCTCTCCGGGCCAGCCGAGGGTGGGCAGGTCATCGGGATCGAAACGACCGCGGTAGTACACGGCGAAATCCCAGTCGCTGTCCGGCCGGCTGGTGCCGTTCGCCCGGGAGCCGCCCAGGGATACGGCCAGCACGCCGGGCAGGCCAGCCAGCGTGCCTGCGATGTAGTCAGCGAACTCCTCATCGCCCACACCCGACAGCGTAGGGCCGCCCAGAGACCAGCGCACGCGAATAAGTCGTGACCCACCCGGCATGCTCGGGTGCCATCAGTACGGAGCCGGGCTGGGCAGCGTGATGGCGTTGGCGGCCTGTTTGACGCCTTTGGTCGCGAGGCTGAGGATCCATTTCTTACCGGGCATGTACGGCAGGGCCCTGATGCCTTGATTCTGCAGCCAGATCTGCCGGCGGTTAGCGGGCGTGAACCGCTTGGCGTTGCCGGTGGCTATCTGCTGGTTGATCTCGACGAACTCCTGCATGCGCCGCTGGTAGCGCGTGAAGGCGTCACGATAGTCGCCGTCCGCGGCCCGCAGCTCGCTGGCCAGGACGTAGGCCCCGACCAGGGCGAGGCTGCTTCCCTGGCCGGACAGCGGCGACGGGCAGTAGCCGGCGTCGCCGACGAGCGTGACCCGCCCGGCCGACCAGCAGCTCATGCGGACCTGGCTCACGGAGTCAAAGTAAAAGTCCGGGGCCTCCCGCATGGCCGTGAGCAGCCCGGGCACCTCCCAGCCCTCCCCGGCGAACGCGGCTGCGAGGAGCTTCTGCTGCTGGCCGCAGTCACGGTAGTCGACCTCGAGCGGCCCGGAGGCGAAGAAGAAGATCGCCCGCGCCTCGCGATTGCCTCGCGCGCTGGTGACAGTCACCGACTTGCCGGGGGTGACGTAGATGAGCTGCCAGTGATCTAGCTCCAGGTCGTTGGGGATGGTGAACACAGAAAGGTACAGGCCCAGATGACCGATGAACCGCGACTCCGGGCCAAAGGCCAGGCCGCGCACCCGAGAATGCAGCCCGTCGGCGCCCGCCACCAGATGGAACGTGCGCGGCGCCGCCCGCTCGAAAGTCACCGTGACGCCGTCCGCGGCGTCGGTCAGGCTCGAGATCGAGTCGTCAAAGATGTATTCGACGTCATTCCTGACGGCCTCGTACAGGATGCTCACCAGGTCGCCGCGGACGATCTCGACGTCCTGCGGATCGATGACCCCGAAGGCGCCGGTGAGGCTGGCCAGCCGTTTGCCGGCGGAGCTCACGTAGGACATCCCGCGAGTGCCGGTGCGCGCGGCCCGGGCCGCGTCCAGGATTCCCGTCCGACGGGCCACTTCGATCGCCGCCCCGCGCAGGTCGACGGCCTGGCCGCCGTCGCGCGGCGCGGGTGCCCGCTCCACCACGACCGGGGTGAAGCCGAGCCGCCGCAGCCAGTAGGCCAGCGCCTGCCCGGCCACGCCGGCCCCCGAGATCAGCACGTCCTTGTTGCGCACGGAGCCCCCTGGCCTTATCTGCTTACATCGAGAACTGATAACGATGTAAGCAGATTGTAGACTTTCGACTGTGTACACTGCAAGCAGTATGGCTGGCCCGGCAGGACACCCAGGTAGGCATACCGCCATGGGCATTCCGGATTATGTGGACCTGGCCTGGCACGGCGACGACGGCCGACGGCCCGGGCCCCGGCGCAGCCTGCACCTCCGCACGATCGCCACGGCCGGCGTCGAGCTGGCTGACCAGGGCGGCCTCGGCCGCGTTTCCATGCGAACCGTCGGAGCGCGGCTCGGCATGACCTCGATGGGCCTCTACCGCTACGTTCAGGCCAAAGACGAACTGCTCGCGCTCATGATCGACGAGGCCATCGGACCGCCGGACTTCCCTGCCTTCGGCCCGGCGTGCTGGCGCGACCGGCTATCAGCCTGGGCCTATGCCGCGCGCTCCAGGCTCGAGGCTCACCCCTGGGTGCTGGGGGTGTCCCCGCCGGATCCGCCCGCGCTCCCTTACCAGATCCAGTGGACCGAGCGCGGGCTCGAGGCCCTGCAGCCGACCCGCCTCGCGGAGACCGAGAAGCTGTCAGCGCTGCTGCTGGTCAATGTCTATGTTCGGGGCCAGACCCAGCTCGCGACCGGGCTCGCCCGCGGCGTCCGGCCCGGCGACAATCCGGGCACGCAGTACGCCCGGATGCTACTGCGGCTGGCAGACCCCGAGCGCTTCCCCCGCCTGACCGCCGCCATGACCCAGCACGCGGCCGCCCCGCCGGCCGACTTCGCCGACGATCAGTTCCAGTTCGGGCTCAGCACCGTCCTCGACGGAATCGCCTGCCGCGCATGACGCCTAGCTGATCGCCCGCATGGCCGGCAATGGCCGGTCATGGCGAATGATCCTGACCGATGGCACCGATGGCTGCTAGTACCGCATGAATGAGCGTTGGCCCGGGTAACCGGCAACGAAGGGCCACGCCCGGCGACGACTGGCCGCCCGCGGTCCCCGCCCGCGGTCCCCGTGAGCCCAGCCCGCCCCATCCTGCACGCCCGTGCTGGCCTGCTCCCGCTCGCGAGGCACCACGATGTTCCACCGTTGTCGTCCCAGTGCCACATGCCAACTGTGAAAACACCCGCCGCCGCCTGACCATCGAAGCGACTATCCAGCTCTGACCCGCCACAGGCCAACGGCCGTTCCCCGCCACCCCAGGGAACGGCCGACCCTGTAATTACAAGATCACTAGCCGCCCCCGCTCGCGCTTCGCGCGCCTGGCGGCGCGCGAAGCGCACCTACCTACCGCCCTGCGCCCAGCCGACCCGCCGTTACAGGCGGGAAGACTCCCGCCTGCTAATAGTTATGCCAGGATGCGCTCACGCTCTTCGGGACGCGCGGCCATCTCCCAGCCGTAAGCACCATCTCCCGTGGCGTTGATGGCCGTCACTGCCCAGGAGAACGCCGCCGCTACCGCCTTAACCTGATCCTCTTCTTCCACGCACATCGTGAACCGGGCAGTCCTGGCCGTGCGGTCACACGACAAAGTGAAGGCCAGGAAGCGGGCTGTACTCCGCTGGACCTCGTCCAGGTACCGGGCGACCGCCCTGACGCTCTGCGTCATCCCGTCGCCTGAGCCGCCGCTGACCGTCGCCTTGATGCTGATCTTGAACACTGCCATTACCGGCCCCCTGAACTTTCCCTCATCTGCTCTAACCAGCCTTCCAGCTGCCTGACCACAACCCGCCAGGCCGCCGATGAAGGAACCACGTAATCCTGGAACTGCATTTCCTGCGTCCCGTCCGGGGATATCAGCGTGTACATGCCATCCAGGTGAACGACCACGAAGTCATCCCGGTTCGCCTGGCGAAACAGATCCTCAACACGGGGATCTGGATGCGGCGGCCAGGTGATGTAAGGGTCAGGCTCCACAGCCTCAGCCTACCTGGACCGCTGCCAGACACCCAGTGCCGCATGCCTGGTGCGAAACACGCCGGGCTCGGACGGCGACTGGCCATCGAAGTGACGATCCAGCTCTGATTATCATTCCTCAAGCTGGCCGGGCCCGCGCCACGATCACGACGACTCCCCTGCTCAGGAACTAAGGTGCTCGTGTCGCATCTTCCACTCCCCATCACGCTTGACCACTACGTTCGTGCCACGACCCTGGCCCGATCGGGGTCGGCCATCGATCACGCCCGTCCACGAGAAGCGGTAGCGGCATGCAGCGTGCTCAGCGGTCAGCACGACCCACTCAAGATCCTTGATCTTGTACACCTCGTCCTGGATCGCGAGAAAGGTCCGCTTAATCGCTCCCGTAATTTCCTCAAGGCCCCTATAGGAACCGTCAGAGAACCAGTAAGTGGCATCTTCGGCGATCATCGACTCGACACGACCGATGTCACGGCTGTTGTTGGCCTGCTCATACCCCGCCATGAACACGGTGAGCTCCGCTTTGAGATCTGACACCAGGGCATTCTTCCCGGTCGGTGGTCACCTCCGCCAGGGGTATCAGGTCTACGCGGAGAACTCGGATGGCCTTGATCACACCCACCGTGACGGTCGCACAGATCGTCAGCGTGATAAACCCGCAGCCAGCGCACAGGTTGCCGCACCGAACCATGCTCATGCACAGCACAACCCCGAAATGGTGCCCTTCGGGCGCTGTTTCCTCAGGGCGGCGTGCGGAAACCACACGCCGCAGATCCGGCCCGCGCGGCTACGCAGAGCCGCCGGTCTGGTTACGTTTGGTTTCGCCGCTCAATAACGTATCGAGCGGCGAAACCAAACGGCGCGACCACCTAAGCAACCACGGGGCCGCGTGGCAGCCGGGCGAGCCCGGCCACTATCCGCCCGCCCAGGCCACTGCCGGCGGGGGAAGGCGGTCAGGAGTGCGGGGGACCGGGCTCTGCCCGGTCCCCCGCACTCCCTGGACACCGGCCGCCTAATGCCCGTACAAGCACAGTGCCCGCACGTGCGGGCACTGTGCGCCGCGTTCCCGGCCCGGTCCCCCCTCCTGCCTGCGAAAACAGGCTGGCGGCGGGCCGCCTCCGTGTTCCTGACCTCACTCCCTCAACAAGACAAGAGAGCGAGGTCAGGAACACTACGGCTCAACTGCACGAGTGAACAGGCAAAAGGAGAGACCAATCCGGAAACGCACTGGGGAACCCGGAACCGCCCCCGGCCCCGGAAAAACACGGCCCCGGTTCCATGTTCCCCAGACCCCTCCTTCCTCCCCCCGAAAAGCAACGACGGACCCGCCGCACCCATGACCGTGGAAAGCGCAATGGACCCCGGTGCGCGCCGCGCCAATGACCGGGGAAGAATGCCCAGGGCGCCGCGCTCCGCGCGGCACACGGACCTGCCGCGCCGGGCCTGCCGGACGTGGAAGCTGCAAGCGTCGCGGGGGACACCCGGGGCAACCCCCCCACAGCCCGGGTTGCCCCCGGTTTCCCCCGCACCCCCTTCCCGCCCCACCCTCTCTGTCAAACTCGCTTGAGACACAGGAGTGAAGCAAACCTCTTACTGAGCAGGGCGAGACAGGAACCACCTAGACGTGACTATGACGATGACCGATATGGCGTCGGCCGCTGCGGGGCAAGATGATACTGTGGCCTCCGGGAAGGGGCCGCGGGCCGGGCAGCCGAAGCGGCGGACCTTCACCGCGGCGTACAAGGCGCGGATCCTGCGCGAGTATGACCAGCTGGAATCCGGGCGCGAGCGCGGCGCGCTGCTGCGCCGCGAAGGGCTTTACTCCTCTCATATCGACGGCTGGCGCAAAGCACGCGAAGCCGGCGCGGCAAATGGAATGACGGATAAGCCAGCCGGGCGGCCGGGGCGCAGCACCGAGGCGGTGGAAAACGAGCGGCTGCGCAGGGAGAACGAGAAACTCACCGCGGAGCTGACCCGCACGAAAGCCGCGCTTGAAGTGGTGGGAAAAGCACACGCGCTCTTGGAACTGCTCTCCGAGAGCGCGGACTCAGACGCGAAGCGGCACAAGTGATCGACGTCGCGGTCACCGAGCTGGAACCTTTCACCTCGGTGAAAAGGGCATGCGAGCTGCTCGGGAAATCACGGGCGACGCTGCACCGCCAGCGCAATCCGGAACCGGCCGCAGAGAAGGCGCCGCCCGGACCGCGGGCACCGCATCCCGCGGCGCTGTCCGGGGCCGAGCA
>JBEKGC010000227.1:0-16946 GCA_050013055.1 Streptosporangiaceae bacterium
ACCCCGGCCACCCGCAAGCCGGCCAGGTCCGGGCCGAGCTCGACAAGACCAGGAACATCTGGCTGCGCGGCCACCGCGACGTCCTCGGCTTCGCCTACCTGACGCTCGGCGTCCCGTAAGCCTGAGCCCGTCAACCTGATACCGGCACTACCTTGCGTACTACGTCAGCCGTCAGCCAGCTGGCCCCGGTGAGCATGGAAACACAAGGGCGAGTCGATGCATTCTCAGACACACCCATGACCTGGAAGAACAGCGCGGATCGCCGAGTCGGTGCGCTGTCGCAAACGGCCGACAGGGATGGGCAGCGCGTCGTTATGTGCTGCCTCGAAGCCGTTCGCTCCGAGTTCCGCGCTGGTCGGCGGACGCACTCGTAATGGCATTTTCAGATGTCCGGACACGGCTCTCCACTCCGGACTGCCTGACCGAGTCGGGTCAGCACTGTGAGACAAGCTTTGCTGCGCCGTCGCCAGTAGCGACGTGCGGGTGGAGATGCCGGGTGTGTTGTTCGTTTCCGAGCTGCCTCGGACTCAGCGGCGCAGGGCGGTTTCGCTCTGCATGTGCGACAGCTTCTCGGGATTGCGCATGGCGTAGAGCCCGGTGATGAGGCCGTCGTCGATGCGCACCGCCACGACGGTGTCGATCTCTCCGTTGAGCCGGAGGATCAGCGCCGGGTAGCCGTTGACCTGTGCCGACTGCAGCGACGCTGCGGCGGTGATCCTGCCCAGCCCGGTGGCCAGCAGGCGGGCCACCTTGCTGGCCCCTACGATTGGCCGCGGGACGGCTTGCTTGACTCCGCCGCCGTCGCCCAGGAGGACGACGTCCGGCGCGAGGATGTCGAGCAGGCTCTGCAGATCACCCGTTTCGGCCGCCCGCTGGAACGCCTCGAGCGCGTCTCGGGCCTGGGCCGGGGAAACGACTCCGCGCGGCCGGCGCGCCGCGACGTGTGCCCGCGCCCGGTGCGCGATCTGGCGGACCGCGGCCGGGCTCTTGCCCACGGTTTCGGCGATCTCGTCGTAGGCCACATCGAAGACCTCGCGCAGCACGAACACCGCCCGCTCGGCCGGCGTGAGGGTCTCCAGTACCAGCAGCATCGCCATCGAGACGCTGTCGGCCAGCTCGACGTCCTCGGCCACGTCGGGCGCGGTCAGCAGCGGCTCGGGCAGCCAGGGGCCGACGTAGGACTCCCTACGGCGGCCGAGCGTGCGCAGCCGGGCAAGTGCCTGGCGGGCGGTGATCCGGACCAGGTATGCCCGCTGGTCACGCACCGTGCCGAGATCGACACCCGCCCACCGCAGCCAGGTCTCCTGTAGGACGTCCTCGGCGTCGGCGGCCGAGCCGAGCATCTCGTAGGCGACGGTGAACAGCAGGTTGCGGTAGGCGAGGAACGCCTCGGTGGCGGGGTCCGGGCGATCGCCTTGAGCGAGCGGCGCGGCTGTGTCCATTGTTCGGCTGCTGCGCTCGCTCATGGCTGGCTCCTGCCTGTTCGTTCTCGACCGTGCCACACACAAGACGCCGGTCTCAGCCGCTTTGTGACATCCCACGATCAGCGGTGCTCATCACAAACCGCGCTGTCACAAGGATCGGGTCGCCGGCATCTCCATGTTCGTACGGACGCCGCGCGGAACGATCCGCGCGGCACGCAACTCTCCAAGTGAGGGCGAAGTCATGGAACCCCGGTTCAACATGTTCGGTAACGAGATCGCCGCCAAGTTCGCCAAGCGGTTCGCCAGCGCCGGCCTGCTGATCGCTCAGTCGCCGCTGCCGCAGTCCACGCAGGAGCTGGTGTCGCTGCGCGCCAGCCAGATCAACGGCTGCGGCTGGTGCATCGACATGCACACCAAGGAGGCCGCGGCCGCCGGTGAAACCGCGGTCCGGCTCAACCTGGTCGCCGCCTGGCGCGAGTCCGCCGTGTTCACCGAGGCCGAGCAGGCCGCGCTGGCGCTCGCCGAGGAGGGCACCCGGCTCGCCGACGCCTGCCAGGGCGTGTCCGACGAGACCTGGGCCCAGGTGCGCAAGCACTATGACGACGACCAGATCGCCGCGCTGGTCTGCCTGGTCGCCATGATCAACGCGGCCAACCGGCTCGCCGTCATCGTGCACCAGCAGGGAGGCTCCTACGAACCCGGCATGTTCGCCGCCGCGTTCAACTGATCGCCAGGCGAATCCCGGCCCGGCCCAGGATCATCCGATCCGGGCCGGGCCCGCGCAGGTCCGGGCGCGGCTACGGCAACCCTGAACACATAGCTGAAACCGGCGACCTGGCTGGCCAAGCAATACCGGTACGTCGAATCTCGGAGGTAGCCCAATGGACCGGAGGCGCATCATTGCGGTCACCAGGCCGCTCGTCCCGCATGAGCGGCCGGTTCGTTAACGCTGGAACAGGTCCAAGCGTGCGCGCATCCCGGACTGCCCAGCTTCGACGGGCGCCAGCCTCCCCGACGTCCCTGCTAAACCGGCAGCCCGGCCGGACCAAGTGCTGGTCCGGCCACCTGTGTCATTATCGTTTGCGCGATGGCTTGCACCAACGTTGCCAGGTCGCGGGAAACTGGCAGTCGCCTGTGCGGGAAACAGGTATCCACGCATGCGGGAAACAGGTACTCTCGGGTAGGTGAGTGACCTGTATGTGCCCAGGATCGTTGATGGGCTGCTCGACGAGCTGCTCTTGTCCTTCCCGGCCATCTCGCTGGTGGGGCCTCGGGCAGCGGGGAAGACCACCACGGCGGTCCGGCGTAGCGGCACGGTCTTGCGCCTGGACCGGCCAGAGGTTCGCCAGTCGGTAGCGGCCTCGCCCGACGCGATGCTCGCGGGGCTGCGCCCGCCGGTCATCTTGGACGAGTGGCAGGAGGTACCCGAACTTCTCGGCGCGGTCAAGCGCTCAGTGGATGAGGATCCTTCCCCGGGCCGCTACATCCTGACAGGTTCCGTCCGCGCGGAACTGGAGAACCAGGTCTGGCCGGGCACTGGCCGCCTTCTGCAGGTCCCCATGTACGGAATGTCGGTCCGCGAGGTCTGGGGGCGCGCCAGCCTGGCGCCGTTCATCGACCGGGTCATAGACGGCGGGCCGGATGCGGTCACTGCACCAGACGACGCGCTCAGCGTGCGTGACTACCTGGATCTGATGCTCACCGGGAGCTTCCCCGAGCCGTCACTGCGGATGCTGGCTACCGCCCGGCGGCGGTGGTTCGCCGGCTACGTCGAGCAGATGATTACTCGCGACGTGCCCGCGGTGGCGCCGCGGCGGGACCCGGAACTGCTGCGCCGGTACCTATCGGTCCTGGCGGTGAACACCGCTGGCATCGCGGCCGAGTCGACGCTGTGGTCAGCGGCCGGGATCAACGCCAGGACCGCCCTGGCCTACCAGGCGCTCTTCCAGCGGATGTTCGTCCTGGACTTGGTTCCCGCCTGGTTCTCCAACCGGATCAAGAGGCTTGTCAAGGCCCCCAAGCGCTACCTGGTCGACCCGGCGCTCGTCACGGCCGTGCTCGGCCTTGGCAGGGACGCCATCTTGTACGGCCCCGACATGCTGGGCCGTCTCCTCGACACCTTCGTCGCGGCGCAGCTGCGCGCGGAACTCGCCGCGAGCAGCAAGGACCCGCGCCTGTACCATCTGCGCGAAGAGCAGGGGCGCAGGGAAGTGGATCTGCTGATCGAGACAGCCAGCGGCCAGCTGATCGGGATCGAGGTCAAGGCCGCCGTCACCGTCACGGCCTCTGACGCGCGCCATCTGGCCTGGCTCCGCGACCAGACCGGCGACGCATTCGCTGCCGGCATCGTCTTGCACACCGGCCCGTATGTCTTCCCCGTCAGCGACCGCATCGTCGCCGCGCCTGTATCGACGCTCTGGTCATAGCTAGAAGTGCACTCGGCAGCTGGGGCTCCCGGCCCCGGACTGACCGGGCAGCCAGCGCGACTCCGCTCATGAACGTGACACCGGTAAGTCCTCCAGCCAGCGCGTTCAGGTAGGTTGCTGGGGCTAGAACCACGGCTCGTCCTGAGAAAATGCTTGTCTTGGTCCCTACCGAAGAGCAACAGGCTGCCTGCGAGATGTTCGCGGGCGGCGGCGACCTGGCGCTCGTCGCGGGCGCGGGGGCTTCAAGGACCGCGACGCTGGTGCTGATGGCCGCGACCACCCGGCGACGCGGCATGTACCTCGCCGTCAACCGGGCGATCGCGGACGACGCCAGGCAGCGGTTCGGGCCGAACGTGACGTGCAGCCCAGGCCCTGACAGACAGGGCATCTCGCCTGTCGGGGCAGTATTAGAAGGGTGTCCGCCGAGATGCCTGGATCGGCCGTTCTTCACACATCAATCAGATATATGGGCGAATAAGGTGCATATAGCCTGATATAAATAGAATTAAGGTTAAAATTTAAGCTTAGAACTTGACGTGAGCGATCTCAGTGGTGCCAGAGCTAGGATGCCCGGACCTCGAGTTTCGCAGCAGCGGTCCGGAGTGCGTTGAGGGCGACCGCGATGTGGGGCGCGTTCGCGGATCCGTTGCGAACTGCCGCGTAGATGCTACGGGCGGGCGCCTGCGGCGATACCGGGAGCGCGGTGACGGCGTGGCGGCTGTTGATGAGAGCCAGAGCCGGGACGAGGGCCACGCCGGCGCTGACCGCGACCAAGGCGATGACCGCGTCCCAGTCGTTGGTGTGGTGGCTGATCCGCGGAGTGACGTGTGCCGCCGTGCAGGCGGCCATGGTGATGCCGAAACATGGATGCCCGTATGCTCCGGCGATCCACCGGTCTGCGGCGAGGTCGCCGATACTGACGACCCGATCCCCGGCGTGTGCGTGGGTGTCCGGGACGACCGCGAGAAGCGGGTCGCGGCAGAGTTCGGTCCGCTGGTACCGGGGGTCGTCTGGGCCCGGGCCGAGGGGGTACTCCACGGTGACCGCGATGTCCACCTCCCCGGCATCGAGACGGGTGAAGCACTCCGGTGGTTCTATCTCCTGGACCAGGACGCTGATTCCGGGACATTCCTCCGCCAGCACCAGCATCGCGGGGACCACCAGTCCGGTGATGGCGGTGGCGAAGGCGGCCAATCGCACCACGCCAACCCGGCCGGCCTCGAACATGGCAAGCTCCGCGCGGGTGGCCTCCAGTTCCGCGTGCAACCGATCCGCGTGCTCAAGCAGGATGACCGCCTGGGGCGTGAGCCGGACACGCCGTCCGTGCCGGGCCAGCAGCGGCGCGCCGACCGACCGGGACAACGCGGCTACCTGCTGGGAGACCGCCGATGGCGTCAGGTGCAAGGTTGCGGCGGTAGCCGTGATCGTGCCCCGCTCTCGGAGTTCTCGCAGCGTGCGGAGCTGAACGAGATCAATCGTGAAGAGATTCTGCACGATTCATTCCACAACTTTTAGCTAGACGTCGCAAGCCGGTTGCCGTCACGATGAAGTCATGACGATCGCAATCGTGGGAGACCGCAATCCTCAGTCCGTACCGCTTGCGGCGACCGACTCAGCCTTCGCCAGGGCGGGAGTGCCAGTCACCTGGATACCCACCCCAGCGGTGGAAGCCGACCCGGCACTCCTGGCCGGCTATGACGGGGTGCTGATCGCGCCCGGCAGCCCCTACGTGAGCATGGCGGGCGCCCTGGACGCCATTCGCTACGCACGCGAAAACGACCTGCCGCTCCTCGGCACCTGCGCCGGGTTCCAGCATGTTCTCGTCGAGTACGCTCGCAACGTCACCGGCATCGCCGGCGCGGACCACGCCGAGGTCAACCCGGAGGCCGACGAGCTGGTGTGCGTACCGCTCACCTGCAATGTCGCCGGCCAACTGGCGCGCGTCCATGTCACACCCGGCACCTTCGCCGCGGAACTGTACCCGGCCTCAGAGACAGTCGAGCCCTTCTTCTGCACCTTCGGGCTGAACCCGCGCTACCGGGAACCGCTGGAACGGTCGGGCCTGCGGTTCAGCGGTTTCGATGACGACGGGGAGCCGCGCATCCTCGAGCTGCCCGGACACCGCTTCTTCCTGGCCACGCTCTACGTGCCGCAGGCCGCCCCGCCCGAGGACGACCCGCACCCGGTACTGGCCGGCTTCCTCAAGGCTGCCATGGGCTGACGGCTGCCACAGCCCCGGCGGAACGGACAGCTACCGGAGCAGTTACCGTGCGGTGACCAGTGTCACCACGGCGGGCTGGCTCACCTGAAGGTGGCGATTAGGGTGCGATTTTGATGGAGAGCCGGTCGGAGGGCGTGAAGCGCGGGCGGAACATCGGTGCCGGTTACTGGTTCCTAGGAGATAAGCAGGTGGTCGCACCGAGTCTCCCGACGCGGGGCGGGCGGCAGCCACGGCCAGATGCCGCGGTCGGCTTGCTCTTCCTGCTTGCTGCGGGGGTAGCGGACCTCCACCGGGGTTTCGTCGGGGAACTTGCCGTCGTTGTCCTCGTCCTCGTACATGCCGGCTCCTTCCAGGAGCCGGGTTGGATAATGTGTGTCATTATCGTTTGTACGGTGGCGAGTCGATGCATTCGCAGATACATCCATGACCTGGAAGAACAGCGCGGATCGTTTACTGTGCGCTGGTACAGGCCGTGTGCACGAAGCCATGGACACGCCCAGATGGGCTATTTTCCGGTTTGGTTGGCAGCCTTCAGAATGATCGCGGTACGGTACCGCTACCTCTCCCCGGTACCCGGTATGAGCGTAGCGGTCCGCATCCCAGCTGAAGGCGAATGCAGGGACCGGCAGGCCAAGGGCGCGCATGGCGCAATCGGGCAGACGCTTAAATGGCGGGTATTCGCGTTGCAATCCGACCCGCAGGGCGTCCGTCTCCCGGATTCCATCCACGGCTCGGTATTCCGCCATCGGCCGGATGGGCGGTATCCAGCCCGTGGCGAGAGCCGCGAGCAAGCCGGGTAGTGCCTTGATGAGAGGGTGGCCGGGGCTCAGGTCCCATCCAACATAGTTGTGCAGCACCCCGGCCGGGTGAGGGGCTTCGATAATGACTGCATGTTCGCAGCCGAGGAGCGAGGCGGTGCCCTTGACTAGTCGGCTATTGAGGCCCGCCGGGCCGTAGAAAGGGAAACTCTCAGCCGGGCCCTGGGTTCCGTGTATATCGAGGACTAGGTCTGCTTTCCGTGCTAGCAGGGTTATCTGCCAGGCGTCTCGCTGTTCTCGGTTCCCGCCTGGGCTGCCGGGAAAGCAATCTGTTATATTGGCATCGTACCCGCGTCGTGGCTTCCAACCCGGGCCCGGGGCTTCCCGGGTAAAGCCAACGATATCTGGGTGGCCGGCCAGGCTTTTAAGTACCTTAGCCACCTGATCGGCTGGCCATTCGTCAAGGTGCATCCTGTTGAGCACCAAGATTCTGGGCATAGGAGCCTCCAGAAGCTGATCCCGAACGAGGCGGCCATCGCGGAATGGCGGGGGCCATGCCGTCGTGCTCGGCTCCCGCCATTTTCCGCGAGCTGGTGACCTGGCGCTGCTATGCGGGCGGCTTCCGGTCATAGAGCAGGCAGATCGCGCCGCTGTCGGTGGGCGTGGTTTCTGCCAGTGACCACGCCGAGCCGGGCGAGTCATCGCCGAACAGGCGGGCGCCGCTGCCGGCGAGTGCCGGGCATAGCGTGATGCTGAGCCGGTCCACTTCGCCAGCCGCCAGCAGGTTGCGGATGATGCTGGCGCTGGCGAGGACGATGATGTCGCCTCCCCCCTGTTTGCGCAGGCGGCGCACTTCCGCGGCCGGGTCGTCGGCGACGATGCGCGAGTTGGGCCAGCCGGCCTCTTGCAGGGTGGTGGAGAAGACCACCTTTTCTACCGCGTTGAGCCATTGCGCGAAGGCGCGGTCCCGGGGGTCAGCCTCGGGGTTATCGGCCACCGCGGGCCAGTAGGAGGCGAAGCCCTGGTAGTTCTTGCGGCCCAGCAGCGCCGTGCTGGCGTGACCGGTGACTTTCACCATGTGCTCGCGGGCGCCGTCGGTCAGGGCATGGGGAACGATCCAGCTCATGTCGTAGTCGCCGCCAGGGCCGTTCAGCCGGCCGTCGAGGGACAGGGAGATGTTGGCGACCACGGTGCGGCCGGTCTGCTCGTCGCTTGGCTTGCTCATTTCTGCCTCCGCCTTGGGTTTCCGGCTGGTGGGGTTCTGACGACACCAATGCTGGTGCAGGGCGCTGTTTGCTCGAATCTGCGAGATCACCAGTCGGCTACCCCGGTGCCTGCTGCTGCCGGCAGGCCGGTGGACAAGCGGGCGGGCGGCCTGTGCGGTGGCGGCTATTACGCTTACCGATGATGGCTGTCCCCAGCGGAACTGGGCCCGGGCTGTGGTGCCGCTGAGATTTCGTTTGCTATGTGATGGGCTGGATGTGAAGGAGCCAGGTACCGCCTTGATCGGCCGTGAGCGCGAGTGCGGCCAGATCGAGCGGCTGATCCGCGACGTCCGCAACGGCGAGGGCGGCTGTCTCGTGCTGTCAGGCGAGCCGGGAATCGGCAAGACGGCCTTGCTTGAGCACGCCGCCCAGGTAGCGGGGGCCGCGACGACCGTGCTGCGGGCCGAGGGCGTGGAGGCCGAGTCCAATCTTGCCTTCGCCGCGCTGTATACCCTGTTGCGGCCCATCTTGGGCCAGCTTGACCAGCTGGCCGGACCGCAGCGGCAGGCACTGGCCGGGGCGCTCGGGCTGGCACCGTCGCCGCGTCCGGACCGTCTTTTCGTCTCGGCGGCGGTGCTTGGCCTCCTTGCTGCCGCCGCGGAAGATCACCCGGTGCTGTGCCTCGTCGATGACGCCCAGTGGATAGACGGCCCGTCGGCTGGTGCGCTGGTGTTCACCGCCCGGCGGCTGCGCGCCGAGCGCGTGGCGATCGTGTTCGCGGCCCGCGAGGGTGAGCTGCGCCAGTTCCAGGACCTGCCGGAAATGCCTCTCGGCCGCCTGCCCGGGCCCGCCGCCGGGCAGCTTCTGGACCACGCCGCGCCTGGCCTCGCACCCGCCGTCCGCCACCGGTTGCTGGCCGACGCCAGCGGGAACCCGCTGGCGCTGCTCGAGTTGCCCGGCGACCTGACGACCGCGCAACTCGGCGGCCGGGCCCCGCTACCGGAGGCCATCCCGCTCACGCCCCGCCTGCGACGGATCTTCCGGGACCGCATAGAGGTGTTGCCCGCACCCACGCGCCTTGCGCTGCTGCTGGCCGCGGCTGACGATACCGGCGACGTCACGGCGGTACTGGGCGCCGCTGAACGGCTGAAGCTTCCCGCCGATGCGCTCGACCCGGCGGAAACCGCCGGCCTGATCCGCGCCGTCGGCGGGATGCTCACCTTCCGGCATCCGCTGGTGCGCTCGGTTCTGTATCAAGGGACCCCCCTCCGCGAGCGTCAGCGCGCCCACGCCGCGCTGGCCGAAGCGCTGCGCGGTGGCCAGGATGCCGATCGCTGTATCTGGCACCAGGCCATGGCCACGCTCGCCGGTGACGAGGAGATCGCGGCGGCGCTGGAGGCCTCCGCCCGGGGGGCGCAGCAGCGCGCGGGCCACGCCTCAGCGGCCACCGGGTTCGAGCGCGCCGCGGCCCTGACGGTCGACCAGTCCCGCGTGGTGCCTCGCCTGGCCGCTGCGGCCCAGGCAGCATGGGATGCCGGGCAAGCCGAACGGGCCCGGGCGCTGATCGCCCGCGCCTACCCGCTGGCCGGCCCGCACGATCGCGCCCGGCTGCTGCACCTGAGCGGAGTCATCGAGGCGAACTGCGGCAACATGGCCCGCGCGGTCATCACGGAGCTTGAGGGCGCTGACCTGAGCGACGATCCCTCGCTGACCCTGGAGATGCTGCACCAGGCCGCCGAAGGCGCCGCCGACACTCGCGACCTGCCCAGGTTGGCCGATATCAGCGCCCGGGTATCGAACACCCCGGGCCACACCACGCGAGATCAGCTCAGCCGCTCCGTGGTGACCGGGATCACGGCCTTGTTCGGTGGCGACCCTGCTAGCGGGCGCGCGGCCTTCGCCGAGGCGCTGACCCTGGCCGGACAATTCGATAACGACGCGATGGCACAACTATGGGCCGTGAACGCTGCATGGCTGGATGCCGACATCGGGGCTAGCCTGCGGTTCGCGGCCCGGGCCGCGACTCTCGCCCGAGCGCAAGGGCTGCTCAGCCTGCTCCCGGCTGCCCTGAACCAGCAGGCACGGGAACTACTGCGCAACAGCAGCTTCACCCAGGCCTACGCGGCGGCCGAAGAAGGCTATCTCCTGTCCACCGACCTGGGCCACGGCTGGGGCTGGCATCTGAACACGATGGCCTGCGTGGAGGCGGTCTGGGGACGCGAAGCAGACGCGCGCCAGCACGCCCGGCAGGTGCTCGAGCTAGCGCATGTCCGCGGCGACGTCCTGCTCACCATGGCCGCCCAGGCGGCCACCGGGCTGCTCGCCCTGACCGCCGGCAGGCCAGCCGACGCAGCCCGCATCTTGCTGGAGATCTCCGCCAGGGACTGGCCGGAGCTGACGCCCAGCGTCGCTGTCGTCTCCAATCCCGACGCGGACGCGATAGAAGCGATCCTGCGCGCGGGCCAGCCTCGCGAGCTCACCAGCGCGCCGCTCGCCCAGCTCCGTGCCTGGGCCGAACATTTCCCAGCTGACGCCCGCAAGTCTGTGCTAGCACGCTGCGAGGCGCTGCTCGGCACCCGCCCGCCGGGCGCCGCCTTCACCGAGGCGCTGGAACTGGGCCACGCACTGGCACCGTTCGAACGCGCCCGCACCGAGCTGCTCTACGGCGAGTGGCTGCGCCGCGAGCGGAAACGCATGCAGGCACGCCTCCATCTGCGCGCGGCTGCTGACCTGTTCCACGCGCTCGGCACGCCCTCCTGGGCACAACGCGCCGAAGCAGAGCTACACGCCACCGGCGAGACCGCCCGCAATCGCACCATCCCCACCCTCAGCCAGCTCACCCCGCAGGAACTCAGAATTGCCGGGCTGGTGGCAGAAGGACTGACCAACCGCGACATCGCTGCCCAGCTGTTCCTGAGCCCGCGCACCATCGACTACCATCTGCACAAGGTCTTCAGCAAGCTCGGCATCAGATCCCGAGCCGAACTGATCCGGCACGGAGTCACACAGCAGAACCCATGATCCCGCCAGCCCCTGCTCTCACCGATACAGCGCGAATTTGACCCGGTGCCGTTCGACGCCGAGGCGTGCCCGCATCTTCGGCAGCGTAAAGGCAGCGGTCATCGCCGCTGGCCGCAAACCCGAGGCAAGAACGCTTCGCGGCATACCAGCGGGAAGCCGACGAGGAGGAAAATGAAGGCGGTCCGCTGGAGGACACCAGGCGGCAGTTCTGGGAGCTGAACCCGGAATGGGACGCTCCGGAGCGGGTTGCGGCACGCGAGCGGAGCCGCGCAGCGATGCGCGCTGAGTAGCGCGGCCACCAGCTCGCGCAGCTGCGGAAGAACACCGGGCTGCCCCAGGCGCAGCTTGCCACCATGATGGGCGTATCGCAGGCACGGGTGTCGCAGATCGAGCACGGCAAGGTCACCAAGGTGGACGCCATCCGAGGCTACGTCGAGGCCCTCGGCGGGACGGTCGACGTCGTAGCCCAGGTCGGCGACTAGACGGTCAGGGTCGCATGGGCGCGGAGCCGAAGTGTGTCATTATCGTTTGCACGGTGGACTATGGCCGCATTCGCAGATACTGACCTTGAACTGCGGAAACACCCTGAAGAGGCCTTGGCGCGGTGGCGTGGTCAGGGCACGCCGGAGAACGCGGCGGTTGCGTAGCTTTCGTGGTGAGTCCGGCCGCATCGTTTCTCTCCGGCCAGTCCCCACGGGCTGGCTGCCGCGCCGACCACGACCTGGGAGGAAGGATGATCGAGCGCGTGCGCGCGGTGCTAGCCTGATGGCTGCGTGCTGGCGATCCGCCGGGACCGGCCAGATCGTGCCACCCGCTGGGTGCTGCCGGGCGGCCACGTCGATCCCGGAGACCAGGGCCTGGAAATCGCGCTCAGCCGGGAGATCCGCGAGGAGAGCGCCGGCCGGCTGGGAGCAGATCCCGCTGACCGCCGCCGGGCTCGGCGCCATCGACCTCAAGCCGGCCGCGGTCGCTGGACTGCTCCGCGACGCTGTCGCCGCGGGCCGTGACCTGTCCACGCTGCCGGATCTGCGATCCGGCCCGGCCCTCCGCATGGGCGGATCCGGTGTGGTCAGGTGCCGTCCCTGACGAGGGCGTCGAGCATCTCGCGTATCGGTTCGGGGTCGCCGCGCATGATCGTGGCGGAGGTCTCGACGTTGCGGACGGGGTCAATGTGCTGCCAGGCGAGCGTGAACCCGGCGTCGCGGGTGAGCCGCCCGAAGAAAAGCCCGCTGCGCCCCCCGTTGCCTCGCGGAATGGATGCAGTGCGTTGACCTCGCCCAGGTAACGCGGCGGCGCGGGTCCGTCACGCCGGTCAGCCCGTCCGGCGCGAGGATGCCGAGCTCCCGGCCGGCCAGGGCGCCCGCGTCGCCGCCGGCCGCGCCCCACCGCGCGTACCCCAGCCGTGACATCAGCGACCATTGCGGACAACTTCTGTCCTGAAGCCCTGGCAGGCTTTGACCTATGGGGAACCTCCGCCCGGCTGCTGAAGCTGCTGTCGCTGCTGCACTTGCCTGGCGGATTATGTCGACATTGACAGACTGCGGGAAACCGGCATTTAGGTAAGCGGGAAACAAGTACTCTACCATGCGGGAAACGGGTATCCTCGACCATGTGAGCGACTTGTACGTGCCCAGGATCGTTGATGGGCTGCTCGATGAGCTGCTCGGGTCCTTTCCGGCGATTTCATTGGTGGGGCCGCGGGCAGCAGGCAAAACCACCACGGCAGTCCGGCGCGGTGGCACGATCTTGCGCTTGGACCGACCAGAGGTTCGCCAGTCTGTGGCGGCCTCGCCGGACGCGATGCTCGAGGGCCTGCGCCCGCCGATCATCCTGGACGAGTGGCAGGAAGTGCCGGAACTGCTCGGTGCCGTCAAGCGCTCGGTAGATGAGGATCCTGCCCCAGGCCGCTACATCCTGACGGGTTCTGTCCGCGCTGAACTTGAGCACCAGGTCTGGCCGGGAACCGGCCGCCTCCTGCAGGTTCCCATGTACGGGATGTCGGTTCGCGAGCTCCTTGAGCACGCCGCCCTGGCACCGTTCATCGACCGCGTGATAGCCAACGGCCCGGATGCGGTCACGGCACCGGACGACGTACTCAGCGTCCGTGACTACCTGGACCTGATGCTCGCCGGGAGCTTCCCTGAGCCATCGCTGCGGATTCCGGCCACCGCGCGGCGGCGGTGGTTCGCCGGCTACGTCGAGCAGATGATCACCCGCGACGTGCCTGCGGTGGCACCGCGCCGGGACCCGGAACTGCTGCGCCGCTACCTATCCGTCCTGGCGGTCAACACCGCCGGTACCGCGGCCGAGTCAACGCTGTGGTCCGCAGCCGGGATTAACGCCAAGACCGCGCAGGCCTATCAGGCGCTCTTCCAGCGGATATTCGTCCTGGACCTGGTCCCTGCCTGGTTCTCCAACCGGATTAAGAGGCTCGTCAAGGCCCCCAAGCGCTACCTGGTCGACCCGGCGCTCGTCGCGGCCGTCCTCGGGCTCGGCAAGGACGCCATCCTGTACGGCCCCGACATGCTGGGCCGCCTCCTTGACACCTTCGTCGCCGCGCAGCTGCGCGCGGAGCTCGCCGCAAGCAGCAACGAGCCGCGCCTTTACCACCTGCGCGAAGAGCAAGGCCGCAGGGAGGTAGACCTGCTCATCGAGACTGCCAGCGGGCAGCTGATCGGGATCGAGATCAAGGCAGCCGCCACCGTCACGACTTCCGACGCCCGCCATCTGGCCTGGCTCCGCGACGAGACAGGCGACGCGTTCGCTGCCGGAATCATCTTGCACACCGGCCCGCATGTCTTCCCTGTCAGCGACCGCGTCGTCGCCGCACCGATCGCTGCACTCTGGTCGTAGCTAGCAAGAACAGGTGGCGAATGTCCACTGCGACACCTGTGCTGTCATGACTTGCGTAACGGACCATGGCTGCACGCAGACCTGTTGAACGAGACCCCGCTTCGGGGTGGCACTTTCAGCCGAAGAGCGGAACCTCTGCCAGGCTCTCATCAGGGAACTTACCGTCGTGTTCTCGTCCTCCTACATGCCGGCTCTTCTTGGAGCCGGGCGGACAATGTGTGTCATTATCGTTTGCACGGTGGAATATGCCCGTGCTCGCATATGGCCAGCTGAGCTGGGAGGAGAGCAGAAGGCTGCGTCACCGGCGTGGTCATCCGGCGTTACCTGGGCTCGCCAGACAGGATCGGCTGCGGCGCGGGTAAGCGGGTACCATAACGATATGGACACCTATAGCCTTGCCGCCGCGGCCCGGGCTCTGGGGACCTCAGCGCCGCGGGTGCGGCGCGCTGTAGATCGCCTGGGCATGCCGGTCAAGCGCGCCGCCTCAGGTGTCTTCCAGCTGACGTCACGGCAGGTGGGCGACCTTGCCCGGGAACTGGGCGTCACGCCGTCGGTACCTGGCCTGTCACGAGTGGACATCAGGGTGCTCGCCGCGCTATCGCGTTCACCGCGCGGCGTGGCGTCCGTGCGCGAGGCCGGACGGCGCGCGGGTGTCACGCCGACCGCTACCGCTCGCGCCCTCGCCCGGCTCACCTCTGACGGTCTCGTCGCGCGGACACCGATGATGCTTGCCCGCGGCCGCGCCGCCGAGACAACGGTGTACCGGCTCCGATTCGGGTCGCCGCAGTGGCTCGCGCTCGCCCCGGTGATTGCCCGGGTACACATGCCCGCCCGTCCCGGAAGGGCGCACGCCACGCGGGTTCCTCCGCACCTGCTGCACCTGTTCTGGAACGTGGCCCCGGCCCAGCTCGATATCGCGAGCTCGGCACCATTCATCGCCCGGCGGCTGCTCACGTCCTTCGATCCCGATGGCCTCGCCTGGGGAACTGTCAACTTGCCCGCGAGCGCCTGGGAGCACGCGGCAGCGGCACGCGGCCTTGAGCCGGCGCAGCGGGCCCTCGCGCATAACCTCGCCGGGTACGAGCCTCATGCCGTCTGATCGCGTCCGGAAAATCCTCCCGCCCGACACGGCATTGACGTGGGACTCGATCGCCCCCCTCATCCCGCACGGCGCGTACCTCGGGGGCGGGACGGCCATCGCCGTTCACCTCGGGCACCGGGTCAGCCGGGACCTGGACTTCTTCTTTCACCACGGCAGCGTCGATCTCGACGAACTGACCCGCCGGCTGCCAGCGGCAGGCCTGTTTGCCGTCACCGAGCGTGCGCCCGGAACCCTCAACGGCGTCTTCTCTGCTACTAAAGTGCAGTTCCTGCACGCCGATGAGGGCTGTCCGCAGCACCTTCTTGAGCCGCCTCAGGAGGTCGATGGCTTGCGCGTTGCGCAGCTCAGCGACCTGATAGCCATGAAACTCAAGGTAGTCGGCGACCGCGGCGAGCTCCGCGACTACTTCGACCTGATGATTATCGAGCAGCGAACCGGGCGTACGGCCGACGAGGGCCTGGCGCTGTTCGTCGAGCGTTTCCAGCCCGAGTACCCGCAGCAGGCCATCAACCACATCCTGCTCGGCCTCGGGTATTTCGACGATGTCGATCCCGACGACGCACTGCCGGTCCCGCGCGCCAAGATCGTTGACTACTGGACCCGCCGGCAACGCGAGATCGTCGCCGCCCGCGGCCGGTTACCGGCGTAGACAAGTCCGCAGGCGGGCGGTGACCGGATACGCGAATACCGGCCGCGGCCAGGGTCACCGACGGTTGACCTGCGGGGATCCGCTCCTGCTCGTAGCGCGGCCACGACCGCCCTGGCATCACGAAAATGTCGGCACAACCTGTGTCATTATCGTTTGCACGGTGGAGTGTCGCTACATGTGCAGATATACCCATGACCTGGAAGAACAGCGAAGATCGCCGATCTTGTGCGGCACTCCTCGGCCGTGCGTCAGCGCGGGTCCGAGTGCAGATCAGCCAGTTCGGGATAGCCTCGGCATCGCCAGGCGATCGGCCCCTGGACAGCGAGCAGGCCCGGGCCGGGCGCACACGATGGTCATCCCTCAGGTTCTGGGGGAAGGGCTGGGGATCAGGCTGCGGGGTGATGGGCCTCATCGGCCGGTTTAGCGATGGCGGCCGTGCCGTGACCGGCGAACGGCCCTGCGGGCAGGACCGGCGCCTGGGCCGCCGTCAGGGTTCAATTAGCTCCGCTGCCCGGAGCGCTGCGGCGATGGCGTCGGGATTGCCGGTGCGCGTGAAGACATCCACGGCGGTGTCGGCGAACTTGATCACGTGCGGGTCGCCGTGCTCGACCGCCCGCGCAAAGACCTCCCGTGCTGTCTCCTCGCGGGATTGCCCGCCAGGCGGCGATTGCAGCTGAGCCCGCGGTGCGGGCTCAGCGGGAGCGTAGACAGCAGTCAGCGCGCTGCTCGCGGCCCAGGACGCCGCCAGGCTGGGCGCCCACAGCGCGTGATCTAGCGCGGGCAGGGTCCTGAGCACGGCGCTGGGCGCGGTCGCCGAGTGCACGAGCATGACGCCGTTGCCGTGACCGTAGAGCAGGTACCGGACGGTCGCGGCATCAACCAGCCCGGCCAGCACCGCGCGGATCTGCTCTGGTGCCGCCGGGACGCTGAAGCCGGCCAGCGCGGCCGGCCAGGCGGCCAGCGCGCCCAGTCTGGCCAGCCGGTCACCGATGCCGCCTGCCTGCTCGGCGATGCGGGGGATTGCGGCCAGCGAGTCCAGCGGCGTGGCTGCGCGCAGACGGCTGGCGGCGGCCGCAGCGGACGCGCCGGCATGTCCGCCGGGCAGGGTCTGCCAGCGGGCAGCCCAGTAGGCAAGCCCGTGCGCCAGCTCGGCAAGGTGGCTTGCGTCATCGCCGTCCGCCAGCAGGGCACGGACGGCATGGCCGACCCGGATGACCCCGTGCGTGGCGGCGGCCACCACGCCCGGCAGCAGCCGCGGCCACCAGGCATTGAGCACCTCCCGCCACG